>JAMCQF010000032.1:0-2226 GCA_023379605.1 Actinomycetota bacterium
CTGCAGGGCGGCTCCGGAGGGCCTACCTCCATCTCTGATGCAGCACCGCTCAGAGGAAACGATCTTCTACATCGACTCCTCCTTGCGTTCTTGGCACACGATCATCGGCATACCCGGCCTGCTGACCATCAGCTTCCTCCTGCGCTGGGCACCTTCTCACGCTCCAAAACCCGCGCCAAAGCATCGTGACAGCACAAGCCCGCGCTGGACGGGGCGCCGCTTGCCGCTCTCGGTGCTCATCATCTACGCAGGACTCCGGGCGTTCGCCATCTTTGGCCTGGTCACCTTCGTCCCAGTGCTCTGGCACCTGCGCGGCGAGAGCCTGGTCAGCGGCGCCTCGGTGATCACGACGATCCTCGTGGTAGGCATCGTAGGAAACCTCGGCGGCGGACACCTGACCGATAGGCTCGGCAAGCGCGTGGTCCTTGTGGGATCGGCTGCAGCTGTGGCGGCACTTATAGTGCCCATGGGATACCTGCAGGGCCCTGGTGTCTGGATCATCGCCGCCATTCTCGGCTGCGTCTTATTCATGACCTTGTCGACCACCATCATGGTGGGTCAGGACATCTTCCCAGAAAGCCCCTCCCTGGGATCAGGAATAGCCCTTGGGCTCTCTAATGCAATCGGCGCGCTGATCGTGCTCGCCACGGGATTCTTCGTGAACAAGTCCGACATCCATGTAGAGTTCCTCGCCATGACGGCAGCGAGCTTGCTCGCAATGCTCGCGGCCCTCGCCTTCCCAAGAAGCCTCATGGCAAGCGACCACCACGCTGTTAGATGAGCGCGTACCTACCATGCACCCTCAAAGCAAGGGCCAACTTCGAGCAGCACGTAGCGCGAACCATCACCTCAGATCTATCGCCTCAGACCTAGATAATGTGAACGCCGGAGATCGCCCGGGCGATCACGAGGCGCTGGATCTCGCTCGTGCCTTCGAAGATCGTGTAAATCTTCGAGTCCCTGTGCCAACGTTCCACAGGGTGCTCACGCACATAGCCATAGCCCCCCATTATCTGGATTGCCTGCTCTGTGACCCACACCGCGGTCTCGCCGGCATAAAGCTTGGACATGGAGCCTTCCCCGGAGCCAAAGTGCCTCTTTGTCGCCCCCATCCAGCTGGCTCTCCAAACGAGAAGTCGTGACGCATCCACTCTGGTCTTCATATCAGCCAGCTTGAACGCGATTCCCTGGTTCTCAACTATGGGCCTGCCAAACGCCCTGCGCTCCTTGGCGTACTCGAGCGCATACTCGTAGGCAGCCCTTGCGATGCCAAGGGCCTGAGCCCCAACCGAGGGCCGCGTCGCCTCGAAGGTGGCAAGTGCCGCCTGGGAGCTGGAGCGCTTTCCCTCCCTCGCCCGAGCCAGCTTCTCGTCCAGCTTCTCCTTGCCTCCAAGCAGGCAGGATCCTGGAATCCTGCAGTCATCGAGGATTACCTCACCTGTGTGGGAAGCGCGGATGCCCATCTTCTTGAACTTCTGGCCCGCTGAGAGCCCTGGAGTGCCAGGCGGCACGACAAAGCTGGCCTGGCCCCGAGCGCCGAGCTGCGGATCGACGGTAGCAACCACGACATGGACGTCAGCGATGCCGCCGTTGGTTATCCAGGTCTTAGTGCCATTTAGAACCCAGGTATCGGTCGACTCTTCATAGACAGCTCTGGTGCGCAGGCTGCTCACATCCGAACCGGCGTCTGCTTCCGATACGCAGAACGCTCCCAGCTGAACCTTGTCCGGGCTTCCGTAGCACTGCGGGGCCCATTCAACGAGCTGCTCAGGAGTGCCGTTGGCAAATATCCCAGCCACCGCCAGCGTGCTGCCGAGCAGTGCAAGCGCTATGCCGGCATCACCCCAGGCCAGCTCCTCATTAATCACCGGCATGAGCAGGCCTGCTGGATCCGCAAAGGCGTTGGCTATGAACTCGAAGGAGTAGAGGCCCACTTTGGCAGCCTCCTCGATGATGGGCCAGGGAGTTTCCTCGCGCTCATCCCACTCGTGTGCGGCCGGGCGCATCACCGACTCGGCAAAGTCATGCACCCATTTCTGTATCTGAAGCTGGTCCTCGTTCAGATCGAGGGAGAATTCGGACATGGATCACCTCGTAGAAAGCAAGCTCTGAGCTGGCATGCTCCCATCATCGCCCTGAACAAAGACGCTTTCGGTCACACACCTCGGAATGCAGTGTAACCGCTGGTAACGCACGAGTCCAGCCATTGCCATCCGCTCAGGTCCC
>JAMCQF010000032.1:2302-14657 GCA_023379605.1 Actinomycetota bacterium
TTGTCGATTAAACGTTGCCATCCGCTCAGGTCCCAGAGCGCCGCAACCTGGTTCCCGACGGTCCGTCCTCCACTACCCAGCCCAGAGCCTTGAGGTGATCTCGGATGGCATCCGCTACGGCAAAATCACGGCTCGATCTGGCGCGGTCACGCTCATCTAACAGGTCCACTACCTCTTGGGGAACCTCATCGCCCTCGCAGCGTGGCTCTATGCCAACAGATCTGGCCAACTTGACCACCGTTGCGGCAAGCGCTCCGGCAGATACGTCTTCGCCTCTATCGGCCGCGGCGTTGGCACTGCGGATGACCTCGAAGATGAGGGACAGAGCTCCAGGAGTATCCAGGTCGTCGTCCATGCGCTCGCAGAACCTGGAAACCACTTGATAGACGAGATCGTCGAGCTCCGCATCGCCTGAGGGGGCCTGGGTGTCACCAGCCTGGATGACCCCCGGTTGCATTGGCCCTGCCTGGGTGGCCACAGCACCTGCCCAGCTGGCGCCTGCTGCTCGTAGAAGCTCGGCGGAGGAGACCTGTGTCTTAGGGCCAGCTAGCAGCTGACCCCCAGGGAGCGTGGGCGCAGCGCTAAGAGCTACTGGAAACCGACGCACCAGTGCATCCAGGCGAGAAAGCGCTGCCTCAGCATCCGCGACGGTTGCAGGGGTCACCTCTAGAGGTTTTCGGTAGTGAGACCTCAGCACCAACAGCCTATAGGCGCGCGGATCAGTGCGCTCCAAAAGGTCGGTGAGTGAGGTAAAGTTTCCAAGGGACTTGGACATCTTCTGCCCATCAACCTCTACAAAGCCGTGATGCATCCAGTGTCGCGCGAACCGCCTGCCCAAGGCCACCGCCTGGGCGCGCTCGTTCTCGTGGTGCGGAAAACGCAGGTCGAGGCCCCCCGCATGCAGATCGAACCCCTCGCCCAGCAGGTCGAGCGACATGACCACACACTCGGTGTGCCAGCCTGGCCGCCCCGGACCCCACGGGGACGGCCAGGAAAGCTCACCAGGCAGCGATCGCTTCCAAAGGGCGAAGTCGACTGGGGATCGCTTGCCCTCTTCGAGCTCCACCCGGGCCCCCATTTGGAGGGAGGAGATGTCCTGAAGCGCCAGCAATCCGTAGCCGGGAACCGCCTCTGCCTCCATGTAGACACCGCTTTGAGCCTCGTATGCCACACCGTGGTCGACAAGCTCCGCAATAAGGGCCACCATGTCGCCCACGTACTCGGTGGCCCTGGGTGCATGCGTGGGCCTTAAAACCCCAAGGCGATCGGAGGCGTCCCACCACACCTGCTCGAACTGCTCAGCCACCTCAGCTGGCTGGCGATCCTCCTGTGCTGCACGTTCAAGGATCTTGTCGTCTACGTCGGTGACGTTAGAGACATGGACCACATGAACGCCCCTTGCCTCAAGATAACGGCGAAGCACATCGTAGACCAGCATGGCTCGCCCGTGACCGAGGTGGGGAACGTCGTAGACTGTGGGCCCACAGACGTACATGGAAAGCTCGCCTGCCCTCCGGGGCTCTATTGGGACTATTTCACCGAGAGCGGTGTCGTAGAGGTGCAGCACTTGGCTACGGTAACCCGATCATGACCACAAACGCACCCAAGACCCCTCCCAGCAGCTCCGAGAGCTCTCTACCAAGAGCAGAGCTCATCTCAGAGGCCTCTGAGAGCTCCCGAAGCCCCAGTAGCCACCCAAAGAGAGAGCCACCGAGCCAGGTGCCGCCCGAGAGGATCACGGTGCCTGAAAAGCCGTCCCTTGAGGGCTTGGAGCTCAAATGGTCCCAGCGCTGGGAAGAGTCAGCTGCCTACAGGTTCGATCGAACCCAAGAGCGCTCCAAAGTGTACTCCATTGACACTCCTCCCCCTACAGTGTCGGGATCCCTGCACATAGGCCACGTGCTTTCCTATACACACACCGACACCATAGCCAGGTACAAGCGAATGCAGGGCCTAGAAGTCTTCTACCCGATGGGCTGGGACGACAATGGCGTGCCGACCGAGCGGCGTGTGCAGAACTACTACGGCGTCCGCTGCGATCCCAGCCTGGCATACGAGCCGGGCTTTTCACCCCCCAAGACCCCACCGGACCAGCCCGTCGCCGTATCGAGGCCCAACTTCATAGAGCTGTGTCACAGGCTCACCGCTGAGGATGAGCGGGCCTTTGAGGAGCTGTGGAGGTTCCTCGGGCTCTCCGTGGATTGGAGCCACACCTATGCGACCATCTCCGAGGCTGCCCAGAGAGCTTCCCAGCGGTCCTTCCTGCGCTTGCTTGACACCGACCGTGCCTACCAGTCAGAGGCTCCTACGATGTGGGACGTCGACTTCCATACAGCTGTGTCACAGGCGGAGATGGAGGACCGGGAGATCCCTGGTGCCTATCACCGCTTGCGGTTCACAAAGCCCGGAGACAAAGATCGCAAGGGACAGCTAGAAAGCGTAGAGATTGAGACCACCCGACCGGAGCTGCTTGCAGCTTGTGTGGGCTTGGTCGCCCACCCCGACGACGATCGTTACAAGGAGCTGTTTGGGACCGAAGTAGTAACACCGCTTTTCAGGGTCAAAGTGCCAGTGCTGGCCCACAGCCTGGCGGATCCAGAGAAGGGCTCTGGGATTGCCATGGTATGTACCTTTGGCGACACGACCGACGTGCTCTGGTGGAAAGACCTCAATCTGCCACTGCGGTCGATTGTCTCCAGAGACGGAAGGCTCCAACCGGTCAACTGGGAGGCCTACGGTGAGCAGTGCGAAGACATACGGGCAGCCCAAGACGCTTATTTAGTCCTTGAAGGCAAGCGTGTTGACAGAGCGCGTAAGGCAGTAGTGGAGCTCTTGGAGAAGGGTGGGTGGCTGGTGGGATCTCCTCGGCCCATCACCCACGCTGTCAAGTTCTACGAGAAAGGTGAGCGACCACTGGAGATAGTTACCAGCAGGCAGTGGTTCATCCGGCTTTTGGACTTAAAAGAAGACCTTGCCCGACGTGGCAGGGAGCTTAAGTGGCACCCCAGCTCGATGGAGGTGCGCTACCAATCCTGGGTCGAGGGCCTTGCATCAGATTGGAACGTAAGCCGGCAACGGTTCTTCGGCGTTCCAATCCCTCTGTGGTACCGGGTGGGAGAAGATGGCTCCATAGCCTACGACCAGCCAATCCGCCCAGATGAGGAGCGTCTTCCGGTCGATCCATCCACCGAGGTGCCAGACGGGTTCAACCCGGCACAGCGAGGGCTGCCTGGAGGCTTTGTGGGGGATCCGGACATCCTCGACACATGGGCGACCTCATCACTCACCCCCCAGATTGCAGGCGGTTGGGTAGATGATCCAGATCTGTTCTCCAGGGTGTTCCCCATGGACCTGCGCCCCCAGGGCCAGGACATCATACGTACCTGGCTGTTCGCCACAGTAGTGAGGTCGCACCTGGAGCACGGCTGCCTCCCGTGGTCTGACGCGGCAATCTCGGGCTTCGTTTTGGATCCAGACCGCAAGAAGATGTCTAAGTCCAAAGGGAATGTGGTCACACCCTTGCCGTTGCTCAAGACTCATGGCGCGGACGCAGTTAGATACTGGGCAGCCATGGGCCGACCTGGTGTGGACACGGCGCTGGACGAAGGCCAGATGAAGGTGGGCAGGCGCCTGGCCATCAAGATCCTGAACGCGTCGCGCTTTGTCCTAGGCCGGATTGCAGGCTCTGCTCCCACCAGCTCAGGAGCGAGGATAGACCGTGAGTTGGGCTCAGCCGAACCGGCCCGTGCAGCTCTAGAGCCAGCCAAACCCCCGCAAGCGGGTCCAGCTGAGGCCACTACTGGTGGCTTGCGTCTCGGATCAAAGGTTACTGAGCCGCTAGATCGCTCCATGCTGGCCAAGCTGGCTGGTGTTGCACAGGGAGCAACCTCGGCCTTTGAGGCCTACGACTACGCAAGGGCACTCGAGCAGGTCGAAAGCTTTTTCTGGCAGTTCTGCGACGACTACCTAGAGCTCGTCAAAGCCCGCTCCTACGGCCCAAAGGGCTCCCCAGGCCCCGATTCAGCCAGGGAAGCTCTCTCGACCGCCCTGTCGGTGCAGCTAAGGCTGCTTGCCCCCTTCCTGCCATTCGCGACCGAAGAGGTCTGGTCGTGGTGGCAGGAAGGCTCAATCCACAACTCCCCGTGGCCACAAGGCGAGTTGGACTTGGCCAGCGGAGATGTGGAGCACGGTTGGCAACCGGAGATCTTGGATGTCACCGGCGAAGTGCTAAGCCAGGTACGGCGTGCCAAGAGCAATGCCAAAAGATCCATGCGCTCCCCGGTGGACAAGGTCTTAGTGAAGGGCTCGCCTGGCAAGCTGGCACTTGTTAGCCTAGCCAAGCCCGATCTCTGCGAAGCTGGGGCGATCTTAACGCTGGAGACTTTGCCAGCCCTTGGAGAGAGTGCTCTGATGGTCGAGGTGACTTTGGCTCAGGAGAACTAGCCATGGGCGAGGTCCATCGACCATGTCGTTTGAGCATGCCGGCGACCGCCCGCTATGTCGTTCAGCTAGAGCCAGAGAGCACTTGAAGGAGCTCTGCGTGAATGTGCCCGTTGCTTGCCACACCGGAGCCCCCGTCCAACCTGCAAGCTCCCGAGAGATCGCTAAAGCGGCCGCCCGCCTCTGCCATTATCACTGGCACTGGGGCGACATCCCAGATGCTCACCAGCGGATCCACCATGGCATCTACCCGGCCTGTGGCAACAAGCGCAAACCCGTAGCCGTCTCCCCAGGTGCGAAGCACTGCGCCGGCCTTGTGAACCTCTCCCAGGGCCCCAAGATCCCATGCCTCAAAGCCGCTCGTTGTGAGGTAAGCGCCCTTAAGCCTGCCCGTGGAGCTCACTCTGGCCTGGACCCTCGTTCCCCGCCGGTCGAGCCAGCACCCCCATCCTCGCCCAGCCACCACCATCTCAGAAAGCGCCGGCAGTGCTATCACGCCTGCGAGAGGCCCTAGGTCGTCCTCCACAGCCAGAAGGGTTGCATAAAGAGGGATCCCGCGAGTGAAGCCCTTGGTCCCATCTATGGGATCCACCACCCAGCGCCTTGCACCCTTGCCCCTGTGCAGACCGTGCTCCTCGCCAAGGACGGTGTCGTCAGGGTACTTCAATGCTATCTCGGTTCGAATCAGCTTTTCCGCCATACGATCAGCAGCCGTCACAGGGGTTCCGTCAATCTTGGAGTCCACGATCAGCCCGGGTCTACCAAACCAGTCCAAAGTCAGCTCACCAGCTCGGCGGGCCAGGTCAGCCGTCCACTCAACCAGTTCCGTGTCGGCGGCAGGAAGAGCGCGCCCTGTACCCTCTGAGCTCCATGGGCCGCTTGCCGTGCCAGCACCGCTGTTCATGCCAGCCCGACCGGCGCATCCCTATGACACAAAAGAGCACGCACGATCCGCTGAGGATACACTATCTCGCCACTAGAGCCCACCACAGCGAGGCGCTTTGACACCGACTTTGGGCAGCGAACATGACCGCGGCAGCGCACTGGAGCCCAGACAGCTGACGGTTTCCCTGGCATGTGTGCCAACAGATACGCTTGCACCAATGAGCAAAGCGGGGACGACCAGCAGCGCAGCTGCGCAGAGCAGGGAAGATGCGGTCGAGGTCGTCAACCTCACCAAGCGCTACGGAGATCTTCAGGCCGTTCGAGGAGTGGACTTCACCGTGGCTCCAGGGGAGACCTTCGGCTTCCTCGGTCCCAATGGAGCCGGGAAGTCGACGACTATTTCCATGCTCTGCACCCTGATAAAGCCCACCTCGGGTCTGGCCAAGGTGGCCGGGTTCGACGTGGTGACCCAGCGATCAGAGGTCCGCAGGCGGATCGGCCTGGTCTTCCAGGACACCACCTTGGACGACTACCTGACAGCAGAGGAGAACCTTAAGTTCCATGCCGAGCTCTACGGAGTTCCCCGGTCTCAAGCTCTGGAGCGTCTTGAGACCGTTCTCCAGATGGTAGGGCTCTGGGAGAGACGCAAAGGCCTGGTGAGGACCTTCTCCGGTGGCATGAAACGGCGCTTGGAGATAGCAAGGGGCTTGCTCCACTCGCCCAGAGTGCTCTTCTTGGACGAGCCAACAGTAGGTTTGGATCCCCAGACCAGAAGCCACATCTGGAGCTACATAGATGATCTACGTACGAAAGAGACGATAACGATCTTTCTTACCACTCACTATATGGACGAAGCCGAGCACTGCGACCGCATCGCGATCATCGACCAGGGCCGTATAGTGATAATGGATACTCCTGCCGCACTCAAGGCGAGCGTAGGACGAGATCGCGTCCAGATCCAAACTGACGACCATCAAGCTGCCATACTGGCGCTGAAAAAGAAGTTTGGCCTTGAAGCCACCGTGAGCGAAGGCCAGGTGGTGGTTCACGTAACTGCTGGAGAGCAGTTCGTTCCCAAGCTCTTTGCGGATCTCGGCATGGCCATATCATCGGTGAGCATCGCTAGACCTACCCTTGATGACGTGTTTATGACCTATACAGGCCGCACTATCCGAGATGCTGAGGCCTCCTCCAGCGAACGCCTGGCAGCAGGCCCATGGATACGCGCAGCGAGGCGGCGGTGAGCGCGGTGTGGGCAGGGACTGCGGCGGCGTCGGCACAGACCCTCATGTTGAGAGCCATGGCACAGAGCCCGCCTGCGAGCTCTACCTCCAGCGCGGGCTCGCCACCCATAGGCCCTGGAGGGTCGATCTCTTCCAGAGGAAGGTTGGTATGAGCACGTTCAGCACCACAGGTCTTGCTCCTGCAGCACCCGCGCAGGTGCGCCTGGCCGGCGGGAGGGTCCAAGACGACCTCAGGGCTATGGCGATGGTATGGCGGCGTGAGCTGATCCGATTCAGCCGCAACCGCCTCCGAATAGTCACAGCGCTGGTCCAGCCGATCCTCTTCCTGTTCGTGCTCGGCACAGGAATGGCGTCGATGATCTCAAGGGCAGCCCCAGGGGCCGCTGCGGGTTCGGACTTCAAGACATTTATGTTCCCTGGGGTGGTGGCCATGACTGTGCTTTTCACCTCCATCTTCTCTGCAGTTTCTGTGGTATGGGACCGAGAGTTCGGTTTCCTTCGCGAGATGCTCGTGGCACCGGTGAGACGGAGCGCCCTGATCTTCGGCAAGTGCCTGGGTGGGGCTACGGTTGCGACAATCCAGGCGCTTATCATGCTGGCTCTTGCAGGATTGGTGCACGTGCCCTATGCACCTACGCTCCTGGTGGTCCTGGTCGGGGAGATGGCATTGGCAGCGTTCGTGCTGACCGCTCTGGGCATGGCTCTGGCTGCCAGGATGTCCCAGGTGGAATCGTTCCAAGTGGTCATGCAATTTGTCGTCCTGCCAGTATTCTTCCTCTCTGGTGCCCTATTTCCGCTCACTGGCCTGCCTGGCTGGCTTGCAGCGCTCACCAGGATAGATCCGCTTACCTACGTGGTGGACCCTATGAGGCACGCGGTGTTCGACTACCTGGTGGTGAGCCCGCGTATATCCTCGGCTTTCGATGCAGGGCTCACCTGGGGAGCTTGGAAGGTCCCCATTGGTCTGCAGCTGGGTCTATTTGCAGCCTTCGGGGCCGTCATGCTCACCATTGCAATCGCAACCTTCTCACGCACAGACTAAAAACAGCGCATTTGGCGCTACATTCATCATATAAGTACTGGACCATCCAAGATCTCAAAAGCAGAGGGATCCAAAGGAGCTAAATCAATGCGCTGGACACTACCTCCCCAACAGGTCCCACAGGCCTGGTTCAACGTTCTTGCGCGCATGGATCACCAGCTCGAGCCACCACTTCATCCCGCGACCCGCCAGCCGATAGGACCTGATGACCTGGCTCCACTCTTTCCTATGGCGCTCATCGCCCAGGAGGTATCCAACGAGCCCTGGGTGGACATCCCAGGTGAGGTGATAGACGTCTTACGCCTTTGGAGGCCCACGCCGCTTGTGCGGGCCCATAGGTTGGAGCAGGCCCTTTTGACGCCTGCGCGTATCTACTACAAAGACGAGTCAGTTTCTCCAGCTGGGTCACACAAGCCAAATACTGCTGTACCCCAGGCTTACTACAACAAGGTCGAAGGGATAAAGAGGCTGGCAACCGAGACCGGTGCAGGCCAGTGGGGCAGCGCCCTTGCCTTTGCATCAGCTCTGTTCGATCTGGAGTGCAAGGTCTACATGGTGCGCGCATCCTATGACCAAAAGCCCTACCGACGTGTGATGATGGAGACGTGGGGCGCAAGCGTCGTTCCTTCCCCGGTGGATGACCCAAGCCACCCCGGATCTCTCGGCACCGCCATCAGCGACGCTGTCGCGGATGCTGCCAGCCGGCAAGACACTCACTACTCCCTCGGCTCTGTGCTCAACCATGTTCTGTTGCACCAGAGCGTGATAGGGCTGGAAGCCAGAGAGCAGCTGCAGCTGGCTGGAGAGTCGTTACCAGACGTGGTGATCGGATCGTGCGGAGGTGGGTCCAACCTGGGAGGGATCGCTCTCCCCTTTGTCCGAGATGAGACCGTTAGGCTTGTGGCCGTAGAGCCGGCCTCGTGTCCCACCCTCACAGCTGGGAGCTTTGAATACGACTTCGGCGACACGGCTGGCCTCACTCCCCTACTTGCCATGTACACCCTCGGTCACGACTTCGTACCTCCCTCCATACACGCTGGAGGGCTCCGCTATCACGGAGACTCCCCGATCATCTCCAGCCTGGTCAAGTCCGGCCGCATGGAGGCAATCGCCTATCCCCAGGGTAAAGTGTTCGATGCCGCGGTCCAGTTCGCAAGGACCCAGGGGTCGATCCCAGCCCCCGAGACCAGCCACGCCATAAGGGCAGTAATCGACGAGGCACTGGCCGCCAAGGAGGAAGGGCTCGAGCGCTGCATCCTGTTCTCCTATTCCGGTCACGGGCTTTTGGATCTGAGTGCCTACGATGACTACCTGCACGGAAGGCTGATCCAAGAGAGCTAGGGACGGTAGTCACGGGCCTGGATCCTCAGATCTGCCACCGCCGTTCCAAAGAGCCTGGACATTTGCACGCCTCGCTCTGCGAAGCAATCTACACCCAGACCACAGTGGGCTGGCCAGCTCAGGATCCCAGCCCAGCTGCCGTAGATGCCCCTTTGGGCCCAAAAGCCACCTTCGCACCTACAGGAACGATCTCCACCCATGTCCTGCCTGGAGCAAGCGCGATCCTATTGCCGGCCGAGGTAATAAACCTCGTGGGGGTACCCAAAGAGGAGCGTTCCCAGGTCCCAGAGATCTCCACCCCATTGCGGAAGATCATGGCAGGCCCGCTGCCTACCATGTTCGACTTCACCTCCAGGGCTCCTTCCGAGTTCTCCACCCAGGGACCGTAGGAGATCGTGACCATCTGGATCACGATGTTGGTGGTGTCGATCACATTGCCGCTCGTGAGATATGCGGGGCTGCTCCCATAGTATCGGTCGTACTCCCCCCTCGAGCTGTCATATATCCAGGTGGGCTCGGCAACGCCTGAGAAAGGCACGTAGACCTCTCCGGCCGCAGCGCCAGCAGGGACCACAGGGGAGTACTCAAACAGCGGTGCCGGAGGAGAAGTGTCGCCAGGGTGCAATCCCAGGAGCGCTACTGGGCTCACGTAGGCATTGTAGGGAGCCACCCTGTTCGGATCTCTCTGCAGAACAGAGGGAAGATCGAGAACATTCTCGTTGATAACGTTGGCCTGCGCCAACCGCTTGAGAACGGGGTTGATCCCACCGGCATAAGCAAAGACCGGGCGGCTCAGCTGGGAGACAATGTCAATGTCAACATATCGAGATGAGCGCACAGGGCCCACTTTTGGAGGGAGCTGACATTGGAAGACCGCAACGAATCTTGTTATACCTCCTTCCACGAGCTCCTCAAAGACTACGTCGGCGTGGTCGAGACCGGTCTGAGGACGTGCAGCTGGGTAGTTGTCAACCTTGATAGCAAGAGCTGGCCTCAAAGGCACCTTCCCACCAGGAGCACCCAAACCAGAGAGAGGGCACTTGGCGGCATTAGGAGAGCTTTTGGCATAAAAAGGAGACTCGGTGCTTTTGGCAGGCCCGACGGTCACCGGACCGGCAGCGGCTGCATGCTTGGCATGGCCAAGACCAAGTGCCAATCCCAGCCCAGCCACGATGGCCACGACCAGCACAGCCACGGTCCATCGGCGGCGCCTGGCGCGCCTTGCCATACGGCGCTGCTTACGAGTAAGTGGGCCCGGGACACTCATCGTCAACTCGCCTGGCCCGCTATACGGATTGCTGGGCGCCCATATAGCGCATCCTGTCCAGGACCATTCCAACCTGGCGCTGGCTGACCGCACCAACCACCCTTCCATGCGGATCTTCGAGCACCACGAGCGGGTTGGTCGCAAGCAGTTGGAGCACTTTGATGGCGCTGGCATCGACCCTCTCGTGAGGAAGGGCCGCAAGCGAGCGCATGACGCTGCCGGCAGTGAGATCGAAACGCTTGTCGGCAGGGACCGACAGCGCGTCTTGGGCCAGCACTATCCCGACACTGTGACCATGATCCTCCACGGGTACCGCATCGACATGATGGCGCTGGAACTCCGCTCCTATGAGCCAGCCCACCGAGGTGTCCGAGGTCACCGGTGGTGCATGCTCGGTAAGCAGGGTGTAGGCAGGCTTCCCCTGGAGCACCTGCTCGATCCACGCTCTGGTCTTCTCGGCCTTGGCTCCTTCAAGGAGCACGTATCCTATCAGTCCCAACCAAAGCCCTTCGAAAAGACCGCCTTTGACCATAAGAAGCTCTATGACACCTATGCCTATGAGGGCGCCTCCAAGCCCGGCTCCAGCCATCGCTGAGACCCGCGTCGCACGCGGGTGGTCCCTGGTGATCCGCCAGACCACAGCCTCCAAAAGGTGGCCACCGTCCAGGGGAGCGGCAGGAAACAGGTTGAAGGCCCCCAGCAGCAAGTTGAGCCAGGCAGCTTCTCCGGTTACCTGCGCCATGGCAGCTACTCCCCCGTGGTCGGCTGCGATTGTGACACCCCAGAAGAAAAGAGCCAGAGCGAGGTTGGCAAGGGGACCCACCACGGTAAAGAGGAACTCGTCGGCAGGGTTGCCCGGATCCGAGGCCGTCGTGGCGCCTCCGAAGAGGTACAAGGTGATAGAGGTCAGCTTGAGCCCCCGCAACCGTCCCATAAGGGCATGGGCGAGCTCGTGAAGGAACACCGACAGGAGCAGGAGAACCGTAGCGACAATTGCCATAAGCAGGCCGATCCCGTCTCCGCGATGGCCGAAATCGACCGTATAACGCTCCCAGAAGCTCCAAAGGACGAGGCCCGAGAGCAAAAGCCAAGATGGCGTTATCTCTACTGGGATGCCAAACAGTCGGCCCAGACGGATACGGTGACCTTGGGGAAGCACGCCCTGCAGCCTAGAGGGCTTTTCCCTTCGGCACTCCCCGGGCCCGCTTTCCTGAGGTATGGATGAGCGCACGCCACTCTCCTGTGAGCTCCACCGGGCTTAGAGCCTCTGCCGCAGAGAACAGCCAGTCAACCACCCTCTGCAAGCTGGCACCTTGGGGAAGCAGGATCACAAGCCCCCTCCGTGGATGATCCTGAACCCATCGCCACCCAGACGGCATTCCCACTCCCAAAAAATCGAGCCTAGCTACAACCTTTGTGCCAGAAGCGTGCTGCACCCCTATCGTGTCCGGGAGGGTCTTACGACGTTTGCTTCGACCGGGTACCCATGTGCAGATGGGGATCTCCGCTGCGTGCGGCTCGAAAAGATCCAGCAGCCCACTAGAGGCTGGCGGCTCATCCTCTGGATGGATCCCAGGCTGGAGATTGACCCAACCGCTTCGGCTTTCTGCGAGCTCCGCCATGCGCCCAAGGAGCACGTCAGGCTCCCTCGCCCTAAAGATCAGCTCCTCGACCTGACGGCTCACCAGCCCAGTTGGCCTAGCCAGGCACTATAGAACGGTACATCCTCCACATGACTATCGTAGTGCTACCCCGGCTCCAGCCACCCTCGCCTAGCCAAGGCACATGAACTTAGCAGGAGCGCTCGGTGCTAAAATGAGGCTGCCAGCTCTTGTCTCGGCGAGCTAGGCTCCTTTTTGTGTGTGACACCATGGTCTCCATCACAAAGGACGGCGTCCTGTTCGCCAAGAACAGCGACAGGGATGCCAACGAGTCCCAGATCCTCGAATGGCACGCCGGCACCACTCATGATCGCCAAGAGCGCCTCCGCTGCACCTGGATCGAGATACCGCAGGTAGCGTCCACCCATGCAGTGCTCATCTCCAGGCCATGGTGGATGTGGGGGGCAGAGATCGGCGCCAACGACAAAGGCGTTGTCATTGGCAATGAAGCTGTCTTCACCAATGAGCCCTACGA
>JAMCQF010000033.1 GCA_023379605.1 Actinomycetota bacterium
CGTCATAGACATTGGCACTTGAGGCCCTTGTGCACATAGCAACCGATACTCCCTTGAAGAGTGCGCTGCCTGGTGCGCTGGCAGCAGCTGCCCTGGCTGCCACAGCAGCACTGGCTGTCTTATGCTTCGCGAAGGTCGTGGGACTGGTGCTACTGGGCAGGCCCAGGACCGACAAGTGCGCCCGGGCGACTGAGGTGCCAATGTCTATGACGTCATCGATGATCGCTCTCGCTACAACCTGTGTCGTCCTAGGAGCTGTCCCTGGGCTGGTCGTCAACAGGCTCATAGGTCTTACCCATGGTCCAGAGCTTGCTCAGCCACTTCTCGGGCTCTCGTTGCCAGGAACTGGCACTCTTCCTGCTTTGGAGCTCTTCGGAGTGCTCGTAGCTCTGGTGGCCTTGCTTGCCTGGATGCGCTCACGGGGCTCGGCAGCACCCGGACCCGTGTGGGCATGTGGCCAGAGGCTCGACCCCGAGCTTTCCTGGACTTCTGCTGGATTCACAAAGCCCCTTCGCCTCCTGCTCGAGCCCGCACTCAGAGTTGAGCGGACGGTAGTGGTGGAAGACGATGATCTGATCGTGAGCAGGGTTTCCTACCAATCCCAGGTGCCACATCTCTTCGATACCCATCTGTACAGGCCGGTAGTTAAGGCGGCGCTATTGCTTGCGAGGGTGGCCAGGCGGGTACAGTCTGGCAGCCTGCGCACCTACGTTGCTTATCTGTTCGCGTTGGTAGTTGTCATGCTGGTCATTGTCGACTTAGGCGTACTACGATGAGCCTGCCTTGCCGAGAGGTGATCGCGCACTTGGAAGTGCTACGATGAGCCTACCTTGCCGAGGGTTGGTCTCGCACTTGGGAGTGCTGCAATGAGCCTGCCTTGCCGAGAGGTGATCGCGCACTTGGGAGTGCTACGATGAGCTCTCAGGATCTCAGAGCTCTTGTGGGTCTCGCCATTGCTCTGGTGGGCGGCGCTATCTTGTCCCCGCTTCTGCCCGGTCTCATCCAGACGCTCAAGGCTCGCCTTCAAGGGCGAGTGGGACCGTCCATATTCCAGCCCTACAGGGAGCTTAGAAGGCTTTGGGGGAAGTCTGTGGTAAGCCCGCAGTCGACGACGATCCTATACAGGCTGGCTCCGTCGGTAAGCGCGGCAGCCCTGCTCTGTGCAGTCGCTGTCGTCCCGGTAATGGCGGGCGAGGGGAGCTTTCCGTTGGGTCATGACGCCTTGGTGCTCCTCGGTCTGCTCGCACTGTCTCGCTTTGCTCTGGCTGTGGCCTCATGGGACACCGGCAGTGGCTTTTCCCTTATGAGCGCCAGCAGGGATCTCACCTTCTCGGTATTTGTGGAGGCGCTGATCCTTATTGACATCACCCTGGCTGCCCTTCCGGTGCACTCCACAGATCTGTCTGCAATGGTGGCCGGCACTGCAGGGATCTCCGGGTGGGGGGGACCGGTTCGATGGTGTGCGCTTGGTGCGTTCTTCCTGGTGGTTGTCGCTGAGACAGGTCGCCAGCCGGTTGACAATCCTGATACGCATCTCGAGCTCACAATGATCCACGAGGGCCCGCTGCTTGAGTACGCAGGGAGAGATCTTGCCATGCTCCAGTGGTCTTCAGCCGCTCGTCACTGGGTGATCCTGGCATTGGCCGCGGAGATATTCCTGCCTCACGCGGCTGGTCCCCTCGAGAGCCTCGTATGCCTTGTCATCTGGCTGGTCGTGCTCTGTGCGGGCCTGGCGCTCGCCGAGACATGGCAGGCGAAGATGCGCCTGCTTATGGTGCCCAGGCTTCTGGTTGTCGGGTCTGTGCTTGCTGTCACAGGTGTGGTTACCTTCTATATGGGGGCAAGGCTGTGATAGGTGCCATTGGCTGGACGATGGTGGTCCTGGCTGTCGGAGTTGTGGTGGTGCGGAGGCGTTCTACTGCTATAGGGCTTGTGACACTACAGGCGCTCATGCTGGCCGCTCTCGAGCTTTTCAACGCCTCCAACCGCTCCAGCGAGTACTTGCTTTCAGGCCTCGCGCTGTTGGCCAAGGCTGTTTTCATCGCAGTCGTGCTCGGATGGTCGGTGCTGCGCACTCGCCAGGATCGTCCCATCCTGGAGGATTCAGCCAGTCCCGTGAGGCTGCTGATAGCAGTCCTCGGAGCACTGTCCATAGTGGCGCTGCTTCCGCTTGGAGGCCTTTCCAGCACCGCAGTGGAAAGGGCGACCATAGCCTGTGTGGTGGTGGGCATCTTCATCCTGGTCTTGCGCAAAGCCACCCTGTTCCAGGTTCTCGGCCTGCTTGTGGCAGAGAATGGCGTGGCGTTCGCAGCGACAGCCATAAGAGGAGGAATGCCGATAGTAATAGATCTGGGTGTGATATTTGATATCTTTGTGCTCCTGGCAGTTGCCACAGCGCTTCACGAGGGCATCTTTCACCAGTTCGGCACAGGAGATGCTTCGGTTCTAAGGGATCTGCGTGACTAGCCTTCTTGGCTTGTTGGGCATAGCAGTAGTTGCGCTCCCCCTCCTCGGAGCGGCAGTGATCCAGCCTGTCGCCAAGGGGTCAACTGTGGATCTGGTCTTTAGGATCTTCACAGCTCTCACCACCATTACTGCGCTCAGCCTCGCAGGACTTATCGTTACGCTCCATCATCCTATTGGCAAAGATCTCATGGTCTTTGACTCGGCAAGCGCACTTTTCTTGAGCGTGTCAGCCCTGGTTGGCCTTGGTAGCACATTGGTTTCACCTGCATATCTTGACAGCGCTGTGCTGTTCTCTACCAAGAGGCTCTTCTTCTCCGAGCAGCGAGCCAGGCGCTGGTACTACCTTGGTTTCGCCTGCTTTTGGTCTGCACTTCTCGCAATCCCGCTCGCTGGGAACCTGGGGGTGGCCTGGCTGCTGGTGGAGGCGACAACCGCAGCTTCTGCGCTGCTGGTCGGCTTCAGCGGAAAGCGCAGCGCACTCGAGGCAGGCTGGAAGTACCTGGTGCTCACTACCCTGGGGCTTACCGTGGCGTTGCTTGGGGTCGTCATGCTCTACTCCACCACGCGGGGCAGGTCTCTTTCTGTTCTTGACTGGGGGGCTCTGTCGGCCTTGACAAGCCACGCGCACTCCAGTGCCCTGCTTGTCGCCTTTCTGCTTATAATGGCCGGGCTTGCAGCCAAGGTTGGTTGGGCGCCGGTTCACAACTGGCTGCCCGATGCCCACAGCGAGGCGCCTCCACCGGTCAGCGCACTGCTCTCGGCAGCCCTGCTGCCAAGCGTGATGTTGGTGGGCTGGAGAGTCAAGAGCGCTTTGTACAGATCTGTCGGCGCTCACGACGTATCCGCCGTATTTATCGGGTTCGGAGTGGTCTCTCTGGCGGTTGCAGTGCCGTTCCTCTGGCGACCGATGCCCTGGAAGCGGCTGCTCGCGTACTCAAGCTTGGAGCACATGGGCGTGCTGGCCATAGGAATTGGGATAGGGACGCCCCTTGCTCTGGCAGGCGTGGTGGTGCACCTCATTGCCCACGCCCTTGCAAAGTCCCTGGGCTTTTACTCAGCTACACCTCTATTTCGCACACAGCCCAGGGCAGCTCGCCTGCCGGCGCGCGGTGTGGCACTGTCTTCCCCGGGTCTGGCAGCAGTCATGGGCATCAGCTTGGGCACCCTGAGCGGCCTTCCTCCATCACCCTTGTTCTTCAGCGAGGTGTTCATACTGGCAGCGGCTTTTCTGGCAGGCGACCTGTGGCTTGGCGGCCTGGCTACTGTACTTCTTGCACTGGGGTTTCTCGGCATACTTCACGCCCTGATAGAGGGGCTGATGGGGTCTCGTCGCCAAGCAAAAGGAGATGGGCACCTGGGAGCCGGCTTTGCAACGCTGGCCACGTGCGCAACCACCTTGCTCATGGCTTTGGCGGGTTCTGCGTTCATGCTGCCCAGCTCGGCTTTCATCCATTCTCTGTTCCTCTGGGCCGCATGAGCGCGTCGGATTCCCGCAAGGTTGTGATGCCGGCTTTGAGGCCGAGTGAGCCATGAGCGTGATCACCGAGGTCGCGCCTCAACATTGGCAGTCTGCATGCAGCGCTCTTTTGGATCAGAAGATGAGGTTCTTGGGCCTGTATGCGAGCCATGCCGAAGGCGCTTTGGCGCTAAGGGCCATGTTCCACGAGCAGGCCGAGCCCGTCGCTCTTGTACCAGGAGAGCGAAGAGATGGGGACGGTGAGCGTTGCAGAGTCCGGCCTTTTGCCGAGGTGCTGTGCGAGCCCGACAGTGGTTACCGACCCGGCTGCTCTTCGAGCCCATTTAGGGTGCTTACCTGCTCCAGCGCAGAGGGCTCCTTTGGCTCAATAGTTCATCGCGTGCCGGCTGCGGTCTGGGATGAGCGGGAAGCACATGACCTGTACGGTGTTGAGCTAAAAGGCCACGAGCCGATGAGAGCCCTGGTAGCCCACCCTGCAGCGCTCAACGACTGGACAGTGCCAGTTACCGGACAAGGTACAAACCAGGTGGTGGTGGGTCCTATACATGCCGGGGTGATCGAATCGGGGCATTTCAGGTTCCATGCAGTGGGAGAGCGGATACTTAATCTCGATCTCCGACTGTTCTACAAGCACCGGGGCTTGGAGCGTGCAGCACAGGGCGCAAGCCTGGAGCGCGCCATCAAGATCATCCAGCGAGCATGTGCCACAGATGCAGTGTCTAATAGTCTGGCCTATGCCCAGGCATGCGAGGAGCTCCTCGGTCTATGGCCCACCAAGGCTCTTGCGCTCCAGCGCACTTTGCTTGTTGAGCTGGAGCGGCTCTACAGCCATTTAAACGATATAGGAGCCATATGCGCTGGCATTGGCTTTGCCCCTGGAGCCATGGCGTTCTCCTCGATGAAGGAGCGGGCACTGCGTGTGAACCATGCCTTGTCTGGTCACCGCTACCTGTTTGACACCATAGCCGTTGGGCACGCTACCCGCTTGGCCTCTGAGAAGGCAGAGGCAGCTGCTGAAGAGCTGGAGGCATTGCGGTCAGATGCGATGAGGGCATGGCGTGAGGTTCTTTTCAATGCCTCTGTGCAGAACCGTCTTAAAGGAACTGGCACGCTGCCAAGGAAGATAGCACAGCGCCTCGGTGCGGTCGGCCCTGCGGCTCGGGGCTCAGGACTGAAGCTGGACGCGCGGACCTTCAGCGCCCGGCTGTGCTATGAAGGGTTCGTCCCGCTTTTGCCAGAGGATCCGACTGGGGACGTCGCGTCGAGGATGGCCGCAAGAGCTGCAGAGCTGCCAGCGACCTTCGACATGCTCAAAGAGCTGCTCGAGCACGTGGCCCACCCGCCGGCTCTGCTGGCGGGCACGGAGGAGACCGCACCGTGCTCGCCGATCGGTGTGGGCGTGGTGGAAGGTCCTCGTGGACAGAGCGTGTGCGCGGTTGAATCAGACGGGGAGACCATAGAGAGGGTTCATCTAAGGAGCGGCTCATATGCGAACTGGCCTTCATTGGCGTACTGCACTGCAGGCAATCTTCTGGGTGATTTTCCTCTGATAAATAAGAGCTTTGAGCTCTGCTACGCGTGCGTGGACAGGTAGACCATGTACGTGCTTTTGCGCCAGCTAAGTCGCATCCGCCGTGATGCTGACATCTCAGTGCCCAAGCGAAGGATCTCTGCTGCCATGCGCCATGTGGACTCCGGGTCCTGTAACGGTTGCGAGCAGGAGCTGGAAGCGCTCTCCAACCCTTTCTATGACCTCCAGCGTTATGGCATCACCATGGTGGCATCTCCCCGTCACGCTGACATCCTGGTTGTCACCGGAACAGTTACGACCAGGATGGAGGGCCCGCTCCGCCTCGCATATGGCGCCATGCCCGAGCCTAGGATAGTAGCAGCCATAGGCAACTGCGCGATTGGAGCTGGCGTGATAGGCGAGGCGGAGTGCCTGGTAGGGGATGTGAGCATGGTGCTTCCAGTCGACATAAGGATCCCCGGTTGCCCGCCAACCCCGGATGCCATAGCTTCGGCTCTGCTTAGGGCCTTGGGCGAGTCCAGTACGTCATTGCCCAGATAGAACCGGTGGATCTTGTCTCCAAGAGCTCGTTGCGCCTTAGCTCAGGCTGGCTTGCTCGTTGCTGTGGTGGCTAGGCGCTCCAGGGAAGAGAGCTGCTCTGCAGTGCCTATCGCTATGAGTATCTCGCCAGAGGAGACTGTGCTGTCTGGAGATGGGTTTGTGATGAAGTTTCCTTCCCCTTGGCGCATTGCCAGGATGAGAGCGCCGGTCAGATCTCGGATGCGGGCTTCTCTTAGGGTCTTTCCAGCGAGTGCGGAGCTTGCCGACACCTCAAGCTCTGCCAGTCTGAACTCTACATCTATACCATGTGTTATAACATCGACGAACTCGGCCACATGTGGTTGGAGCAGGAGTGCCGCGGCCCTGGCACCCCCGATAGCCTGTGGGTTGACCACGCGATCAGCTCCCGCCCTAAGAAGCTTTGCCTCCGAATCAGTGACTCTGGCACGTGCCAAGATGAACAGCTCTGGCTTTAGGCTTCGTCCGCTTAAGGTGAGATAGAGGTTGGTAGCATCGTTGGCCGTGACAGCCGCCAGCGCGCGGGCCCTGTCTATACCGGCCCTCTTTAGGACCGAGTCCTCTGTTGCATCACCCGCGATGCTCGCAAATCTCAACTCTGTCAGGCGCGAAGCGTCGAGATCGACAATTATGATCTCCTGGCCTGCCGCTGCCAGGTGGTCGGCGATGGCGCGACCGACCCTGCCCCATCCGCATATGATCACATGGTCCTTTAGCTCTCCGATACGTCGATCCATCTTCTTCCTTCCTAAAAGCTCGGCCAGCTGACCCTCGAGCAGGGCCTCGATGAGCACGCCGAATGAGTACAGCGCCGTGCCGACGCCGAAGAGGATGAGCAGGATCGTAAAGACCTTGCTCGCTGTGGTGAGCCTGTAAAGCTCGCGAAAGCCCACCGTGCTTATGGTGGTGACGCTCTGGTAGAGCGCGTCCAGAGGCGACAGGCCCAGGACCCAGTACCCGAGCGTACCTATCCCAATGACTCCTACAAGTGCAGCGAGGCCTATCCAGACGCGTCTCCAGGGGCTCATTCCTGCAATTGTGCCACCTCACCGCTGTCCGCGCCCTTGGGACGCACAGCCTGGCCAAGAAGGTCCTCCTCTCCAGAGAGCCTAAGGATCTCCAGGCGGGCTCTGTCTCGAAGGGCGATAACAGCAGCCAGGCCTGCTCCTTTCGGGGCGATAGGCTCACCCATGTTAACCTGAACTTTCCCCGGTGCCGGTAGACGCTTCCCAGGCGGAACGATCTCCCGGCTGCCCTTTATCCCTATTGGGAGCACCTCAGCTGCTGCCTCAGCAGCGATTGTGAAAGCCCCAAGATGGAACCGACGTAGTCCGGGCGCAGATCCCAGGGAGGCTTCCGGAAAGATCGCGAGGTTGCGGCCCGAGCGCAGGACTTGGGTGAAGCGCTCCACATTGGCCGTTCCTCGACGATCGTCTCTGCTGAGGACAAACTCGCACCCTAGGCCTCTGAGGAAGGGGCCAGCCAAGCGCTGGGTGGCAAGCTCACCACCCGCGACTATGGCAATGGGCTTCGGCGAGGACATGATCAGCACCATCCCGTCTATGAAGCTGGCATGGTTGGCTACCAGAACATAGGGCTTTTTTGCATTGGGGATGCTGCCTGTCACGTCAAGCGATATTCCGCTCAGCCGGGTCAGGAGCAGGCCCGCTGCTCGTGTCAAAAACCAGTTGAACCGCTGGTTCCTCACGCTCGAGACGATTGGCCAGACGAGCGTTCCGAGCGTGAGGAGCACTGCCCAGACATAGCAGCCGTAGGCCAGCCGTGAGATGCTCGCTAACAGAGGGCGTTGCTTTTGCGGCTGCCGGTCGGCACAAGGGTTGGTCGGCAGCCACCGATGCGCTTTGGGCCTGAGGTCCATTCCATCATCTTAGGACCGGTTCAGCACTATCTGGGAGCGGCCGGCGGTGCCTGGATGGTGTCTTGAAGGAGGATCTCCAACCGATCAAGGGCACCATCCACGGCGGACCCATGCAGAGTGAGCCCCCCGTCAACCACCAGGTTCTGTCCGGTGATGAACCTGGCCATGTCCGAGCACAGAAAGACCACAGCAGCTGCTATGTCCTCGGGCTCTCCTATGCGCTTTAAGGCCGCCCGCGTGGCCAGATCAGCCTCTATGCCCGGGAATGTCTCAAACATCGGCTCTGTCATGGCGGTGCGGACCATGCCAGGTGATACGGAGTTGACCCTTATTGAGGGACCGTACTCCAATGCCGCCACACATGTCAGTGCGGCCACCCCTGCCTTGGCCGCTGCATAGGGGGCTTCCCCGGCTGCTGGACGCACGCCGCTTATTGAGGAGGTGTTGACAATTGCCCCACCTTTGCCCTTGAGCATCAGTGGCGCAGCAGCCTTGATCCCATAAAATACAGCGCTCAGGTTGAGCTTTACGATCCGATCCCATTCATGCTGTGGCCAGTCATGCACACGGCAAATCGCGCTAGAGCCTGCATTGTTGAAGAGGATCGACAATCCCCCCATCGCCTCGGCTGCCTGCGATACGCAGCTTTGCAATGCTGGGTAGTCGGTGACGTCACAGCAGTAGCCCATTGCACTAATCTCCTCCGCTACCGCTCTAGCGGCGTCCTCGCTCAGATCCACAACTGCGACCTGTGCCCCTTCGGCGGCCATGAGCTTGCAGGTGGCCCGTCCGATGCCAGATCCACCGCCTGTCACCAAAGCCCGTTGGCCTTTGAGCAACTCAGCCATTCAGCGCTCGTCCAAGGTGGCCGCTGTCTTGGGCTTGGGATCCCCGCCGTTTTGCGCTGAGCGATCACTGCTTGGTGAAGCTGTGGCCGCCGTCTTGGGCTTGGGCACCGGATCCCCACTCCTTGCCCAGGATATGGTGCCTTCGAGGAACGCCGAGGGGTCTTGGTACTTGGACTTTACGATCTCTTCAAACCATCCAGGCACATAGATCTCGAGGTCGCCAGTTTGGAGGACCGAGATCACTGCCTCAGCGACAGCTTGCGCTGGGAGCGGTTCGAGGCTGGCAACCGAAGGGTCGTTCCCGGGCAGGTGAAAAAGCTCGGTGTCAATGACGCCAGGATTTACGACATGGACCTTGACCCTGCTCCCCGACAGGGATAGGTCAACCTGGATAGACTCAGACCAAGCAGTGAGGGCTGCCTTGGTGGCAGCGTAGGCGGCTTCGCCTGGGGGGGCGAGATGGGCAGCCACCGAGGATATGTTCACAATGCGACCGCTTTGGCGGACGAGCTCGCCTAGCAACGCCAAAGTGAGCCGCACCGGTGCGAAGTAGTTGACGGCCGTTACCTCTTCGACTTCTCTGGCAGTGAGATGATCTACCCGCCGGCGCTTGGGGATGCCAGCGTTGTTCACGAGCACATCGATGCCACCCAGCTCCTCGGTGGCTCTAGTGGCGAAGGCTTCTATGGAGCCGAGATCGGCCAGGTCAACGGTCCAGGCCTTTGAGCTGGGAGAGTACCGAGATATTCGGTCCAGGACCTCTTGCAGGCGCCCGGCTCGCCTTGCGCAAATTCCCACGGTCGCACCTCGGGCCGCCAATGCCTCAGCCAGCGCGGCGCCTATGCCCGATGAGGCCCCAGTGATGAGCACGCGCTTTCCCTCAACCTGAAATGAGCCATCACCTCTCGCTGAGATAGTCTGCCCTCCAGGACCGTCTGGTTGCTCTGGCATCGGCATCACTCCCCTTCCTGGCTCCGTGCCCACATACTTTTGTAGGCTAAACGTACCTTAGTATGCAGGGAGGCAAGCCACCAACCAGCTGATTAACGGCTTATGCCATCGCAGATCGCAGCTTTGCGAGTCCGGAGCTTACGGCAAGGCGCACCTCGTGGCGGCTAAGGCCCGTTGCAAGCTGGACTTCGCGCATCGAACATGGTTTGTGACCCTCCAAGCCGAAACGGGCAATGAGCACCTCACGTTCCAGGGGGCCCAAGCGGTCCAGAAGCAGATGCTCCTCGGCGCGCGTCAAGAGGGTGTCCTCATCGATGCCGCTCAAAGGATCGGCGATGTCCCCCTCGCCGTCCTCATCTGGATAGGGCCAGCCATCCTCGGAAGGCCAAACTTCTGATGCCATAGTGTGGTTGTCGCGCCGTTGAGCGGCTGCGTCAAGGCCACTGGGTTCCAACCATGCCGTGCGGGTGCCTCCTCGTTGCCTAATCTCTTCTTTGGTGTTGCAGGTTTTCGGTGACGGAGATATCTTCGGGGAGCGATCGGGCAAGGAGCCGCCTTGGTTGCTTGCCCTGCATGGGTGGGGCCGTTCCCACCTGGACTTCACGGGAGTTCTCCAGCCTAGCAGAGCCAGCTCAAAGCTCTCAGTGGCGGCTCACGATCAAGCAGGCCAGAACCCCTCTCAGCTCGCGGGCGACCAAGGTAGTGAGATCGCTTGCATACGCGCGGCTTTGGTCCCCGCCGATCTGGCGGGCTCGCTCCCAGGACAGCTAGGTGGTGAGATCGACGCCATAGCCCTTGACCTGCCTGGATTTGGCGCCACCCCGCCGCCTGCGTATGCCTGGGGGTCAGATGAGTATGCAGATGCGCTGGTGGGTGTGGTGGAGACCATGGCAGCTCCGGTGGTTGTCGTCCAGC
>JAMCQF010000034.1 GCA_023379605.1 Actinomycetota bacterium
CTCATTTCATCCACCCTCTCATATGTCCTTACCACCCTGCGCTATGGATGTTCGGTCGCTGCTAGTGGGAACACAGGAGGGCCAGACCTGTCCACCACCGTTTTCCCCTTCATACTGCGGGCCGTATCACTGCTGGGGGTCGATTCGGTGAGCTGCCCCATTGAGCTGCGCAAGGAGTTGTGGAGCCGTCTCGGTGGAGATTTGAAGCCGCGCTCCCTGGAGGACCTTGTCGGAGCTGAGGTAGGCCTGGCTGGTCTGGACGACGCCCTTGAGAGGATTCTTGCCGGGGGAAATCAGGGAAGGACCCTCGTGCATGTATCTGGGTAAGCTGAGCTTTGCGTCATGATGGTCGGTTGGCTACGGCGCCTACGGTGACGAGCAGTGGTTTGCTGGATTAAATCCAAGGGATCTATTATCCTGATGATTGCTATGATAAGGGCAGTCAGAGAGGGTGGATGAAATGAGCGAAGTCGAAGTCCTGCTGGATACGAGCGACGTGGACCGTTGGGTGGGCGTTCCCTTGGGTGGCGGAGAGCTTCGCGATCCCGTGGCACCAAATGACATCCGTCGTTGGTCACAGGCTATGCAGAATGCGAACCCGCTCTACTACGACGACGACTACGCTCTTGCGAGCCGATTTGGTCGGCTCGTCGCCCCTCAGTCCTTCGCAGTGGCGGTGGACGTCGGCCATGGAGCGACTCCAGCAATACAGGGGAAGATCCCCGGAAGCCATATGCTCTTTGGAGGCGACGAGTGGTGGTTCTTCGGGCCCAGGATAGAGCCCGGGGATTGTGTGCATATGGAACGGATGCTCTTTGATTACCGCGTGACCAGGACCAGTTTTGCAGGGCCAACTATGTTCTCTCGCGGTGATACCACGTATATAAATCAGCGTGGTGAGATCATTGCAAAGCAGCGATCTACCTCAATTCGTTATCTGGTTGAAGAAGCTCGTAAGCGCGCTAAGTTCCAAGGCGACGATCCCGAGCCAAACTGGACCGATTCTCAGCTTGCTGAGATAGCCGAGAAGCAGTACGAGTATTTTGCGGAGATTCGTGAGCGTGCCCACACAAAGCGCGTCTGGAAGTCAGTCGAAGAGGGCACCAAGCTCCCGACTCGTTTGATCGGGCCGCACAGCGTCCAGAGCTTTACCACTGAGTGGAGAGCGTACAACATGAACATCTGGGGAGCCCAGCGCTACCAGGGAATCTCTTCTACCAATCAAGCAGGATGGTTGGCAGAGATGACTCGGGACGAGTCACGCTCTCAGGTGGTCCCTGTTCTCGGTGACGGTCTGTACAATGGCCCATCGCGCGGTCACGTCCAGCAGCGCTATGCCCAACTGATCGGCATGCCGCGCGGTTACGGGTATGGGGCGTCCATGGGGGCGTGGATACTCGATTATCTGGGCAACTGGGCTGGAGAGTGGGGCCAGATATTGCATTCGAACGCCCAGTACCGCAGCCCTGCGCTGACGGGGGATCTCACCTCCATAGAGGGAACTGTCACCGCCAAGGAAGTGAATGCTCAGTCAGGTGAGCACGTGGTGGAGGTCATGTATACAATGATGGATCAAAGCGAATCCGTTATGGCCAAGGGCAAGGCGCAGATAGCGTTGCCTCATGATTAGCCTGTGATCGATCTGGGGCGACCGATACCAACGGGAGGTCGCCCATGCCGGGAAGCTATAGATGGATTCAGCGGACAAGAGGCATTCTCAGATCCTGCGGAGTTCCCGCTTGAGCGGTTTCATGGCGGCTGAGAGAGGAAGAGGCTCACTGCGAAGCTCCACGGATTTTGGCACCTTGTACCCGGCCAAGCTGAACCGGGCATGGGAGATGACCTCCTCTTCAGTGATGGTCGAGCCATCGCGGGGTACGACAATAGCATGCACCTGTTCCCCCCAGAGCTCACTTGGAATGCCAATCACGGCCACTTGGGCCACGTCGGGATGACTAGAGATTGCATTTTCCACCTCTACACTATAGACGTTCTCACCTCCAGTAACGATCATATCTTTCAATCGATCGGCCAGGTATAGATAGCCTTCATGGTCCATCCAGCCAGCATCGCCTGTGTGATACCACTCTCCTCTGAATGCCTCCGCAGTTCCTTGAGGATCGTCCCAATATCGTGTCATGAGATTACCGCCACGGGCACATATCTCTCCGATTTGGCCAGGCTCCAAGGCTACCCCTTCGGGGCTCTGTATCGTGAGGACCACGCCCGGAACAGCGCGACCTACTGACTGCAGTAGCTGAGGACGGAGATGGTCCTGTGGACTCAACACCGTCAGCGCGCCAGCCTCTGTCATGCCATAGCCCTGTATAAGCTCGATCCCCGGCAGAAGCTCCATGAGGCGCTGCAGCAGGGTGGGTGACATCGGCATTCCTCCATAGCCAATACGGCGTAGGCTGGCGAGGCGTTCCGGTTTGAAGCTTGGGTGATCGAACAGCATCTGGAGCATGGTCGGTATGAGCACCGTCTCATTTACCTTGTAATGTTCTATCGTATCCATGCAAGCGGCAGGCTCGAAGCCTGGTAGGACGACGGATTCCACTCCAAAGGCAGGCGCACTCAGCACGCTCACCACAGTGGTTATGTGGAAAAGCGGTGCTTGGTGGAGGTAGACCAAGTCTCGGTTGAAACCAATGCCGCCTGCGAGGCCAGAATGGTACAGATACAAGAGGAGGGACCGCTGGTCAAACAGCGCGCCGCGTGGCAAGCCCGTAGTGCCCCCAGTATAGATGAGGGTAACGGGGTCATCTTCTTGTGGCTCAGGCGGAACGGTGGGCTCTCCCGCCTCGAGAAGGTCCTCGTATGGCACTGATCCGGGTAGGTCAGCCTCCCCCATGAGCACCACATGGCGAATTCCAAAGCCCTTGCCAGTTGCGGTTTTTATCTGGTGGAGCGCATTGGACATCCTGGAGTCGACAAAGATGATCGATGTAGCAGAGTCTTCTAGGATGTGGGCCAACTCCGCTGGAGCCAGGCGAATGTTAAGAGGGTTGATGATGCCCGCGCCGAGCATTGCAGCGTGGTAAAGCTCCACATAATGGTGGCTGTTCAGTGACAGCACCGCGAAACGATCCTGGTTTTCCATACCCAGCTCTTGGCGCATCGCATTCACCAGGCGTAGGACCCGATCTCCGTGCTTAGAAAAGGATGCATGGTGCTCGCCGTCGTGTAAAGCCATGGCGTCGCCAAAATGGTCGATGGCCGGCAGAAGGAAGCGGTGGTAGACGAACTCTTTCATTGCTAAAGAATCATAATCATTGCAGTGTTTGCGTGCACTAGTCTATACATCCAATCCATCTAGGAGGCTGGTATCGTTTCATCATGGCTGAACTTCCCGTGCTGGACGACGAGGTCATTGATCGCGCGCTGCGCGCGCTTGCCTGGAGCCATACCGCAGATCACTTGGAACGAACTTATGAGGGAAAGGGATTTGTGGCAGCGATGGCCTTTGTCAACTTGGTCGCATGGCTCGCAGAGCGGGCCAACCACCATCCAGACATAGACATTCGCTGGAATCGCGTGACGCTTAGGCTGTCCACCCATTCAGCAGGAGGCATAACCCAGGCAGACCTGGACCTGGCCCGGCAGATAGACGAGGTGACGGCCTCCAACTAGCTTGGAAGCGGGCTATCGGGTCCGTCAAAGAGCGGTAGAGCTCTGTGCACCCAGTCAGTGCACAGGTAGCTCCCAGAGTGGGAACCACCTCGATAGATCCTGTTCCAAAGGCAGGTCGCCCGAGAGAAGGCTCTTGAGGCGGAGCTCTGCTTCAGTGTCCCGCCTCTGCTTGCCTGTGGGGACAAATGGGTAAAAGGTCCCCCTTTTGAACAGGTACACGAGGTAGGAGTCTGCTGCGCTGGCGCTGGAGTGTGAGCCGGAGGTCGTCTTGAAGCCGAACACCGAGCACAGTAGCTGTGGCCCCCATCCCCCCTCGACAAGGGTCGTGTTTGCCATATGCACTGTGCTCACCAGATCATCCAGCTCCCCTGCGCTGAAGACGAGCCACCTGTACCCGTAGCCATCATCTGCAATCTCAAGGTCCGGAAGGGAGGCTGCTGGGCCTCCCGGGGTGGCAACCGAGCTGCCGCCAGTTGCCTGTGTGCCGCCAGTTGCCACTCGGTCTCCTTCTTGCCCTAGCAGTGGAGCGGCCCCCGGTGAGTCCTCAGAGGAGATACCGGTACGCAGGAGGTCTCTTATCTGGTCCTGAGCTTCCTTAAAGGAGGCGTTGGCAGCTGGCTTGACACAGACACCGGCCTGACCTGATGCGTGGATGTCAGCTGCTGTCTCCAGCGTTATAGCTGCTGCGGGCAGAGAGAACAGTGCGTCCAAGTCGGCTTTGACTGGCTTGGTGCGTCCAAGCAGCGTGTCTAGCAGTCCCATGGCGCGGTATCCTTGCCCCTCCTGGAAAGGTGATCCAGAGCTTTCAGGCTGGCCGATCCAGCTGTGTCTCCAGCTTGGAGAGCTGCTCGAGCCTCTTGTCCAGGCTTGGGTGGGTGGCAAATAGCGCCGAGATGCTCCCGCTCTTTATGGGAGCAAAGTAGAACGCGTTGAAAGCCGAGGCAGACCTGAGATCCTTAGTTGGGATACGAGACATATCGCCGGTGACTTTGACCAGGGCAGAGGCAAGAGTCGAAGGCCGTCCAATAAGGATGGCTCCAGCTCGATCTGCAGCCAGCTCCCGATAGCGCGACAGCGTCCTTATGAGCAAGAAGCTGAGGGCATACACCGCTGCTGAGACCACCAAGACGCCGAGCTCTATGAGGGCCAACTGCCCGCCACCTCCCGCCGAGCTGCGCGAACGGCTGGAGGTGCGGGACCCGCCTCCGTAGCCTCCCATCCCGAACCCCCCCAAAGAGGCTGCGTAGAGCGCAAAGCGCGTGAGCAGCCCGGCCATGATACCTAGAAACCCCGCGACGGTCATCACAGCAACGTCGCGATGTGCTACATGGGAGAGCTCGTGAGCCAACACGGCCTCAAGCTCGTTTTCATCCAACCGGCGCATCAGACCCGTTGTCACGCACAGCACGGCATGACTTGGACTTCTCCCGGTAGCGAAGGCGTTGGGAATGTCGGAGTTGGCGATAGCCACCTTCGGCTTGGACATGTCAGCAAGCGCGCAGAGCCTATCAACGACGGCATGTAGCTGGGGGGCCTGGGCCTCGGTGACCAGGTGCCCGCCCATTGAGAACAGGGCGACACGATCAGAGAACCAGTACTGGAAGCCGAGCACTCCCACTGCGAGCACTACTACCAGCACCAATGGGATGCCAAGTACCAGCAGCGCTGCGACAAAGAGGGCATAGAGCAGCCCGAGCAGGAATACAGTTATCCCCATTCGGGCTGAGAGCCCATGGTCTGGAGGGAATCTGTGGTCGTCCACTTAAGTCCTCAACCTCCTTGGCGCGCTGTCCCAAGCGCAAGATCCAACGAGTCACCATTCAACAACTGCTCAACCTCTGCCATCGTCGCTCCCTCAGGAGGTAGTACCAGTTTAGACGGCGCAAGGTGGTCATCTGGCACCGGAGAGCCTTCTTGGCGAACCGCTTCCACCAGACTGCTAAGCACTTCGTCGAAGGCTTTCTCGTCCTTTGATTCCAGGGCGTCTTCCAAGGAAGAGTCGAGTGCGTTGATCTTTTCCATAGATCCATCAGGCACCTCGAAACGGCCCTCTCCCAGGATTCGAACGATCACGATCCGCCACCTGCTGGTTCAGTGGTGCCTCCGGTGGGCGGAGCATCCGCGCTCGAGCCTGGTGCTGATCCTGAATCTCCTGGGCCAGATGTCGATCCGACCTCGAGCTCTCCTTTGAGCTCTGCCAACTCTGCATCTACGGCAGTATCGTCCGCGGTGCCCTGAGATGCCCCGCTTGATCCAGTGGAGCTGGCTCCAATGGCTGCCTTTGAAGCCCCCGGAAGCTCGCCTTTCAGCTGAGCCAGTTCTAAGTCGACTTGGGAGGCAGAGGAAACCTTGTCGAGCTGCGCCTGGATGTCATCTGTGGGATGGGTCATGTCTGTGAGCGCTCCAGACGCCAGCAGCTCGTCCATCGCCCCGGAACGAGCTTGCATTTGGGCGACCTTGTCCTGGGCACGCTGCAGAGCCAGTCCCGCGTCACCCATCTCCTCGGAGACCCCCGACACCGCTTCGTCGATGTGGGTGGTGGCCTGGGCGGCCGTGTAGGTTGCCTTTACGGTCTCCTTTTGCGTCCTGAAAGCCTCCACTTGGGCCTGCAGCCGCTTGGAGGTGGTCACGAGCTTCTGCTCCTGGTCGGAAACCTGCTTATGCTGGGTCTCCAGGTCTTGTAACTGGGATGCCAGGGCAGCTCTCCGGCTTAAGGCCTCGCGCGCTAGGTCCTCGTTGCCCTGACCAAGGGCGGCACGGGCTTGGTCCTGGAGCTTATTGGCCTGCTGTTTCAGCTGATCAGCTTGGAGCTCTATTCGCTTTCGCGCGGTGGCCACATCTGCCACGCTGCGCCGCACCTTCTGGAGCATCTCCAGCTGGCGTTCATAGGACAGGTCTAGGGTTTCACGAGGATCCTCCGCCTTGTCCAAAAGCTTGTTGGCTTTGGCCTGGAAGATTCCAGACACTCTTTTCATTACGCCCATGAGGTGTTCCCTCCATCAAATGAGAAATTGAAATCGCACTGGGTTGCCTGCCCCTGAAGCTTTTCCGGATCATCGGAGCCCTGCTGGGAACTACAAAGTTCGCCGGATCGATACCGGCATCCGAGCCACCTGCAGGCGGCAGTATGTCCCAAGTGCAGCATAGGCGACTTCAGCTTAGGTGACCAGGCTCCACAGTGGGTCGCGTCCTCTTGTACCAAACGAGAGCCGTCACCCATACCCGTACCTCCCGCTGCCGTAGCTCCCGCTACCGTGGGCATCGTGGGATCCGATCTTTGCCTTCTTAGTGTCCATGCACATCCAGATGACGAGTCCTCCAAAGGGGCGGGCACGGTAGCGCGCTATCACAGCGAGGGTGTCCACACGGTTCTTGTGTGCTGCACGGGAGGGGAAGAGGGCGATGTGCTAAACCCTGCGATGGACACCCCAGAGGTTCGAGGGCGCTTGGGGGAGATTCGCAGGGAGGAGCTGGCGAGGGCAGCGGAGATCATCGGCTACGACGAGGTCGTTATGTTGGGCTACCGGGATTCCGGTATGCCCGGCTCGCCTGCCAACGAGAATCCCAAATGCTTTTCTCAGGCACCGCTTGATGAGGCTGTGGGAAGGCTCGTCTCGGTGATCCGTCGGACTCAGCCACAAGTGGTGATTGGCTACGGAGATGACCAGCACCACTACCCTCATCCAGATCACCTAAGGGCTCACGAGATCACCGTTGCTGCATTCGAAAGGGCCGGCGATCCTGAAGAGTTCCCAGAGGCTGGTCCACCGTGGGCCCCATCCAAGCTGTACTACACCGTGTGGTCGGGAAGGCGATTGCGGGCTCTGCACGCAAAGTTCTTAGAGCTCGGGCTCGAGTCTCCATTCGGAGAGGAGTGGCTTCAGCGCTTCCCCGAGCAGGATGCGTTCACGACCAGCGGAGATCTGGCCGGCTTTGCGGGGGTGCGGGCCGATGCCCTGCGCGCTCATGCTACTCAGGTGGATCCCAGGTCCTCATTTTGGTTTGGCCTTCCAAAGGAGGTGGAGAGCGCCGTTCATCCATACGACGACTACGTGCTAGCGCGCTCTATGCTTTCCGGCCACATGGGAGAATCCCAGGGCGGCGCTAACGTTGAGGTGGAAGACGACCTATTTGCCGGCCTTCGCTGAGACGGAAGGGGACGCCCATGGTCAAGTGGCTCACACAGGAGTGGCTGGATAAGGCAAGGGAGCTGGCTGCAGGCCAGCCAGAGCGCCCCGGTGCTTCAGCCCGAATGCAGTACCTGGTCAGCGGCGGGCCTGAGGGAGACATCGAGTACTACTGGATCCTCGACAACGGTAAGCTCGTAGAGTCCAAGCTGGGTCGCCTTAAGGATGCCGACGTCACGCTGTCTGTGACATACCCAGACGCGCTCAAGGTTCAAAAAGGGGAGCTGGATGCCAGCGCTGCTTTCATGCAGGGCAGGATAAAGGTCACAGGAAGCATGGCGAAGATGATGTCAGTCCTGCCCATCACCTCCTCGCCCGAGTACAGAGAGCTCCAGGCTCAGATAGCGGCGGTTACAGACTTCTAAAGCTACTTTGCCCTCTCCAGCGGAGCTGGTGTCCAGCTTATCTGCACATGGCATCTCGGATCTCCCGGTAGCCGATCAGCTCTATGCCAACCAGCTCGAGCATCTTGGGCAGGGTGTCGTCGGCTGTGAGAAGGTTGTAGTCGTCAACTCGCATGGCCCAGTCCGGGGCCATTGCCCTTAGTTCCTCGCTGTCCACGGACGGGTGGAAATAGGCCTCGGTCACCCCCGGAGACAGTGTGGGCAGAGCTGCTCTTATGACATCCCTGCTTCCAACACCACCTGGAATGACCAGGAGGTCATCAGGGCTCAAAACGCCACGCTCGTCGGCAAGGTCTCTGAAGGGAAAGCCGACCATTCGCTCGGTCCTCCGGCTCGACAGGCGCATCGGCAGCCGGAACTCTTCGGCCAGGTCCAGGTATACGTCGAAGAACTCGGCTTTGAGCTGCAGCGATCCCATGTGGCAGTCGAGGTGGCTCACGTCAAAGCCCCAGTAGATAGCCCGTTCGATCTGCGCGCGCAGCTCCCTGCGCACTTCGTCCAGATCGGCGTGCTCCCACACATCTGTGATGGTGCGTGGGAAACCGCCATCCCCATCGAGAAGCGAGGGCGCATGCGTGATGGGTCCCCATCGGTAGAGGTTGTACTCAGCGTTCAAGGTGAGGTGCACCCCTATGTCCTCTCCGCGGTACATAGCAGCTGCCTCCCGTGCCCAGGGGCAGGGGACCATCAAGGTGGCACTTGTAGCCAGGCCTTCCCGCAAGGCGGAGTAAGTGGCCACGTTTGCAGAGTGGCTGAAGCCCAGATCGTCGCAGTTTAAAATCAGCAGCCTGGCATCTTTGGGGCGGCCGAGTCGATTGGCAAGGGAGGTGCCAGCTGCGGTGACTATGCTGGTGGCTTCCGTCGATTCCCTGGTGGTGGACTCCATCAGAGATGACGGTAGCGGATCGTTCAGCTGTGCCTAGCAATACAGGCCCGTAGCGCGGCTCGCGCTGCTTGTATGCCGCTCTTGCCTGCAGCTTGGGTGGCTGGGTCCAGCCGCCATTCCGTTGGTCCGTACTGCGGCCGGGTCTTGAGCTCCAGGTCCGAGCACCTTGAGGTTGTGGTGGTGCGGCTAGCGCCCACTGGTGGTTTTGGCCTGGCTGTCTTTGCAGGTGGCGGTACGCTTATAGCAAGGCGAAGCTGATCTGATCTGGGTGGCTGCTTTGTCGTCTGTGCCATGCAGGGCAGTGTCGCGCACGGGTGTAACACGAACTGCCTAGCTGTCAAAGCCTGGAGGGGTGGCGTTCACAACCACAGCACTCCAGGTGCCACCGTGCAGCTCTAACTGGTTCCAGCATCCCGTTGACTGGGCTATGAGTTCGGGGTCGTTAGGCAGGCTATCGACAAGCTGGGAGAGCAGTGTCTTATTGACAGCGTCGTGGGCGATCGCAGCTACTCTCCATCCAGCGCCAATGCTCTTACAGAGTGCATCAAGCCCACACATCACGCGTTCTCTTAAGTGCTCTAAGGGCTCTACGCCTGGGGCTAGATCTATGGACCGGTAATCATCGATGAGCTCGCTGGCTGGATGACCTGCGAAGGGTCCATAGTCACGATCTATCCATGCAGGATCATAGGTGACAGGTATCTGTCTATACGATGCTATAGCTTGAGCAGTCTCCATGGCTCTGCGAAGCGGGCTGGAGACAACCTTATCGAGCTCCACCGGCGCCAGGGTTCGAGCCAGCCAGGCAGCCTGCGCACGTCCGACCTCATCCAGGGCTGGGTCGAGCCTGCCGCGCAGCACACCGGAGGCGTTGAGGGCAGTCCTTCCATGTCGGATCACATAGAGCGTGCAGTCAGGTCTTTCAAGCATCTGGCCCAATTGGCTGCGCACGCAGGGAGTTTGTAGCCGATTGGCTCATTATGGCTGGCCCGGGGAAGAAATGTAGTCGCGAAGGGCAGGGAGATCCCCCCGCCCAGGGCGGCCCAGAGTAGGCCACGCCGCCTGGAAGAAGAAATGTAGTCACGAAGGGCAGGGAGATCCCCCCGCCCAGGGCGGCCTTTACGCGGCATGATACTTCTCTGGGTTATGCCTGGTCGCAGCGGCGCTTCTTGTGCTTCCAAAAGAGCCCTTGGTCGTGCTTTCCACGGTGATTGCCTTGGCAAGTGCCTCCAGGGAGGCAAAGCAGTGGCCATCCAAGAACTGATCGATATATGGAAGGGCCGCGGCCATGCCACGCACGAGTGGCTCGTAGCCGGCTGTGGCCTTGAGCGGGTTGACCCAGATGACCCGATAGGCATTACGAGCCAGACGTGCCATCTCGGCTTCTAGCGTCTCGGTTGAACCTCTGTCCCAACCATCGGAGAGGATAACCACCACCGAGCCTCTGGCAAGGCCTCTTGAGCCCCAGTGGCTGTTGAACAGCGCCAGTTGCTCCCCCAAGCGAGTCCCACCCCCCCAGTCCGGCACCGCTTTGGCTGCTTTGGCGAGTGCTGCATCGGGGTCATGGGTGGCCAGCTCGCGCGATATACGGGTGAGTCGGGTGCCGAGTGTGAACGCCTCGACCTGTGACTTCCTAGACATTGCAAGGTGCATGAAGCGCAGAAGCGCACGCGAATAAGGCTCCATCGAGCCGCTCACATCACAGAGTAGAACCAGTCGCCGAGGGCGCGTACGGCACTGGAGCCATCTCCTGATCACAGGCTCGCCCTCGGTTCTGAGCGCATGGCGAACAGTTGCTCTCACGTCGAAGCGAGAACCCTGGCTAGATGCAGGGCTCATGCGCCTGGTTCGCCTGAGAGCAGCACTCATGTCGAGCTCCCGCATGGCCTGAGCGAGCTCAGTGAGCTCCTCATCGGTGCATTTGCTGAAGTCCTTTTCTCGTAGAACCTCCATGTTGCTGTAGCGAACCGTGAGGGTTATTCCTGGGCGTTCGTTGTCGTTCTTGGAAAGACCCTCAGTGTGCTCGCTGTCGTCTGTAACGAGGGTGACCGGCACAACTACCTGCTTGCCGAGGCTCATCTGAGACGGGTCAGCGAGCCAGAAAGCACGGAAAGCCCGATCGTAGATCTGCAGATCTTCAAACCTGGAGACCAGAGTGGCTCGACCGGCCCAGTACACCCCAGTCTGGCTACCGATGCCTACCATCGATATAGCCTCGGTGAACGCAGTCACAGATGAGAGTGGCACCGGCATGCCCGCTGCCCTTAGCACCCTGGCAAATGCAACGGCCAGGCGCTCTGGCTCAGGGTTGGATGGGATCAACCTGCTCGCTCAAGTGCTGTGTGGACCAACTCAGCTATTCCGGCTGCTCTTAGCCGGTCGGCATCTTCTTTGTATTTGATCACGCTCCCCAAGGTGAGCTCCACGGATCTCTCATCAATCTCTGTCCGGCCCAGCGCCGCCAATGCCTCTGCCCAGTCTATGGTCTCTGCAACTCCGGGTGGCTTGTAGAGGTTCATGGACCGTATGCGCTCGACGGCAGCAGCTACTTGGCGGGAGAGCGTCTCGCAGGCTTGGGGGGCACGCAGGCGCACTATCTCGACCTCTCGCTCGAACCCTGGATGCTCCACCCAGTGGTATAGGCAGCGACGTTTCAGAGCATCGTGGAGGTCGCGAGTCCTATTCGATGTGATGACGATCAGGGGAGGGATCTCGGCTCGAAAAGTTCCCAGCTCTGGCACGCTGACCGAGTAGTCCGAGAGGACTTCCAGCAAGAAGGCCTCGAACTCGTCATCTGCTCGATCCAACTCGTCAATGAGCAGCACAGGTGGTGGGATAGAGCTGCCTGGTTGGTTGGACTTAGAGATCGCAGCGAGCAGTGGTCGCCTGATGAGGAATCGCTCCGAGTAGAGCTCGTCTTCCACCTCGGGTCCCAGCGGCACTCCCTGGGTGGCACCTCTGGCTTCTGCAGCGCGTAGGTGAAGAAGCTGGCGGCTGTAGTCCCACTCGTAGAGTGCCTGTGCTACGTCAATGCCCTCGTAGCACTGGAGGCGGAACAGCTCCCCTTTCGTCCAACGGGCCAAGGTCTTGGCAAGCTCGGTCTTGCCCACCCCGGCCTCCCCTTCCAGCAGGAGCGGGCGGTGCAGAACTATCGAGAGGAACGTGACTGTCGCCAGACCCTCATCGGCAAGGTACCCGTTGGAAGCAAGGGCCTGTAGAACTTCCCGGGGACTTCCTTTGCGAATAGCCTCAATTGCGAATGCGGACGGTACGGATGCGTGGTTGTCAAGATCTTCAGTTCCCATGCTGGATTGGCGAGGGACACAAGCAGCGGATCCAGAGGGTTTCAAGTCCGCTGGGTCAGCCTCGGAGCGGGCGGCTTCACTCAGAGACCAACCTCCTCCAGGGCTCGCCGCACTAGCACCGTCGCCAAGTGGCGGCGGAACTCTGTGGTCGCGTTGGTGTCCGATGGAGGCTCAAGACCCTCTGATGCACGCTGTGCTGCTTCGTTGGCTGCTGCTCCTGCTGCGAGCGCCGCTTCGGTAGCAGATGCCCTTACCGGAGTCGATGCCATATTGACAAGAGCCACCCTTGCCGGGCTGTCCGACAGCGCGACCACTCCCACAATAGCCCAGTCCTGGGCTCTCCGGTTGAACTTCTTAAAGGAGAACTTACCAGGGGACTTGGGCACCCGTATCTCCGTAAGCACCTCATCTGGTCGGAGGGCTGTCTCCAAGAACCCAGTGAAGAACTCTGTCGCTGGGATAGTGCGCTCTCCTGAGGTTCCCCTGGCGCACAGGGTGCCATCGAGCGCGAGTATCGCGGCAGGCAGGTCAGATGCTGGATCCCCGTGGGCCAAAGAGCCACCGATCGTGCCGCGGTGGCGGACCTGAGGGTCACCCACCTGCCCAGCCACATGGGCCAAGACCGGCACTTGGTTCAAGAGCAGCTCAGAGATCTGAAGGTCCCGATGCCTGGTCAGCGCCCCTATCGCAACCTCATCGCCCCTGTCTTGGACATAGGAGAGGTCGCGCAGTCCTCCTATGTCCACTAGCACTGCTGGTGTGGCAAGGCGCAGGCGCATAAGTGGCAGCAGCGAGTGGCCACCGGCCAAAAGCTTTGCATCCTCACCACGATCGGCAAGGATCGACAGGGCCTCATCGAGCGTGCTGGCACGCTGGTAGTCAAATGCTGCGGGGATCACCTTCCCGCCTCCTTTCCTACGTTGGTAAGCGCTCGCCATACCTTCTCCGGGCTGGCAGGCATGTCCAGTTGCGTGACCCCGAGGTGGCTAAGGGCGTCCACGACCGCGTTCATGACTGCTGGCGTTGACGCTATGGTCCCAGCTTCCCCAACACCTTTCACCCCAAGGATGTTGGTCGGGCTCGGGGTGACAGTAGCGCCAGTCTTGAAGCTTGGAAGCTCGGCGGCTGAGGGGACCAGGTAGTCGGCGAGCGTCGCTGTCAGCAGGTTCCCGCTGTCGTCGTAGACAGCCTCCTCCCACAGAGCTTGGGCGGCTCCTTGGGCTATGCCTCCGTGAACCTGGCCCTCGACTATGAGCGGATTGATCTGGTTGCCGCAGTCGTCCAAGGCGGCGTACTGCACCAGATCGACCTTGCCGGTCTCGGTATCGACTTCCACCACCGCTACGTGGGTGCCGAATGGGAAGGTGAAGTTCGGCGGGTCGAACGTGATCGATCCGTCCAGGTTTGGCTCGGTCCCATCGGGCAGGTTGTGCGCGGTAAAAGCCTCGAAGGCCACCTGTTGCAATGTCATGGACTTCTCCGGGGTTCCTCGGACAGAGAACGTGCCAGCCGACACCTCCAGGTCCTCTTCGGCAACCTCCATCTGGTGAGCCGCTATGACCCGGGCCTTGTCGAGGACCCTGTCACAGGCCATAGCCACTGCTGTCCCTCCTACGGACAAAGAGCGCGACCCATAGGTGTCCATGCCATGAGGGGACACTGCTGTGTCAGAGTGGAGCACCTCCACGTTTTGAGGGTCGACACCCAGTCTGTCGGCCACAAGCATCGACCAGGAGGTGACATGCCCCTGTCCGTGTGGACTGGTGCCTGTGACGACTTGGACTGTCCCGGTCGGAAGGACGCGAACCGTTGCCGCCTCCCAGCCGCCGGCAGAGTAGTTGAGGCTGGCCAGGACTCTGGAGGGGGCCAGCCCGCACATCTCCACATAGGAGGAAAGGCCAATGCCCAAAAGGCGAGCGCTGCCGTTCTCACGCCGCCTCCTCTGCTCCTGGCGCAGCTGATCGTAGCCGACTAGCTCAAGGCTCTTGTCCAGTGCCATCTCGTACTGACCGGAGTCGAACACCAGCCCGGCAGCTGAGCTGTAAGGGAACTTCTCGGGTCGGATGAAGTTGCGTCGCCGTATCTCAGCTGGGTCCATCTCCAGCTTGCGGGCCAGAGCGTCTATGGCGCGCTCGATCGCGTATGTAGCTTCCGGCCTGCCCGCTCCGCGGTACGCATCTGTTGGGGTTTTCGTGGTGAACACTGAGGTGCAGGAGAACCCGTAGACGGGCACGTCGTAGACCCCGTGGTACAAAAAGGCACCGAGCAGGGGAATTCCGGGGGTGACGAGCTGGAGGTAGGCTCCCATGTCCGCTATGAGATGCACCCTTACCGCCGTGATCTTTCCATCGGCATCAGCGGCCAGCTCGATCTCTTGGATCTGACCCCTGCCCTGGATGGTGGCAAGCGCAGCTTCACTGCGCTCCTCGACCCACCGCACCGGCCGGCGGAGCTTGCGGGCCAGCGCCAGAGCGAGAAGCTCCTCTGCATAGACGTTCAGCTTGGAGCCGAACCCGCCTCCTACCGCAGGTGCCACCACCCGCAGGCTGGTCTCGGGGACGGCGCAGGTGATCCCTAGCATCACCTTCAGGATGTGAGGTATCTGGGTGGCAGAGTAGACCGTGAAGTCGCCTCCGAAGGGGTGGGGCACCACGCAGACGCCGCGAGGCTCCATTGCTGCCGGTATGAGCCTTTGCTGTATATAGCGCTCTTTTACTGTATGAGCCGCTGAGTCAAACGCCTTTTTAAGCGCGTCCGGGTCCGAGATGAGCTCCCAGGTATAGGCCCGGTTCGTGCCGATGTCTGGATGGACAAGTACTCGGTCGGCTGCTGCATCCTCCAGGTCAGTAACGGCCGGCTCTTCTTCGTAGTCCACGACGATCCCGGCGAGCGCGTCGATTGCCTGCTCCGGGCTCTCCGCTACTACGACGGCGACCCCATCTCCCACGTAGCAAGCTCGTTGTGTCGCAAGCGGGTAGTGCGGGGGGTTCTTCATGTCGGGAGTCACTGGCCATGCGCAGGGCATGGGAGCAGCCCACTCACTGGCCAGGTCAGCACCGGTAAAGGCAGCGATCACGCCTGGCATGGACAGGGCCTGAGAGCAGTCGGACCGAGGCGATCCTGGCATGGGCGTAAGGGCTTCGCAGGACCGCCATGTGGCAAGCTCCGGGAACCATTAGATCTGCCACGAACCGTGCTTCGCCAGTTAACAGCTCAGGATCTTCCTTTCGGAGCATGCGAGTCCCGACCACGTTTGGTCGGGCAGCGAGATCGGTCGCGCTCATGCGGGTACTCCTGCGCTCATCGCCGAAGCTGCGGCCAAGACTGCCTTTACAATGTTGTGGTATCCGGTGCACCTGCAGAGATTGCCTTCCAGACCCTCCCGAACCGTTGCTTCGTCGAGATCGGGATGCTCTCTTATAAGCGAGACCGCAGCCATGACCATGCCTGGGGTGCAGTAACCACACTGCAGGGCGTGATTTTGGCGGAACGCCTCCTGGACCGGATGGAGAGTGCCATCGGGGCTGGCGAGCCCCTCGATAGTTGTGATCTCGGCTCCGTCTGCCTGGAGGGCGAGCATCGTACAGGACTTGACCGATTCTCCGTCGAGGAGCACTGTGCAGGCTCCACAGGAGGACGTATCGCATCCCACGTTCGTTCCCGTAAGCCCCACCACCTCCCGGAGGTAATAGACGAGGAGCAGCCTCGGCTCCACCTCGTGGACATACTCTGTGCCGTTCACCCGCATCCGCACTTGCATCGGCTGAGCCTCCTTGCATAAGAGCTGACTGGCTTGCGTGGCCAACTGTATAGCTACTGCCATGGCTGTGCGCACTCCAAGGCCATCAGCGGGGCAAAATGGGAGCTGGGCTGGCCCCTTGGATCTGCCGGGATGGCCTTGGTGGCCTGGATTTGGTGGGCTGTGTGCCGGGATGGCCTTGGTGGCCTGGATTTGGTGGGCTGTGTGCCGGGATGGCCTTGGCGGTCTGGGCTGTGCAGGTTCAGAGCGCTGTTCGGCTTCCAGCTGAGCGTATTAAATCAGCTAACCTGGGTGGATGGCTGGTTATGGCATATCTATCCCATTTGAGGGGATCGACCTTGCAGATCAGGCTGGGTTGTATGCAAAGCTCGCCGACCTTGGCTACACCGACGTCTGGTCGAGCGAGGCATCAGGTTATGACGCCTTTGCTCCGCTCGCACAGGCAGCGCTGGCTCCGGGTAGCTTGCGTCTTGGCACCGCCATTGTCCCGGTTTTCACGCGTGGTCCAGCGACTCTGGCCATGTCGGCTGCGTCCATCTCCGCCATGGCACCTGGGCGGTTCGCGCTCGGGTTGGGTTCCTCCTCGGATGTCATCGTGAACCGCTGGAATGGCATCGCCTTCGACCGCCCCTACCAGAGGGTGCGTGACACGTTGAGGTTCCTTAGGCGCGCCCTTGCGGGGGAGAAGGTGACAGCGGAGTACGAGACCTTCTCTGTAGCTGGTTTCCGCCTCGACCACCCTCCCGAGGTGCCTCCCCCGATCCTCCTTGGCGCTCTCCGCCCAGGCATGCTCCGCCTGGCAGGCAGGGAAGGCGATGGAGCCATAGTCAACTGGCTCGGAGCCGGGGATGTGCCACGGGTGGCAGCTGAGGTTGGTCCGGGAAAGGAGATAGTAGCCCGGATATTCTGCGCTCCCACAGAGGATTCTGCGCTAGCCCGCTCTGTGGGACGCCAGCTGGTGGCCGCCTACTTGAACGTCGAGGTCTATGCCCGCTTTCATGAGTGGTTGGGGCGGGGACCGCTTCTTGGCGAGATGTGGGATGCATGGAGGGCTGGGGACCGTAAGAGGGCCGTGGCTGCCATTCCCGACATAGTGGTCGACGATCTGATTGTCCATGGCTCTGCCGAGGTGTGCCAAGAGCACATTTCCCGTTACGTCAAAGCCGGGGTGACCACTCCTGTGCTAGCGGTCCTACCGCTTACAGCAGATCCATGGCGTGTTATCGAGGATCTCTCGCCGAGCTGAGCCCGATCTCTCCAAAGCGAGCTTAGAGACACCACTGGGAGGCACCAGGGCGACTTGCCAGATCAAGGGGAGCTGCGCAGGCGAGCCCTGGCACGCTCAGGCCAGACAGTGCACGGAAACGGCGTAGTCCCCTGAGTGGTACGGGTCGCGTTCCCAGGTGGCGAACCTGCTCTTGAGCACCAGCCCTGCCGCCTCGGCCATGTAGTCGTAGTCCTCAAGGGAAAGCCTGTGCGGTCCTGCAGCCAGACCTGGCTGGGCTGGGCCGGGACGCACTGAGCGCAGGTCCCTACGCTTTGGCTTAATGTCCTGGCTGACTTGGAAACCAGCTATGAAATGGCCGTGAGGCGCCAGCAAGCTAGCCATATTGGAAAGGACCTCGGGCTCGGTTCCTTCTTCTGTGAAGATCATGACGTTCCCAGCTGCGACAATGACGTCAAATAGCTGAGGACCGCAGCGCTCGTTGATGGCATCTCGCAGGGTAGGAGCGGAAAGATCATGCTCTATGAAGACCAGCTGCGGCGCTTTGGACCTGGCGACCTCCAGCATCCCCAAGTCCACATCCACCCCTACGACCGGTATCCCTCGCCGGTCAAGCTCTATGGCAACACGGCCAGTCCCACACCCGGCATCGAGCACGAGCGACGGCTTGAAGGACTCTACGAGATCCGCTTCCCCATGGAGATATGCACCGGAGGCAGCAAGACTTGAGAACCGGGCTTCATAGCGCCAGCCATGGTCAAGCTCGGTCCTGTGGGAACCGGCGCCGCCGTTCCTGTTAGCTCTGTTGGAGTCGCCCGTGCCTTGCACGTGCCAAGCATAAAGCCAGAACGCTTGCCAAGCATAAAGCCCGAGCCCAGCCCCACCAGGCAGGCTAGGGTGACGCCATGCGATACGGAATGCTGCTCGATGTCTCCCAATCCGTCGATCAGGTAGTGGATCACGCTCGAGGGCTTGAGGAGGCGGGGATCGACTCAGTATGGGTCTCTCAGATCTTCGGGTACGACGCTCTTACCCTCCTTTCTGTGATTGGCAGGGAGGTGCCTGGCCTAGAGCTGGGAACTGCAGTTGTCCCGATCTACCCTCGCCACCCTGTGGCTCTGGCCATTCAGGCACTCACGGTGCAGGCTGCTGTAGGCGGTAGGCTCACGCTGGGGATCGGGCTGTCGCACCAAGGGGTCATAGAGGGCATGTACGGTTACTCCTACAAAAAGCCAGCCCTGCATATGCGTGAGTACTTGGGAGTCCTTACTCCATTACTCGCTCACGACACCGTCGCTTTCGAAGGTGACACCGTGAAGGCGTCCACCATGGCCCCCCTCGAGATCGAGGCCTCTCCGCCACCAGTGCTGATTGCAGCTCTGGCTCCGATCATGCTTGGCATCGCAGGGACGATGGCGGATGGCACGGTGACATGGATGACGGGCCCAGCCACAATAGAGCGCCACATAGTGCCCTCGATTACCGCCGCTGCCGAGAGCGCCGGGCGCCCAAGGCCACGGGTGGCGGTCGGGCTTCCAGTGTGTGTGACATCCGATCCCGAGGCTGCCAGGGAGCGAGCTGGCAGGGCATTCTCGCTCTACGGCCACCTGCCTTCTTACAGGGCCATGCTGGATCGTGAAGGAGCAAGCGGACCAGGCGAAGTGGCAGTTGTGGGCAGCGAGGAGGACATCGAAGCGGTAGCCGTCCGGCTGGGCAATGCTGGGGCGACGGACTTTGTGGGCGCAGCGTTCGGCAGTCCCGAAGAAAGGCGCAACACTGCGAGCCTGCTGGCCGAGCTGGCAAAGGCTAAAGAGCGAGAGCGGCCATAGCCAGGCGGCCTACCGGTTAGCGGGGTCTTTCATTAGGCTTGGCTTTCGCGGCTCAGGTGCTGGCGTATCTCGATAGCACGCTGTAGCTGCCCATGTGCCCAAGGCACTGGGTGCCATCCCCACGGCATTTGGACCTGCGCGTTGCAATGGGCTGTTCTCCGGCGCATAATGGTGTTTGCCGGCAGTTCTTGTCGATCTTACAACCATCTCGCAAGCGCTGGCACTTTAGACGGCAAGCCATAGAGCAGATGGGCCATTAGCTCTACGATATGTTAGCCCACTGCTCTGCATGATCCATGAGGGGGAGGTCAACATGAAGACCAATGCAGTAGCGCTGATGGGACCAGGGCGTGATTGGGAGTTGGTCGAGCTGGAGCTGGACGCCCCGCGCACGGCAGAGGCACTTATACGCTTCGAGGCGTCGGGACTGTGTCATACAGACGAGCACTCCCACCAGGGCGACATGGTCCCGCGCTTTCCAATTGTGGGTGGCCATGAAGGTGCAGGCGTTGTCGAGGCTGTGGGAGAGGGGGTGACGCGCGTAAAGCCGGGCGACCACGTTGTCTGCTCGTTTATACCAGCATGCGGCAAGTGCCGTTTTTGCGCTCGCGGTAGATCGAACTTATGTGACTATGGCGCACTTCTCATGGTTGGCTGCCTGCCCGATGAGACCTTCAGGTTCCACGCGGGCAGTGAGGACGTGGGAGGGATGTTCGGACTCGGTACGTTCTCCCAGTATGGCGTGATCTCCGAGCACGCGCTTGTAAAGATAGATGAGGATATCCCCTTCGAGGCTGCGGCACTTGTAGGTTGTGGTGTTCCCACAGGCTGGGGATCAGCCGTGTACGCTGCCAATGTCGAGCCGGGCGATACTATCGCTATATATGGGGTTGGAGGTGTTGGCATAAATGCTGTCCAGGGAGCAGTCTTTGCCGGCGCAGAGTATGTGGTAGCCATTGACCCCCTTGAGAACAAGCGCGAGTTCGCTAAGCGACTCGGTGCGACCCACTCTGCGTCCAGTGCAGATGAGGCACAGCAGATCATAACGGAGCTAACTCGGGGAGTAGGTGCCGACAAGGCCATCATCACCGCAGGTTTGGTGACCGAGGACACGGTGAGTGCGGCATATGCTGCTATTAGCAAGGGTGGGACGGTCGTGCTCACCGGCGTGAACAATCCCGCGCTAAAGACGATAAGCATCTCTGGCTTCGACCTTACTGTCATGGAGAAGCGGATCCAAGGATCGCTGCTTGGATCATGCAACCCCTTCGACGATGTGCCTCGCCTGCTTTCTTTGTACAAGTCCGGACATCTTAAGCTCGATGAGCTGATCACACAACGATATTCACTGGACCAGGTCGGCCAAGCCTACGAGGATCTACTGGCGGGCAAGAACATAAGGGGAGTGGTCATCTTAGAGCACTGAGCATCTCGATTTGGCAACTAGTGGCGCGAGCTAACTTGGTGGTCTATAGCGATATGGTCCGTCGCGGCCCTATTTCCTCTCAGCTGTGCGCCTGCGCTATCGAATGCTGTGGAGCTAGCTGCCCCTAGATCTCAGCGAGCGGCTGAGGTGTGCTTGATCTCGTTCAGCTCAGGGTGAGAGCTGACAATGTCCAGCACACGCTCTATCGTGGAAACTGCAAGATCTTTGTCATCCTCTGGCCGGGTCATGATCCGCACGAAGGCTGCCTGATTGTCCACAATGAAGGTGGGAACGCCGAAGACGCCATAGTCCGCCACTGCGCTTTCGTGAGCTTTGCGATACTGCTCGAGCGGCCAGCCCGAGTCTAGCTCGGTCATCACCTGGTCTATATCGACGCCATTGTTTATGAGAACGTCCTTTACCACCACAAGGTCCCTGAGATCACGGGCCTGGTCGTGCCTGGCTGCAAAGAGCGATCTGTGAACGGCCCGGAACCGCTCGGGCATGAGCTTGCTCACCACCAGAGCGGTCTCTGTGGCTATGAGGCCCGCAGAGCGTGGGCCGCCATCCCAGACAGCTGGATCGGCGTCTGAGAGGTGGACCTGGTCGAGCGAGAACGGGAGGAAGGTGACATCCCAGCCCTTGCCGGCTTCCAGGGCAAGCAGAACATGCTCGTTGGCGTTCCTCGCAAAAGGGCAGCGGTAGTCAAAGGTTATGGAGAAGGCTTTCATCTGCACTTTAAGCTAGAACACATAAACGAGCGTGGCGATTCCCCTGCTGGTGGTCTGTCGCGAGCTTCAGCCGAGCTCAACCCGAGCTAAAGCGATCAGCTTCTCAGCTTGTAGCTGCGCCTTAGCGAGCCAAGGTAGCGCTTTGCTGCGAAGCGAGCCGAGCTAGGGTCGCCAGCTGCACTGGCGTGTAGATCGGCCTCAGCTCGCTCAGGCGGTGGCAGCGGTGACTGGGGCCTCTTGAGTCTCACCTTCTGTTTCACTTATGTCCTCTAGGGTCTCTGGCTCTGCCATCTCATCCATCTGGATCGGGCCCTCGGATTTTCCTGCCAGGAACTGCTTTATAACTGGATTGGTCGAAGCGACCATCTCCGCTTTGGGGGCGAACTTGACCAGGTGCGAACGGAACAGCACCCCGAAGTAGTCAGCTGTGCGCATGACCGAGGCGATATTGTGGGTGATTATGAAGAATGTGGCGCCAGTCTCTGCCTGAGCGTTCACTACAAGCTCGTCCAGGTAAGCCACCCTTACTGGATCCAGCCCCGAGTCTGGCTCATCGAAAAGGATAATCTCCGGTTCCATGACCATCGCCCTTGCTAGGCCGGCACGCTTTCTCATACCACCGGATATCTCTCCAGGGAGCTTGTTCAGGTGGTTGAGCAGGCCCACCATCTCTGCATTTCGGTAGACGATGTCACGGATCTCGCGCTCAGATTTACGTGTGTGCTCCCGTAGGGGGAACGCGATGTTGTCATAGAGGTTCATGGATCCAAAGAGCGCTCCATCCTGGAAGAGCACCCCAAGCTTGCGACGGACCCTGTAGAGGTCCTTCTCCCTCATCCCCACGATCTGTTCCCCGTCCACCCAGATCCGGCCCGCATCGGGCTTGAGGAGGCCTATGATGTGCTTCAGCAGGACCGATTTGCCTGTTCCAGAGGGACCGAGAACTGCGGTGATGCGTCCCTTTGGAACCCCGAATGTCACATCCTCAAGCACGGTGTGGCTGCCAAAGGACTTGGTCACTCCCTCAAGGGAGATGATCGCCGTTGGGGTAGACTTCTCCGATGCCGGCAATTCCGTCGGTTGGGTAGGCATGTCATCTACCGGCAGCACAGTGCTCATCTTATAAACTCTAGGGGAGCCGGGGGCAGCGTCCACCACAGTGTCTGGCAAGACACCGCGTTTCAGCCACTTGTCTTAATGCTGGCCGGTGATGGGGAAGGTTGGCCAGTGACAGTGCTTGTGATCCCGGGAACGACCGTGCTCTCTACTGTCCCCCCAATTGTGGAAGGGGGGCGGTTCGGCACAGTTGCAGAAGGAGACACCGAGCCTAGCACTGATGCCAATGCATGGCTTATGTAGTAGTTACCGCCAGGTGGGGTGAACTGATCTTGGACCTCCGGGCTGTGCTGGGAGATCACCGAGCGAACTCTAAGTGGAACTTTGGTGGTGGATGCTTGAGGCACTGGGTGGCCTGCGGTGCCTGCACTTTGGTTTTCCCCTTCCACCTGGGGCTGTGGCACGCGGAGGAAGCTGGTGCTCCTGGCCGCAGTTGGCTCTGTTGGTATGGCATTGGTCCTAAGAGCTGCCGTGTGGCGGGATGGTTGGGTCTGGCCGAGCTGGTAGGTAGCCGAGCGGTTCGACTGAGGTGCGAGCATCACAACGCCCGCCACGCTGGCAGCTGCTATACCGGCTGCCGCAGCGCCCCTTAATGCTGTTCCGGTCCCAGGTGCGACCAGCCACTGGCGAGAGCTGGCGCGCAAGCGAGGATGGTACACCAGGAGATTGCGCAAGCGAGCATGGTGCACCAGGAGATGGCGCAAGCGAGCCCGCTTGGCCGCTCTTAGGACTCCAGCTATAGCAAAGCCTATGAGGCCGAAGGCAGCCCGGGTCCCATTGGACAGGGACTCGTACTCTCGCTTCAAGGCCTGCCGGGCTCTCCACAGCAGTGTCTCTATGGCCGTTATCTCCACGCCCTCATACTCTGCGATCTTCTGATAAGACCACCCAGAGCCCTCCCTCAAGCTGAGGATCTTTTGATGGCGGTCGTTAAGGCGGTGGAAAGCCTGGCCTGCCATGGCCGCATCCTCGGCAGCCATCACTACATCCTCGCTGCTCTCGGCGGACGCGCTAGAGCCGGTGAAGCCATTGCCGGACTGGTCCAGGCTGGAAGTAGGCACAGTACGACCGCGCTTGCGCATGGTGTCTGTGCAGAGGTTGGCAGCTATAACGCTCAGCCAGGGGTAGAACCTACGATCTCCGCCAAAGCAGGGAAGAGCCTTCCAAGCTCGGGCGAAAGCCTCCTGGGTGATGTCTTCTGCGTCGTGGACATCACGCACCCTGCGAAAGCAGAACCTGTAAAGGCGCTCGTGGTAGCGGGCATAAAGCTCATCGAAGGCCTTTTGGTTGCCAGCCTGGCAGTACTCGACCAGACGACGATCGCGACTGATGTCCACATCGTCGAAAGCCGTCTCATCGTGCTGTCGTAGAGCCATCTTCCCCCAACCATGGGCGCCTACTGGCCAGCGACTTCTGGCACCGCTGTTGGCCCCTTCGCCGGTTTCCTCCTTGTAAACATAACCATTATATCGGACCTATGTCCAGCATGAGGCGACGCACGAGATTTGCCGCGTCTGTCAGCACGAAACCACCTGTTGAGCGCAGTGTGGCCTGGAGGGAAGGTGAGGTCCACAGCTTCGCCTTGCCGGGTGGCCTCCTCTGAGAGTCCCATGGAGGGAAAAAGCAGTTTTCACCGCAAGGTCCCCCTGCAATTGCCGTTCTCATGGCGTGGGTCAAATTATCCGTGAGCACCGGCGGCCTTGGTGAGCACCGTGGCCTGCTCTGGGCATCACTGGTCAGTTGCTGGACCCTCTACGGGGAGGGCAGGTGGTAGAGCGCCGGTTCCCACAACCACCCAGGCTGGCAATGGAGTCGGGCTTGGACGTAGCTGTCCAACCTTTCCACCAGACTTCACGCCGTCACCATCCGCCGGTGCAAGATCCCTGCCCTCCTCGTTGCCTTCGCCTCTAAAAGGCCGATACTTACGAGTACGCCGGGAACACCCGGTGTTCTCCTAGATCGCAGCCCCACCTCGGGGAACCCGGTCTCGGTCACGTTGGCCCCCCAGGGACCGGCGATCGGGTCCCCCGGGGGCTGCTTTTGAAAGGTCCCAGCTGGCGGCCGTATCGCGCGCCCTAGATCTTCTAGATCTTGGACATCTGTCCTGGAGAGCTTGTGATCTTGTGTACTGTGGTGGGCGAGCACCCAAAAGTTGGGTAAAACAGGCTGCGCTAGAAGTAACGGGGAAAAAGCACGCTCAATCACCGCAATATCAGCTCACCAAATACGTTACCGGTAGTAGCAGCTTAAATGAAGGTGCTCCAAGAAGTGATGGAACTGGGTGTGACAAGGAGCAGGAGGAGGAGACTCCTCAAAGGGGGCCACAAGTCAAGTGTCATTGCGCCGTGATCTGCCGGTGAGCCCATCAGGGGACGGTGAGGGACCTCTTTCAGCACCTGTAGGTGCCTCTGTGGGGGCTGGTGCCAGCTCAGGATCGGGCCTCGCCGCCTCGGCGGGAGAGCCTGTTACAGCTCGGGTTCCTGCCACCAGCCCAACCCGCCCGATCGGAAGCAAGCCTATGCGCCCGCCGGTGAGCCTTGGCTCTGGTAAGGGTTTCGGAGGCAAGATCTCATCGTTTATTCGAGAGACCGGGGCCATGTTCGCAGTAGCGCTGGAGGCGCTGCGCTCGTTTCCGTCCAAGGGTCTGGACGTGACCGAGTTCATAGATCAGTGCTGGTTTCTTGCTCGCGTCACCACTCTTCCGCTCATTTTGATCTCGATCCCTTTCGGCATGGTCATAGCCTTGGAGGTTGGATCGCTGCTTCAGCAGATCGGAGCTCAGGACCAGCTTGGAGCTGCGATGGTGCTGGCGGTTGTAAGAGAGCAGGCACCTATAGCAACGGCTCTGCTCATTGCCGGGGCAGGAGGCTCTGCTATGTGCGCAGACCTCGGATCTCGCCACATACGCGATGAGATAGCTGCGATGGAGGTGATGGGCATAAGCCCGCTCAACCGCTTGGTGCTCCCCAGGCTTTTGGCAGCCACGCTGGTGGCTGTGCTTTTGGACGGAGTGGTGAGCGTGGCCGGCATCGCCGGAGGGCTGTACTTCGGGGTCGTCTCGGTGCACATCACCCAGAGCAGCTTCTTTTCCACCTTTGACGAGCTGAGCCAGCTGGCTGACCTTCTCATGGCGCTGTTCAAGGCCGCCACCTTTGGCTTCATTGCGGCGATGGTGGCCTGCTACAAGGGCCTTTATGCCAAAGGCGGGCCGAAAGGCGTGGGAGACGCAGTGAACCAGGCGGTCGTTGTGACCTTCATCCTCGCGTTTGTGGTGAACTTCGTGCTCGAGGTCGTCTACTTCAACTTCATCCCCCAGAAGGGGATATAAGCCATGGCGATCACGGCCCCCCAAACAGCAGGAACCAGCCCCTCCAGCGGGCTGCCTTTTACCAAGGCCACCTCTGCGATGATGAGGCTGCGTGGGTCCGTAGGTGGGTTCTTGGACCTGCTCCACGATCACTTCGCCTTCTACTTTCGGGTCATCCGCTCACTTCCAAAGGCTCTCAGATACCGCACCGAGATCATCACGCTCATATCCGACATCACGATAGGGTCAGGGGCTCTGGTGGTGGGTGGTGGGATGTTCTTTGTGGTGGTTAGCATCGCGTTCTTCACAGGGACAGAGGTGGGACTGGAAGGATTCACCGGTCTTCAGCAGATCGGGGCTCAGGCGTTCGTCGGGGTGATCTCTTCGCTAGCCAACACAAGGGAGATCACTCCGCTTGTGGCCGGGGTAGCCCTGGCGGCTCAGGTAGGGGCGGGGTTCACGGCACAGCTTGGAGCCATGCGTATCTCCGAGGAGATAGACGCTTTGGAAGTGATGGGGGTAGACAGCTTCGTGTACCTGGTGGCGACCCGGGTCTGGGCCGCACTCATCACGATGATCCCGTTGTACCTCTCGGCCCTATTTGCTTCCTACCTGGCAACCGAGCTCATAGTGACCAAGTTCTTCTCGCTCTCTCCAGGGACCTACCAGCACTACTTCCAGCTTTTCCTTCCCCCTGTCGACATACTTGACTCCTTCATCAAGGCTATGCTGTTCGCGGTTGTGGTGACCTTGGTCCACTGCTACTACGGCTACAAGGCCTCCGGCGGACCAGCAGGTGTCGGGGTCGCAGCCGGCAGGGCTATAAGGCTGTCAATAATCGCAGTGGTGGTCTTAAACCTCGTGCTCTCTCTTATCATGTTCGGTGGCGACACGGCTTCTGCAAGGTTGGTAGGATGAGCGTAGGCACTGCCACAGAGGCCCCCTCAGCTCCCTCTGCCGGGCCGCAACCTCCCAGAGGTCAGCGCGACCTGGCTGTTGCCAAGACCTCCAAGGCTGTGGTGATGGTTCGCAGGATCATCGCTGTGGTCGTGGTTGCCGCATTGGTGGTGGTAGGCGTGGTTGCAGTAAGGGCAGCTGATGGGGACTACTCGGGGGCATACGCACTGACCGGCTACTTCTCCAGGGCTGGGGAGGGGCTTCTCCCCAACTCCCAGGTCAGCTACAGGGGGGTACAGGTAGGGCGCGTTGCGTCGATCTCGCTTGTGGACCGACGAGCAAAGATCCGCCTGCTCATAGACCCCGGCTTCAAGGTGCCCAAGGCAGCGCTGGCAGTTGTCAATCCACAAAACGTTTTCGGTGCAGAGCAGGTGAGCCTGCGCTTTCCACCGAGCTCCAAGGGGCCGTATCTAAAGCCGGGGGGTTACATAGCCCACACTCAAGTGTCTGACCAGTTCAGCGACCTCTTTGCTGCCGCAGCGCCGCTTTTGAACCAAGTGAACGCGCAGAACCTGGGTAGTGTGATATCGGAGCTGGCACGTGGCACTGCTGGCGAGGGCCCTCACATCGCCCAGGGAATAGAGTCAGGCACGCGCCTTGCGGGGTTGTTGGATGCCACGATAGCTGCCCAGATACAGGCTCTTGACTCCTTTACTTCACTGAGCGCTCAGTTCGCGCCACTCGGACCCACCCTTGACGGTCTGGCGGCCCAGACCAACGTCGCTCTTCCTGCTTTCAACCAGGCAGCTGCAAAGTACCAGGCTGCGCTTGAGTCCGTTACCCCATTCGCAAACGAGCTAGCGACCCTGCTCAGCGACTACCGCCCCAGCATCGATACCCTCCTTGCCGATGGCGATAACGTCATAAGGGTGCTCCTCGCTGAGCAGCCAGGCATAGCAGAGCTCATCACAGGCCTGTACCAGTACGTGTACAAGTTCGCCAACGGGCTGAGCAAGGAAGCCCTGCCGAACGGCTCGCATTTCGCCTTCTTCAAGACTTTTGTAATGTTCTCAGATATAAATAACCTGGTATGCAACCTGATCGCTCCGGCCAAACCAGGACTCGCGTTCCTGGAGCCTCTCCAGCAGGCACTTACAGGTGCTGGGAGCCCGTTTAACTGCAGCTCTCAGATAGCAGCCTTCGATGCAGCACAAGCAGCACCAAGTCCCAGCTCGACGCCGAGCTCTCCAACAGAGGTGGCCACATCCCCTGTAAACGTGCCGCCAGTGGCAAAGGCTCTCTCTCCGATCACATCGGCTGCAAAGAAGCTGCTTGACCAGATAGATCAGGCTCTAGGGGCTCCTTCCAACCCGAAGGCAGGTTCAATTAGCTCCTATATGGGGATGCTGCTTGGGGGTGGATCATGACGGCCGAAAAGCACTCTTCGGCTTGGCGTTCGCGCATTGTCCGTCCCAGGCTGCCCAAGCTGCGTAAGCCGGCAATCGGGTTTTTGGCATTCGCTCTGGTGTGCTTAGTCCTGCTGGTGGCCCTTGCGGCCAAGGTGGGCAATATCGCTCTATTCTCACACCGTCATACGATATATGCGCAGCTTGCTGATGCGACCGGGCTCACATCTGGCGACTCGGTAAAGATAGCCGGAGTCACCGTGGGCCAGGTAAGCGGCATATCGGTCCAGCACGGCCACGCGCTGGTCTCCATGGGCATAGACAATAACGTCGTCCTACACGCCGGCACCGATGTTGGAATGCAGTGGCGCAACGTGATTGGCCAAAAGGAGCTCTATCTTTACCCCTCCAAGGTCGGACCTGTCCTCCGCCCAGGATCTACGATCCCGCTCAGCCATAGCGTTGGCGATGCAAGCGTAGGCGCTCTTCTAAATGCTCTGGGCCCGTTCCTCTCTGCGATAAATCCGGCTCAGGCCAACGCCTTCCTTGTCAGCGTGGCAGATGCCCTGAGCGGTGACACGGCACAGGTAGATCAGCTGATCACCAACGGGGCTGCTGTTTCCAACACACTGGCAGGGATAAACTCTCAGGTGGGCTCCGTTATAGACGACTTCGACCAGGTCCTCTCGGCTCTCTCTGAGCGCCGGAGCGACCTCGGGGCTTTGGTGGCGAACCTGCAGACTGTGTCGAGCTCGCTGGCGTCTAGGAACACGCTACTCGATCAGGTTGTGTCCAATCTCGGCACAGTCTCCGAGGAGCTCGCACAGCTCGAGTCCACCAACAGCGCCAATATCAATGGGGCTGTGGCTGATCTTAAGTCCGTGGCGGGTGAGGTGGTCAGCCACGAGAAATCCCTTGCCAAAGGCCTTTCAACCCTTGGTGCGGGACTTGCGCCCTATACGATCATATCATCCTACGGGCAGTGGTTCCAGATCGTCACCGTATACACCTGTTTGGCCAATGAGACCTCCTGTAGCTATTTCGAGCCATCCAATCCGCCTGCGGGCACAGGTCCCTTCGGAGCCCCGCCATCGTCCTCTCCAGCTGGAGCTATAGCCGGCGGGTTCGCAGGATCAGCGAGCAGCGGCGGAGCAGCTGTGAGCGGCGCTGGGCTTGGCATCAGCGGATCGAACGGCACGGGGTACGGACCAGGCGGATCCGGAGCGAGCGGGATCGCCGGGCTCGGCGGGATCTTAAGGGCAGTGGCAGGGGGAGGCGGGCAGTGAAGTCCTTCACAGATCGCAGCCCATGGCGCATTGGTGCAGTGGCTATTGTCATCATCGCAGTACTGGTATCAGCGGTGCTGGTGCTGAACCGGAGCATCTTCGAGCCGACCTATACCATAGATGCCCGCTTCGCATCCGCAGCCGGCATCCAGCCTGGTGCAAAGGTCCTTGTGGCTGGCGTGCCGGTGGGCACGGTCGGAGCGGTGAAGCTGGACGGCAACCACGTCATTCTCCGCCTGGCTATCAACCACGGGGTGGTCCTGCCAGAGCACACCTCTGCCGCCATCGAGGTGGAGACCGTCCTTGGCGTGGAGGACGTCTACCTGCGCACTATCTCGGGCTGGTCCCATCCGCTCAGAAGCGGCGCGCTCATCACAGATACCACCACCCCAGTCCAGCTCTACCAGCTCGAGAACTCAGGTGGCCACCTGCTCCAAAAGGTGAACTCAGCAGCATTTAACCAGGTGGTCAAGTCCCTGGCTGCCATAACAGCGGGAAGGCAGGTCCAGATAAGGGAGATAATCGACGGGCTGGCGAAGATCTCTACTACGATCTCCAACCGACAGGCCCAGGTCGGTCAGCTGATCACTGCAGCAGACTCTCTTTCCTCAACGGTTGCCTCAAAGGACAAGGATCTCTCCTCGGTGGTGACCAACCTCACCACCGTGCTCCAGGGCCTGGCTGCCCATAGCGGGGAGCTGGCTGCACTAATAAGCGGGCTTGACCAGGTTGGCACCCAAACAGATGCGATCCTGGCAAAGGACCGGCCACAGCTGAACACCCTGCTGGCAGAGCTCCACTCGATCCTGGATGTGGTTGCTGCCCACCAGCTGGACTTGGCCGAGGGGGTTTCCTACCTGGGATCGGGCCTCAAGGGGTTCTCCTCAATCGGCTACTCAGGACCTAACGACACACCTAACTCCTGGGCGAACATCTATGCGGATCTGGTGACCTCCTCGGGAACCTTGAGCGTGCTCGGATCCTGTGGGGTGGTCTCGGAGGCCTTGAACCTGGCGCTTGGTCCCGATCCGCTGCCATGTTCGGAGCGCACAGGGCCCATCCCGACCGGGGCCACCTCGGGTGCCAGTGGCTTAAGCTCGATCCTTGCCCCGGTAGCTGGAGGCCAGCCATGAGCGTGGCAGAGCGCGTAAGGTCAGCATTGAAGATGGGCAAGTGGGCCAGGCTTGCAGTCGCTGGAGCAGTGCTCGGGACTGCAGCAGGAGTAGGTGTGGCAGTATGGCCATCTACCCCGACCTACCCTCTCACAGCGGTGTTCGCCAGCGCTCACGGGCTGTTTTCCGGAGCTGCGGTCGAGGTGCTAGGTGTGAGGGTTGGGACAGTGGAGTCCGTGAGTCCACAGGCAGGCCATGTGGTGGTTAAGATGAGCATCGACTCCATCGACAAGATCCCAGCTGATGCAACCGCATCGCTGGTGGCAGCTCAGATACTTGGTGAGCCAAACATCGAGCTGAGCCCCGGCTACGGCGGTGGAAGGGCTATGCCTGCCGGCTCTGTCATCCCCGAGTCTCACACCACTGTGCCGGTATCGACCAGTGAGCTGTTGTCCGATCTGCAGAGCTCCCTTGAGCAGATAAATCCCAAGGGAGTAAAGAACCTGGTGACTAACTTGGCCCAGGATCTGAACGGACAGGGTCAGCAGCTCAACCAGCTCATCTCGGGCGCTGCTGGGACCTTGAAGGTGCTTGCGGCCAAAGGCGACGATCTAGGCCAGCTGGACGGCTCCCTGGCGCAGATAACAGGGACGCTGCGTTCCCAGACTGCCCAGCTCACACAGCTCATCACTGACTACGACACTGTATCGGGAGTGCTCGCCACCAACAGCGGGGCTCTTGGCCAGGCCATAAACAGGCTGTCGCTTTCCAGCGCTCAGCTGGCCCAGCTGCTTGCCCCGAACCTGGCTCCACTACAAGGTGACCTGGCCACTGTTGCCACCACAGGGAGGACCTTAGACCGCAACATCTCCTCGCTCAACGAGATCCTCGCATCCTCGGTGAGGCTGTTCAGCGCTGCCAAGAGGGCCTACGATCCCACTCACAACTGGCTCAACCTGAACCTCCAGAGCGCACCAGGGGTGACAAGCGGCGAGATCGCAGGCATGATCAGAGACCGTCTGGCCGGGGTGTGCAGGCGCATTCTCGCCAACCACTCCGCAGGGCTCAGCTCGAAGGAGATAACCACGTTGAAGGAGTGCGGCAACCCCGCCTCGGGGTTCTTCGACCCGATCATGGGACTTGTCCCGGGCATCTTGAACTCCCTGCCAGGGGGGAGCACCAGCGCCAGCGGTACGTCTTCGGCCAGCTCAGCCCCTGCCCCAACCACGGCAGGATCCCTCTTCGAAAAGGGTCTGGCCAAGATCCCCGGTCTCACCCCAGCCGAGCGAGCGGCGATCACCACCGCACCCAGCGCCGAGAGCTCTGCGGGCAGCTCCTCCTCGTCCAGCTCCCAGCCGTCTTCGAGCTCTCCGAGCGGGTCGTCTGTAAAGCCCAGCTCTCCTTCGATACCTGTCCTTAAGTCGCCCCTGTTGAACATCAGCCTCTCTGCTGACAAGGTGCTGGGTCCCCTGCCTCGCTACAGTGCCCCACCCACTGCGTCGAGCGGGGTCATAGGTGGCGTCCTCCATGCTCTGGCGAGCAGCGCAGCTTGGCTGGGGCGGGGTGTGGCTGGAGTGTTTGGTGGCATAGGCCACTGGCTCTCTCAGCTGTGGGGAGCGATCTGACATGTCCGACAAGCTCGGTGACCAGTTGAAACAGCACACAGCGGTGGTGGCCCTCCAAGGCCGGTTGCGAGAGCGCAGGCCCCAAGGTGTGCTGGCAGCTGGGGCAGCAGTGCTGGTTGCAGCCGTTCTGCTGGCAGGGTGCTCGGCTGTGGGCTTAGGCAGTGGCACCAGCTCCTTCGGACAGCTAAGCGCTTCGGCGGTGTTCTCCAACGTCGGGGATCTCGTGACAGGAGCTCCAGTGCAGATGTCAGACGTTGGGGTAGGCAGCGTAACTTCGATCTCGCTCGATGGAAGCCGAGCCAAGGTGACCATGGTGATAGATCGTAGCGCGAAAGTGCCTGCAAACGTCACAGCCGAGCTGCGCCGGGCTACGATACTTGGTCAACGCCTCGTGGAGCTGGTCCCCGGACCGGGGCCTGATAGGAGGCTGCTTGGAAACGGCGCTGTCATTGCGAGGACAGAGGTGATATCTGGAGTCCAGGCGCTGGTCAGCGCTGGCACGGCGGTCTTCGGTGCGGTTAGCACGAAGGACCTGGCCCAGCTTGTGGATGCCGGTGGGGAGGAGATGTTGTGGATGCCAGCGGGGAGGGCTTTGGCGGCCAGTCCGCCAACTTAAAGACGCTGCTCAATGACTTCAATACCGTGGTGGCCGGATATGCAAGCCAGGACTCTCAGATCACATCGCTGGCGAACAGCTTGAACCAGCTAGGCAGCGCTCTGGCTCCTTCCTCTAAGGCCCAGGCGCAGGCGATAGCCAACTTGAGCACCACCACCGGGATCCTCGCTGCCCAGTCCGCCAGGTTCGAGAGCCTTCTTCAAGCCTTGAACGGCCTTTCAGTCCAAGGACGCAGCCTCCTTCAGGCTTACTTCCCTCAGATGACCGAGCAGCTCCACGGGCTTTACGTGCTGGCTCAGATCCTAAACGACCATTTGACGAGCTTGGGTGGGATCATCCACTGGTTGCCCGGGCATAACTACTCCACGAGCGAGGCCACCGTCGGCCGGGATATCCAGCTGATCGACGCCTTCATATTCTGTGGCATCCCAGGCGGGGGGGCTAACCCCGCATATGCGACCACAACGTGCAATCCAACCCCGAGCCAGCGAGATGGCTCATGAGCGCAAAGCCTTCCCGGCGGATAGCGGTCAACCTCCTGGCGTTCTTTTTGGTGAGCGTGGTGCTCATTGCCTACGGGGTGGTGGACCTGCTGGGCAACCCGCTGCGCTCTCCTACCGCGGTATCGGCGGTGTTCCCGGACGCATCTGGCATCTACCCGCACTTCAACGTGACATATGACGGGGTAGACGTCGGGAGCGTGACCGGGGTGAAACTTGTTCACAATGGCGCAAAGGTGTCGATGGCCATAGATCCTGGGAAGACCGTGCCCGACAACGTCCAAGCGCGCATCGGTATCGCCAACGACTTGGGCCAGCAGGAGGTCGATTTAGATCCCACCCGCCCCGGGAAGTTCCCCCCACTCAAGTCAGGCGCTGTGATACCGGTAGTACCCAACTCGATACCGGCCAGGGTTGGCAAGGTGGTGGACCTCGCCACCAAGCTCCTGCAGGCGATTCCACCAGGCGATCTGAACACGGTGCTTTCCCAGCTGGCGATAGGGCTAAAAGGTAGAGCTGCCGACATGCGCGAGATCATCCAGGCTGGAAACACCTTTAACCAGGAGTTCCTTGCTTATCAGGCCCAGTTCAAGGCCCTTCTTACCAACGCCCCTCCCGTGCTGAACGCTGTGGCAAGCGTCGGCCCCCAGCTCCGCCAGGCCCTTGCCAACACCTACATCCTTACCCAGATGTTGGCACAGAGGCGAAATGAGCTGACTGCCCTTTTGTCCAACGGTGCGCAGGCAACCTCCCTCGCCGGCAAGCTGCTGGCTTCCCAAGGGCCGGACCTGGCCTGCATCATCCATGACTTCTCCCAGGTGACAGCCGATGTAGCCCAGCCAAAGCACCTTGTCGAGCTGGGTGAAGGGTTGGCCTTGGACAAGGACTTCTTCGGTCCAGTGGACGCGATAGCCCCGACCGGGCCCTCCATTGCGCTTGGATCCCAACAGCCGGCCAGCTCTGACCAGGAGTGGCTACGCACCAGGATGTACATACCCCCCAAGCAGCCCTCGGGCTCCGCGTACACCCAGCCAGTCCAGCTGCCACCCACCCTTCCAGGCGCAGGGTGCGTCACTGCTCTTGGCAACGGGGTAGGTCCTGCCACCCAGCCTGGGTTCAAGCCTTACGGTCCTCATGCCAGGGTCGTCGCTGCTACGACCTCGCAGAGCTACGTGCCCAAAGAGAGCAGCTCGAGCCCAAGCGCTCAGGATACCTCTTACCAATCCGCGCAGGCAGCTGAGCTGGCAGCAGCTTCCCACCCGCTCCCGAGCCCACTCACCTCTACCTTGCCCGCTGCTGTGATCCTTGCAATCCTTCTGCTGGCTGGGTGGTCAGCAAAGCCCAGGCGGTCGGCAGGGGCAACGATGCCCTCTTCTACGCCCAGGAGGGGTCGAAGTGGTTCTATGATGCCAGCAAAGAGGACCGTAGAGGGGGATGTGTTCAGCCAAGGCGGGGATGGTTGGCGCTCCGGGTCGAGGAGCAGCAGGAAGGGCGGGGGGGACGGGGGCGCACATGGCTGAGCGGCCAGAGGATCCAACAGCCGAAGGGACAATTGCTCCCACAAGCGGTGCAATTACAAGCGGTGCTAAGCGCGGGGTCCAGGTGGTCGGATCTCCCGATGCACGCCCTAAAAGGCACGGGCCACCCGCCGGACGGTCTCTACGGGCCAGCGATGCGTCCAGCTCAGCTCGTTCTGTGACGGGCTCAGCTTCTGGGCCCAGTGGAAGAGTAGAGCCAGGTGATGACGTCGAGGTAGGAGAAGAGGTCGACGTAGGAGAACAGGTGCTCGAGGAAGGCGACTCCTCAGGGCCGGCCATGGGGGCCGACCACTCAGCGAGGCTCCGTAGGAGGAGGGGTCCGATGGGGAAGCCAAGGTCGTTTGGTACGAGGAGAGCGGTGCTGGCTCTTTGCGTGATCGCTGTTTTGGGCATTGCGGGCACCATAGGCTTTGGAACAGCCTGGGCTGGCCTCAACGCGAAAGCACAGGGTGAAGCCCAGGCAAGGGCCACGGCTTCTAGCTTCATCGTGGATCTGACGAACTTCAACGCAAAGAACGTCGATAGCGACTTCAGCCACGTAAGCGCGCTTGCAACAGGTACCTTTGCTCACCAGGCCCGCCAGGTCTTTGGCTCGCCCATCCGCCTTGACCTCCAAAAGGCACTAGCCTCCTCCAGAGGCCAGGTGCGTGACCTATACGTCCAGAGCTACAGCGGCTCCACCGCCTCTGTATATGCCGTTGTCGACCAGACCTATGTGAACGACAAGATGAAAGCTCCCGCAGCCGACGTGCTGCGGGTCGTTCTGGAGCTGACAAGGACTGCCCAGGGCTGGAGGGTATCTGATGTCACGGTCCTCCAGGGGCCATCGCCCACCTCGCCTGGTCCCAGCTGAGTGTAGGACCGAACGGTCCTGGCTCGGCTGGCTCTGCTCGGATTGGATCAGCAGCCGGCAGGCTCCCTCCGAAGGCAGGGCAGTAGGCTTTGAAGCTGCACCAGTTGCAAAGAGGAGAGGTGCGAGGCCGGAAGTCCTCAGTTGCGCAGGCTCTCTCTATGGCAGACCAGACAGCAAGAGTGCGCTGGCGGAGACCTTTTAGAGACTGGGGCGAGATCTCCGCTGTTATCTCGACCCCGTCTCTAAGGTACAAGAGCCTGACGCGCGCTGGGGCCTTGCCGAGCATCTGCTCGCAGAGGTACGCATAGAAGTGAACGCCGTCCATGCGCGCCTGCTCGTGGCTGGGAGCGGGGGAGCGCCCAGTCTTGTAATCGGTCACCACGAGCTCTCCGTCCTTATCGAGGTCGAGCCGGTCAATTATGCCTCGCAGCCTGACCGGACCCATGGAGGCCTCCAGTGAGAGCTCTATTCCCACCGCTGTCACCTCGTCTGGGTTCTCCATCTCAAAGTACCGCCGCACAAGCGCCGTAGCGTCTGCGAAGAAGGCCTCACGCTCTTTCGGTCCGAGGTCCAGCTCGGCCATCTCCGGGTCAGCTGACATCTCTCCCCAGGCTGCCTCAAGGCCCTCCATTGCCGCAGCCACAGACCTTTTCCCTGCAGGGCTGTTCCAGAAAAGGTGCTCGAGTGCCCGATGGACGAGCGTGCCCTTCATTGCAGGAGCAGAGGGAGCCTCTGGAAGATGCTCGATTGCCGAGAGCCTAAAGGCGAGCGGGCACGATTTGAAAGAGGAGACCTTAGACGGAGAAAGCGTGGCTGGGAGTTGCAATGACATCACCTCGAGGCTACCCCGGAGGTGTAACGCTCGCTGGGATGGCAGCTTGGTCTGTGGGTTTGGCTACAGCATGCTGGCTTGGCCGGACTCCTTTCGTTACCGAGCCTTCCTCGGGTTCGCTGCGGCCCTTAGGTGATGGCAGATGCTGGTCCTGGCTTGGAGGAAGGCCAAAGCGACCGTAATCTGGATTTCGGTGTCACGACGCTAGCTGGGAAGAGCGTAGAGACCGGGTCACCTCCGCCGAACGGGCGGTCTTGACCCATGCGTACCTCCGGCCCAGGATTCCATCCAGCCATGCCTTGGTGCAGATTGCCATGGAGAGGAAGAACAGCGGGAGGAAATACGCTACCGCAGTGATCTCGCGACGATCGCGCGCAGCTATCAAAAGACCCGCTCCGAACTCTAGGAGTGGACCTATAAATAAAAGGAGCCATAGCACGAACAGGTTGGCGCTGTCGACAGGCGGAGCCACACCGGCCAGCCAGAACGCGCTGACCACCAGGCCAGCGGTGGAGAGCACTGGCAGGTGGAATGCAAGCAGGAACATGGTCGTCTCAATCTTCTCTGGCACCGTTAGATATGGTGTTTGCCACACAGCACGCCTGTAATCTCGCCATACCTGCTGGTGGCCTCGGGCCCATCGGTACCGCTGGCGCCAGTACTGGCCCAGCGCCACAGCCCCCTCCTCTTCGTCAGATCGGGTCACGTCATAGCGGACGCGCTCTCCTCTCAGCAGGAGGCGCAAGGTGAGATCGGTGTCGTCGGTGACCGATCGCACGTTCCAACCACCGATAGCCCGTAGGCTCGAGGCCCTGACCGCGCAGTTGGCTCCGCCGTATGCGGGGAGAGTGAAGATAGCCTGCCGTCCGTACTCGTTTACGAGGTAGCCAGCGAGGTAGTCGATGCCAACCAGGTGGGCAAGCTGAGACTCCGCTCCGTTGCGTATCACGCACCTTCCCTGGACTGCACCAACCGCAGGATCGGCAAAGTGGCGCGCCAGCCTCCAGATGACATCGGGTCTTGGCCAGTGATCCGCGTCGAAGACCACGATTATGTCGCCCGTGACATGCTCCAATCCCGCATTGAGCGCCCCCGATTTGCCCCCTCCTGCTCCAGCGGGACGGTGCAGGCATTTGAGCTGCGGGTGGGCTGCAGCGAGCTCGTCGAGCATCGATCCGGTCTTGTCGGTCGAGCCGTCGTCCACAACCATGAGCTCCAAGCGGTCTGCAGGGTAGTCGAGCACCAGCAGGTGATCTACCAGGGATGTCACCACAGCTTCTTCGTTGTGGCACGCCACAAGCACCGACACCGATGGCCGCCAGCCTGGGTCCAGAGAGAAGGTGTCGATGTCACGACGGGCGTAATGCAGCGCCGAGGTCGTAAAAGCGAGGTGCCGCACGAAGTAGGCCACAAAGCAGGCCTCTATTATCATCCCAAGGATCCCTACGGTAAGCGACACACCTGCCAGCGCGACCGCTGCAATGATTGCTCCTAGGAGCGCGACCAGTATCCATGGAGCGCGACCTGCGAGCGCCGGGTCGAGGTCAACACTGTCCAGCCCGACGGGATGGCTGTTGTCATGGTCCAGCCCGACGGGATGGCTGTTGTCATGGTCCAGCCCGACGGGATGGCTGTTGGTGGCGTGTCGCTGCGATGGGCGGTTCAGCCTCATGTTTGTGTGCTGGTCAGAGTCGGGGACCATGTCCACCGGTGGGCCCAGAGGCACTGGGATCGTAAGGTTGTCGCCCAGCTTCTTGTCCCGCTGCGACAAGAAGCCTATCCAGGGTCGCTATGACCCTCTCGAACACCGCCATTGCTGGGCTGCTGCGCTCGAACAGAGGAGCGAGCTCGCCTCTGGCCACGATCAATATGTGGCGCATCTCCTCAAGGGAGGCGCTTAGCTCTCGTCGGAGCGCCTGAACCTCCGCTTCGGCCACAGCCCTCAGCTCAGCTGCCGCGTTCTCAGCCTCTTGAAGACACTGATCAGCTGACTCGCCTGCCTGCCTGCGGATCTCAGCTGCCTGGGCTGCCGCTGCGATCCTGATGTTGCGTGCCTGTTCCTCAGCCTGCGCTAGCCGTGCTGCCACCAAGCGCACGCCGTTTGCCTTTAGGGCAGCTGCTTCCGCTGAAGCTTGAAAAGCTGGCCCGAGCTCCTCGAGGCCCTGATCAGATAAGCCTGGACCTGCTGGAGCTCGCATCTCTGTGAAGGCACGAACAGGTCCGATCCTCTCGTTTGGGTTGGGAGCAGGCCAGTTGGGCCCTGCTGTCACGCCTGAGCTTGAGCGCGGACCATCTCCTTTCTCCAAGGGCGTCCCGAGCTCAGTGCTCCCTTGGAACTGCTGGGCCTTAAGTGGCGAGGTTGCGCTGGGCAGCCAGTCGCTTTCGGACAGCTTCTCCCGGATCGGATCTTCGACCGGCATCTCCTGCTCGCCTCCTTTGTCCAACAGGGCCACCTTTTTCACATCGGTTGCCTTTCGTGCCAACTGTAGAAACTTCTGCTCAGACTAAAACACAAATAGTGGCTATGATCCCACGCTTTGTGTCGGCCATTCGCTCGCTGAAAGACCATCCAAAGGGGCTGTCAGTGAGCTATCGCTACTTCCAGTAGTCAAATAAACATAATTAGGCGTAATTCACCTCAGTATTGAAAACGGCCACAATTTCTTGCAATCGAACGCTATACGTGTAAGAGTACCATCGATTCGTCCACTAATGGAAGTAATACGCAGTCAAATTCCCAAAGAACCACTGCAGGTCACAGGATGAAGGATCTAAATAACGCAAATAGTGGTTATTTAACTACTGTGCGTATTTTAAGCAGGGAAGTTCTAAAGTTTTTTCTTAAAAATGACCGATAGTCTCTTCACATTGCGTGGTGAGAGTGCTACTCTGCCAAGATCGATAAGGGCTATATAAGACGGGAGTGTTGTCGTGATCACTAAGGAATGCGGCACTTACAGTAGTTATACGTTCACTCAAAGGGATAGATAGAGGAGCAGAGGATGAGGGTACTGGCTGTCGGGGCCCATCCTGACGACATCGAGCTTGGCTGCGGCGGCGCCCTGGGCGCTCACCGAGCCCGAGGAGACGAGATATCACTCCTTGTCATGACCACCGGGGAGTACGGCCCCCAGGAAGGCCGTTCCAGGGTATTCGAGCAGGAAGATGCAGCCCGGCTGCTCTCAGCACAGCTCTATTGGGGCTGCTTCGAGGACGGGGGCGTTCCGGAAGGTCGCGCGTCGGTCGCAGTGGTAGAGCGGGTTCTCGCCCAGGTCCAAGCTGATGTGATCTACACACACACCACCTCGGACACTCATCAGGACCACCGCCACACGGGCGAGGCAACTCTAGCAGCCGCTCGGCGGGCCAGCCGCGTGCTCTGCTATGAGTCCCCTACGTCGCTGGACTTCCGTCCTGTTGTCTACATGGACGTCAGCGCACATATGGAGATGAAGCTCGCCACCTGCAGGGCGCATCTCTCCCAGGTCCTAAAGAACGGCCTGGTCGACCTGGAGGCAGTAGAGGCTCAGGCTCGGTGGCGAGGATTCCAGGCCCGGCTGCCGCACGGGTCCGCAGAAGCCTTCGAGGCCCCACGGTTCCTCTGGGACCTCTCTCCAGCCACGAGCAGCCCTGTCTCTACCGCAGTCGGGGCACATGACCTTCAGATCACAAGCCCAGTTGATGAGCACCTAGGAAGCGAGGTTGCAAGATGAGGTTCTTTAAGAGTTTGGTCCACAAGCTGGTGCCGGGCCGACTGGTGGTCGTGGGCTTGGCTGCATGTGTCGCAGGTGTGCTCATTGCAGCCAGCCCCGCCTATGCCGCGGGCTCGAACGGCGCGCTCATGGGGGTGACGATCACCTCGACGGTAAAGAGCACGACCAAAGCGGGAAGCGGTGAGCCTCCTGGGTATTGCACCTGGACCGTGGCCTCTGATGTGACCGTCTACAACGAGTCGAGCACCGATACCCTTCATTACACATCCATCTATGAGATAGTGACCTGGTCTGGAGCCTCACCGCCAACCCCGCCCGGAGATGACAGCGGCACGGTCTCGAGCACGTCAAGTCCCTCCGGGGTGACAGTCACAAGTGCAGGCTCACCTCCCCTTCAGTCAGGAGACACGCTTTCGCCAGGGGAGATCCAGCACTATAACGGGTTCACCGTCAGCTTCGACATGCCCTGCAATGCCTCCACCGGGGATCTTTCCGTAGGGATCCAGGACCAGTACGGCACCGGTAGCGGCGACAACTACTTCTTGCAGAACGGCACTCCACTTGCGCTAGACGTGGCCGGAGGCCTCGGGTTCATCGCTCTTGTCGGCTTGGCGCTCGGAGTGACCATGAAGCGGTGGCGCAAGCCTGCTGCACCCGCCGAGTGAGACAGTTCCCTGGCCAAGAGAACTGATCCTCTTTGCACAAGAACAGCAAGGCCACAAGGAAAAGCAACTAAAGATCGACTACCGAGACGTCGAATACCACTGACATCGAAAGGACCTATAAAATGACCAAGCATTCTGGGGGCAATCCAAAGGCCTGGACCCGGGCGAGAAGGATGGCGAGCCGCAGCGCTTCAGCTGTTGCGATCGGCGCGGGAGTTCTGGTGGCTTCCTCTGCAGGAATTGTCCTCACATCAGGCACTGCGTTCGCACAGCCAGGGGGAGGGGGGACACCCTGCGGAGGCCCAGGCAGTAATCCGTCTCCTAGTAAATATCACGTTGGCGACACACTTGAG
>JAMCQF010000035.1 GCA_023379605.1 Actinomycetota bacterium
TGCCCTGGTGCCAGGACCTGAGGTGCCAGCCAAACAGCAGGCAGGTCGAGTCGAGGAACAGGCAAGCAGAGAACAGCCAAGTAGAGAACAGGGTTAAAGAAGGACAAAAGGGACTAAAAGCACACCCAAGACCGACGATAGACAACACGACAGCAAGGAGGGTGCACATGGAAATCACCGTCACCACCGTCAAAGGGAGCCTTCCGCAGCAGGCTCGGGTCATTGCTGAGGAGAAGGTCGGACGCCTGGAGCGCTATTTCTCCGGGATGGAGCGGGCAGAGGTGCGCTTCTTTGAGGAACCCACCAGACAGAACTCGACCAGGGAGCTCTGTGAGGTGACTATGTCGGGTCATGGCCTGGTGGTGAGGGCACGTGGCTGCGGTGCGGATCCGTTCGCTGCGCTGGAAGTAGCAGTAAATAAGCTCTCCCACCGCCTGTTGAGGTTGAAGAGCCGTTTGGTTGGCAGGTCCCATCCCCGCAGGGCTGCCCTGGGCAGGGTGAAGCTCGCGCGCTGAGCGATCTTGGGAGCCTTTGAGCACCCGGCGGGCAGGCTGGAGTGCTCAAAGGCCTCTGCCTGCCAAGGCGGGCGGAACCGTAACTAGACTGGTCGGCCCATGAGCGTCTTCACCAAGGTTCTCCGTGCCGGCGAGGGCAAGAAGTCTCGTAGGCTTGCAGAGCTGGTTCCACTTGTGAACGAGCTTGGCTCTGAGATGGAGGCAGCGAGCGACGAAGAGCTCCAGCATGCCACTACGGTCTTTAGGGAGCGGTTGGCCAACGGAGAGCCCTTGGACGAGCTCATGATCGAGGCCTTTGCAGTGGTGCGCGAGGCCGCCTGGAGGGTGATCGGCCAACGTCATTTCGATGTCCAGCTCATGGGGGGGATGGCTCTCCACTTCGGTTGGATCGCCGAGATGAAAACTGGTGAGGGCAAGACTCTTGTATCCACCTTGCCCGCTTACCTAAACGGGCTGGCCGGCGGTGGAGTTCACATGGTGACCGTGAACGACTACCTGGCACGCAGGGACGCCGAGTGGATGGGAAAGATCCACACCTGGCTCGGGCTCACCGTTGGGCTGGTCTCGGCCGGGGTGGAGGACCCAGCGGCCAGGAGGGCGGCTTACGCCTGCGACATCACCTATGGCACCAATACCGAGTTCGGCTTCGATTACCTGCGAGACAACATGGCCCGTTCACGCGATGCGATGGTTCAGCCATCTCACAGGTACGCGATCGTAGACGAGGTCGACTCTATCCTCATAGATGAGGCCCGCACGCCCCTTATCATAAGCGGTCCGGCAGACGAAGCTGCCAAGCTCTACTACCAGTTTGCAGGCGTGGTCCGCACCTTAAGACGCGATGAGGACTATGAGGTAGACGAGGAGAAGCGCACGGTGGTTCCCACCGAATCAGGGATCGAGAAGGTAGAGCGCCAGCTTGGCGTGGACAACCTCTACGACCAGGTCTCCACCAACTTCGTCCACCAGCTGAGCCAGGCGCTACGTGCCAAGGAGCTCTACCACAGGGACAAGGACTACATAGTAGACGGCGGGGAGGTGAAGATCGTAGACGAGTTCACCGGCCGGGTCCTGGAAGGCAGGAGGTGGTCCGAGGGGCTGCACCAGGCAGTGGAAGCCAAGGAGCGGGTGCGGATCAAAGAGGAGAACCATACCTGGGCCACTATCACCTTGCAGAACTACTTCCGCCTCTACGAGAAGCTTGCGGGCATGACAGGCACCGCAGAGACGGAGGCCTCAGAGTTTGCGAGCACCTACAACCTGCCTGTGGTCCCCATACCGACCCACCGCCCGATGGTCCGCCAGGACCATCCCGATCTGGTGTTCAAGACCGAGGACGCCAAGTTCGCCGCGGTCGTAGAGGACCTTGCCCACCGTTACGAGATCGGCCAGCCGGTGCTGGTGGGCACGGCGTCAGTGGCAAAATCCGAGCACCTCTCAAGGCTCTTGGACAAGCGAGGGATACCTCACGAGGTGCTAAATGCCAAGCAGCACGCCAGAGAGGCGTCGATAGTTGCTCAGGCGGGAAGGCTCCATGCCATCACCGTCGCTACCAACATGGCTGGCCGCGGCGTGGACATCCTGCTCGGTGGTAACCCCGATGGCCTGGCCCTCCAGGAAGCCCAGTCTGAGGGGCTGGACCTGTCCACCGAGGAGGGCCAGCAGGCTCTGGGAAGGCTCAAGGAGAAGTTTGCCGAGCAGTGCCGTTCCGAGGGCGACCTCGTAAGGGAGCTGGGTGGGCTCTATGTCCTTGGAAGCGAGCGTCATGAGAGCAGGCGCATAGACAACCAGCTTCGTGGTCGCTCCGGAAGGCAGGGAGATCCTGGCGAGAGCCGTTTCTACCTGTCGTTGGAAGATGAGCTCATGCGGCGTTTTGCGACTGGAGCGATGAACTGGGTCATGGACCGCGCCCTGCCCGAGGACGTGCCCATAGAGGCCAAGATGGTGAGCAAGGCCATCGAGCGGGCCCAGACCACCGTGGAGGCTGTGAACGCCGAGACCCGCAAGGACGTCCTTAAGTACGACGAGGTCATGGACAAGCAGCGCAAGGTGATCTATGCGCGCAGGCTTCAGATCATCGATGGAGAGGACCTCTCCGAGCGCACAGAGGAGCTGCTCGAGAACACCCTCTCCGCCCTGGTGGCAGAGAGCTGCCCCAATGACTACCCCGAGTCCTGGGACATAGGCAAGCTCCTGGCCGAGCTCTCCCAGTACTACCCGACCCAGTTCACAGAGGAGGACCTGCTACAGGCGACCAGCCAGGCTCAGGTGACCGAGAGCGTAGTGGTGGAGGCGCTCGGCTACTACCGCAAGCGCTCAGAGGAGATGCCAGGTGGGATAGAGACAGCCAGAGATATAGAGCGCGAGGTGATGTTGCAGATCATCGACCAGCGCTGGCGCGAGCACCTGGCCGAGATGGACGCAGTACGAGAGGGTATCAACCTTCGTGCGATGGGTCAGCAGGATCCTCTCGTCTCCTGGCAGACCGAGGGATTCAAGCTGTTTGGCCAGCTCATGGACATAATCGAGGACGACTACCTGCGCTATGTCATGCATGTGGAGCTGCTTGCCCCCCAGGCTGCGGAACCGGATCTGAGCAAGGCCCAGTACGTGGCCGCAGAGGACCCCGTCCAGGAGTGGTCATCGGTGCTCGTTGGAGCTTCTCCGGAGATAGGGGCTGGCCGGGCAGGGCTGCCACCGGCTCTGCCGCAGGTGCGCTCTACGCCTCAAGCTGGCCCGCCAGAGTCTTCGAGCGCGCGGAGAGCCGGCCCTGGCTCGCCAGCTGGCGGGGGAGGTCGCCAGCTGGCACAGGCCGGAGATGGCCCCCAGCCTGGACAGCGCGCAGGAGGCACCCAGCCAGGCGCGCCGGGGGCTGCCGGCAGTGGCAAGAAGCTTGGGCGCAACGATCCGTGCTGGTGCGGCAGTGGCAAGAAGTACAAGCTCTGCCATGGCCAGGCCTGAGCCCGCAGGCGAGAGAGCGGCCAAGAGCGAGCTTGCCGGTTCCCGCCTGAAAGAGCTCGCCGGAGAGCTCTCCGTGCTCGAAGAGCGCCTTGCTGGGGCGGACCGTTACCTAGGCCTTGACAAGCTGGTCTCGCGACGCGCCGAGCTAGAGGTCGAGCTGGCCAGGCCCGACCTCTGGGAGGACGCCCAGGCCGCCCGGGCCGTGAGCAAGGAGTTCGGCCAGGTAAATGAAGACGTGGAGCTGCTCGCAGGGCTTCGGGCACGCCTGGGTGACCTAGAGGAGCTGGTGGCTCTTGCAATCGAGGAGGACGACTCCTCGATCACCGGGGAGGTAGGAGAGCAGGTGGCCCAGCTGGCGAAAGCTTTGGACGACCTGGACCTGCGATCCCTGCTCTCAGGGGAGTACGACTCTTTGGATGCTGTAGCCGAGATACACGGGGGGGCCGGCGGTACAGACGCTCAGGACTGGGCGGAGATGCTTCTTAGGATGTACCTGCGGTGGGCCGAGCGTCGAGGCTTT
>JAMCQF010000036.1 GCA_023379605.1 Actinomycetota bacterium
CTCGCCAGGCTGCGAAAGTCGGCTTGGCCATACCAGATGCCTCCTGCGAGGCTGACTGCCATCACAAGCGAGAGCGCAAAGGCGACCTTCTCGTAGGGACGACTGGAGCCACGGAGACCAAAGAGCCCCCATATCACCACGACTGCCAGCCCGACCAGCTCCACGACCCAAATGGCCGGGGCCAGCTCCCCGTGGAGCGCCTCAGGTACATAGCGAGCTATTGCCCCTGCCATAGCGACAAACGGCGTGCCAAGGTTGGTTCTAGCGTCGGAGTGAAAGGGCACCTTACCCGTGATAAGATATATCACTGCCTGCCAGGCCAGGAACACCACCCCTGGGATCGCCCATGCAGCGTCGGTGCTCTTGACCCTGAGCTGGCCTTTGCGGTCCTTTAGGATCTCGGCCAAGCGCACGATGCCGAGGGCTAGTGGAACAAGGGCCATGGTCTCCCTGGTGAGAACCGCCGCGGCCAAGACCACCCCGGCAATGACCACCTTGCCCTGCCTGAGCGCCACGAGCGCTGCCACCATGAGCGCTATGGCGACCACCTCTGCTGTGTCCCTGCCGATGGTAAAGAGGAACCCGAAGTACCCTGCCACCACCACCCCCCACACAGCAGGGCGACCCATCTCTGATGCGAGCCGCGCACCGAAGTAGCCCGTAGCTGCCAGCGCAGCAACGTTCACCCAGATGAGCGACCAGGGAACTGCGCCGGCCTGGCCACCGGCAGCCAACCAGGACAAAAAGGGGTACACGACTCGCTGGAGCCGGTAGGAAGCGTTGAAGGTGATCCCAAAGGCCCTCGTTGCGTAGTCGAAAGGGTCGTAGGCAAGGCGCAGGTAGAACTCGCCGTCATAGCCGGTGCCCGGTATCACCGGTATTCCATGAGGCACCTGGCTTGGTATCGCGAAGACCCTGCCAACCACCGCGAACACACCGGGGTTCCAGTGCGCCACTATCGCAAGGCGCAACAGGACGAACACCACCCCGGCCAGCCCGGCAACCACACCGGAAAACGCTGGGGTGGAGGAAACGACCTTAAGCTTCTCCCTCACCTTCCCGCCACTTCAACCGCCAAGCTATATCAGGAGGCGGTCGAGGTAGAGGTCGGGGTAGGAATCTTAGGCCTCAGCGACTCGCAAGCTGCCATGGCCGCCTTAACCTTGGCGGCCTCAGCCGAGCTGAAATGGAAGTGGCTAGAGCCACCTGCGCTTGCGCCCGAGCTCGAAGACCCGCTGCCCGTCGGGGGCGCGGAGCCCGCCGCCGATCCTGAGACTGACGCCGGTCGCTTGTACTTGGGAAAGCTGACCCCGTGCACTGAAAGGCAAGCGGTGTACTTGGTGAGCTCGGCTTTTGCCGCAGGGCTCAGGTTCTTTGCGTTAAAGCCGCCGTAGGCGCCAAACCCGTGCGCGCCAGACGGCAGGTCCGAGCTGCAGGCAGCCTGGGCTGCCTGGCGGGTGGCGGCAGAGACAGTGGTAGGCGGGGTTGAGGAGCTCGAGTACTTGGGAAAGCTGACCCCGTGCGCTGCAAGGCAGGCGGTGTACTTGGCATACGCTGATTGGGAAGCGCTGGCCGCAGCCGAGCTGGTGGACGCCGGCGCGCTTGTGGTAGTTGAAGATGAGCTACAGCTTGTAAATCCCAGCGCGATAGCCATGAACATCCCAGATGCGATCACCGCTCTCGTGCGCTTGGCAGGTAGCGACCGGTGCCTCCCCGGGGAACCGGTGTGGGGGAAAGTGAAGTTCATTGCAACTCCTTTCAATGGTTTTTGAGCCGGGGCCTTGCCAGGAGCTCCCAGCGGCTCGAAGACAACCGAAGATCTCCTCTAAGGCGCTACTCACTTCTAAGGGCATCTATGGGCGAGAGGCGAGCGGCGCGCGAAGCTGGGTAGACACCGAAGATGAGCCCGATCCCTGCTGCCACCACGACGGACCCTATTACTGCTACCGGCGATATCGTGATCGGATCTGATATCAGGTGGGGCAGCACAACCGCACCCAGCACGCCTAGCACCACACCCGCCAGCCCACCGACGAGCCCGAGGACGCCTGCCTCGAGGAGGAACTGGCGCAGTATGAGCCCGGGAGTGGCCCCTAGAGCTTTGCGCAAACCTATCTCACCCACCCGCTCGGTCACCGATACGAGCATGATGTTCATCACACCGATTCCCCCGACCAGCAGCGCTATCGCCGCTATACCCGCAAGCAGGGTGGTAAGGGCCTTGGAGACCGAGGTGGCAGTAGAGAGCAGGGTAGTTTGCGGAGTTATCGTAAAGTCGGCGTCTGCAGGGGTCGTGATCCCATGCAGCTGCAAGAGCAGGTCATCTGCTTCCTGGTAAGCAGCGCTTATGGTCGAAGAGCTGGTGGCGGAGATGTATATGTCCGACACGCTGTCTGGATAGGGACCGCTCGTGCCAAAGAGGTTCTCCTCGGTTGTGATTGGGATGAGCACGATGTCGTCCTCGTTGCTCGCTCCCGAGGAGCCCGCTGTGTTGAGCTCGCCTATCACATTGAAAGGGACCCCGGAGATGTCCATGGTCTGGCCCACAGGAGGGGTAAATCCGAACAGCTCCTCTGCGACCTCCGATCCCACGACTGCGACATTGTTCCCCTGGGACACGTCTGCATTTGTCAAGTTGGTGCCATCTACGACCTGGCGGTCTCTCACGGCGGTGTAGGCAGGTGTCGTGCCGGTGATCGGGGCGGTCCAGTTATTGGAGCCTGCAGTGAGGGTTGCTGAGCTCTGGGCGACCGGGGCCACCTTGGCTATGTCAGGTGCATCCAGCTTCGAGGAGAGCGCCTGTGCATCTGAGAGAGTTAGATCGCTTGCCGAGCCCAGTCCACCGCGCACCAGTCCCGTGGTGGAAGATCCGGGGGTTATCGTAAGCAGGTTGGACCCCAAGGCGGAGATGGCACTGGAGACCTTGGCCTGGGCCCCTTCTCCGAGCCCAACGGTGAGTATGACAGCAGTGATCCCGATCAGGATGCCGAGCATCGTAAGAGCTGACCGACCGCGGCGCTCGATCAGGCTCTCCCAGGCGCTGCGCGCTGTCTCTGCCCAGTTCACCTGCTTGTCCCCCTTGCGGTGGGCTCATCGGCGATGACCTTGCCATCTCGAATCCTCACCATGCGCCTGGCACGCTCGCCAACGTCGGGCTCATGGGTGATTAGCACCACCGTGCGGCCCTGGTCGTGCATTGCCTCGAAGATGGCAAGGGTCTCATCTGCCTGATCTGATGCGAGGTTCCCGGTGGGCTCATCTGCGAGGATGATGGCGGGATCGCTCACCAGTGCCCTGGCTATAGCCACCCGCTGCTGCTGGCCGCCAGAGAGCTCGTTTGGACGGTGCTCGACCCTGTCTGCCAGGCCCACCGATGCCAGAGCCTCTATTGCCCGCTCTCGCCTGGCTGAGCGTGGTCTTACGCCTGCGTAGACCAAGGGAAGCTCTACGTTGCGCCAGGCGGAGATCCTAGGTAGTAGGTGGAACTGCTGGAATACAAAGCCAATGCGCCTGTTTCTAATCTTGGCCAGCTCAAGCTCGTCAAGCTGGCTCACGTCCCTTCCCTCCAGGTAGTAGGTGCCAGTGGTAGGTGAATCCAGACATCCCAAGATGTGCATGAGAGTCGACTTGCCAGATCCAGACTGGCCCATTATCGCGATGTACTCACCTTCGTCCACGACAAGGTCCACGCCTCGCAGGGCATGTACTTGCACATCACCCATTCCGTAGGTCTTGGTCACCTCGGCGAGCTTCAAGGTAGCAACAGCACCTCCAGGGTCTCCTCTGGTTGAGCTCACCCTCACGAGCTGTGCTGTATCCTCGCGGGTTTCCACTGCGCCCATCTGGGCCGTGTCATCCTCCATGCTCGACTGGCCCGTCATCAGCCGCCCTTTGCCGCCCCGCCACCGAAGCCGCCTGCGCCGCCACCAAAGCCACCTGCGCCGCCGCCGAAGCCGCCGAACCCACCTGCTCTGCCACCAAAGCCGCCGAACCCACCTGCGCCGCCGCCGAAGCCGCCGAACGCCGGCCTTGTGGTGGTGGAAGGCAGCGGCTTGTTCAGCTCAGCCAGGACCACCTGCTCGCCTGGGGAAAGCCCGGAGGTGATCTCGGTGGATAGGCTGTCGGAAGCCCCGGTGGTGACCAGGGTGGGCACCTCCTTGCCATCTTTCATCACGTAGACAAGGCTGCGGGTACCAATGGTGTGCACCGCTGAGGTGGGAACGGTTAGAACGTCCGATACCTGCTTTGTTACGATAGAGACGGTGGCAGACATACCTGCATAGAGCTTCGTTGTCGGATCACCTGTGAGCACGACCGTGACCGGGTATGCTGACACGCCATCGGATGTGATGGCCATGGGCGTTATCTCGCTCACGGTTCCAGTGATCGGATCAGCCGAGGTAGAGCCGCTCAAGGTCACCTCGGCTGTATCACCGAGCTGGATCTCGGAGATCTCGGTGTCTGTGACCTCGGTGTTGGCCTCGAAGGAGTTGGGGCTCTCCAAGATTATAGAGCCCGACGGGGAGCTGGAAGACGATGAGCCGGCTGTGCTCGCTCCAGCTGTGCTAGCTCCTGAGCCACTGGCCCCTCCTGACCCCCCAGCTTGGCCAACTGATATGTTGACCTCTGCAACGGTTCCCGCCACCGGAGCAACTATCTCTGTTTGAGATATCTCGTTCTTAACATTTTGCACACCAGCCTCAGCCGAGCTGATCCCTGCGTCGTCAGACTCTATGGTGGACTGGGAAGGCGGCGCGTAAAGAACCGACTCCGAACCTTTCGCGTCTGCAAGCTCGGTATTTGCAGAGGTGACTGCAGACTGGGCCGACTGGAGGGTCTGGGCGTCCTTGGCCTCTGTGGCATCGGCCAGTATCTGAGCCTGGTCAGTTGCAGACTGGTCCTTTGCGAGCACGGCTTCAGCAGCAGAAGCAGCAGCCCGGGCCTGGGTGCATACCTCCGTGGAGTCCCCAGAGGACTGGGAAGCTCCAGCGCCATTGGAGCTGGGCTTTTGGCAGGCCGTAGCCTCAGCTGCCATGGCGTCGGCAAGGGTTGTGGTGGCATCTGTGATCTCGGACTGCTGGGCCTGGGCAAGCGAGTCCTGTGCAGCTGCAAGCGTGGCCTTGTCGGCGTTGCCTGTATCTGCAAGCGACTGCTCAGCCTCTTCCAGGCTGGTCTCGGCATCCTGGACCTGCACCTGTGCGGAATCGGCGGCCTCTGTGTTCTTTAGCTCCTGTGCCTGGTAAGCGCTCTGTGCATCTGCAAGCGACTGCTCGGCAGATGTCACGCTCTCCTGGGCGGAGGTGACCCCGTTGAGGGCAGAGGTGACAGAGCCGAAGTCAGCTATAACTGTGGAAGCCTTGCCAGCAGCGCTGGATGCCGCATCACCTGCAGCCGAGTCGGCCGACGCATCGTCTTGGTAGGAGGTAACCTGGGATTGATCTGCGCTGACTACATCCTGGGCCTGGTTGGCCTGGGTCTGGTCCTCGCTTGCCTGCGAGGACGTGCACGTAGGAGGGTCGGCCTTCTCTCCTGCGACACATGACTGGTAGATCTGCTCGTCTGCCTCGTAGGTCTGCTCCGCCTGGGACTCCTCGGAGCTGGAATTGCTTGCTTCCTCGTTGGCCTGGGAGTAGCTCTGCTGGTCTGCAAGCTCGATCTGCTGGTCGGCCGTGGAGACCGCCTGGGTCTGCGAGAGGGTCTCACCGCTTGAATAGGTCGCCACAGCCTGGCCCTCACCTGGTCCATTTGCCACAGAGGCTTGATCGGTTGCGAGGACATTCTGATATGAGGAGAGAAGCGACTCGTCATCCGATAGTGTGGTCTGATCGTTGGAGAGCGTGGCCTCAGCATTTTGCACTGCGGTCTCAGCGTTGCCAAGCGAGCTCTGTGCCGCACTCACCTGCTCTTGGGCCTGAGCCAATGCCTGCTGGTTGGAGGCGTTGGTGTTGGCGAGCTCCTCGCGGTCTGCTGCCAGCGCGCTCACATCGGAGGTGACTTGGTCTTGTGCCTGCTGGGCGGACTCGGAGTTGGAGATCTCGGTCTTTGCCAGGTTGGCCTCATCGGAGCTGAGCGAGGTCTCATCGGCTGCAAGCTGTTGGGCTGCGCTCACCTCACTTTCGCCCAGGCCTGTCGCGTCGACCTGTATAGTCTGGTTCATCGAGGCCTCGGCGCTGGCAAGGGAGTTCTCCGCCTGGGTGAGGCTGGCCTGGGCGGATTGGATCTCGCTTGGAGTAGGACCTGCCTCGTCGCTTGCGAGCTTGGCCTGGTTCTCAGCGAGGCTGGCCTCGGCCTCGGTAAGCTCTGTGTCGAGGCTGGCGGTATCCTCGGTGGCGAGCACCTGCCCAGCTTTGACTTTCTCGCCAGGGGTCACGTTCACAGCAGACACCGTCCCCGTCTCACCGAAGTTCAGCCCCAGATCCGTCACTGGCTCTAGGGTGCCCGAGACCACAACGGTCTGGCTGATAGTGCCAATGGTCGCAGAGGCCAAAACGTAGTGGGCTGCAGCCGGCTGGGTCTCCACGTAGGCTGCGCCACCTGCGCCCGCGGCCACCACGACAGCGAGGCTGGCCGCGATCCAGCGCTTTTTGTGCTTTATGTGCGGAAGGTGAATGCGTGCCATGAAGCTTTTCCCTTGGGTCTTGAATGACTTCGGTGCTGGTGGGTGATGCGACACCACCGTCGAGCTGGATATCTCAACCCCAGCGCTTAACAGCTAAGCCTTCAACCCTCCAAGCACCCAGGGAATAGCCTGTGAAATTCCTTGGAGTCCACATTCACAGCTGGCTCACATCGCACGCTCTGCCAACGCCCACTTAACGCTCGCTCATAGCTAGCTGGCCTCGTGGCTTACTTGAGCTCCCTGCGAAGAGGACCTGTCCCTGCTCGATCCTCCGTGCTCTGGCAAATTGGGCGCCAAGGGATTGAGCTCCCCGCGAAGAGGACCTGTCCCTGTAGCAACTGTGAGCTCTGCGGCATTGAGCAGCGGTATCTGGAGCAGAAAGCGAGCACCGGCACCGGGAACGTTACATGCGCTTACCCTGCCCCCGTGCTCCGCAGCCACACCTGCCACTATGGCCAGGCCCAGACCACTTCCTTCCCCGCCACGTCCCCGCTCACCGCGCCAGAGCCGGTCAAAGGCGTGGGAGAGTGCCTCCTCGCTCAAGCCGTGGCCGTGATCAGTTACGCTCAAGGTTGCATTGGCACCTTCGCGGTGCACGGCCACCTCCACAGCGCTGCCCGCAGGGGTATGTCTGATGGCATTCGTCACCAGGTTCGAGACGGCTTGGCGCAAGTGAAGCTCGTCGCCATCCACCACGACCGGATATGGAGCCTCCAGGGTGATCCGCCTCGTAGGATCCACCGCAGCAGCGTCGCTGCAGGCATCTGCTGCAAGCACAGCCAGATCCACCGGCGCAGCCTCTGCCTCTCGGGGATGGTCCAGCCTGGCCAGCAAGAAGAGATCCTCCACGAGGAGCTTCATCCTCGTGGCCTCTTCCTCAATGCGCCTCATCACCGTCTCTAGGTCAGCGGGGCTCTGCTCAGCGCCCAGATGAAACAGCTCAGCGTATCCAAGTATCGACGTGAGCGGGGTTCTCAGCTCGTGCGAGGCATCGGCAAGGAACTGGCGCAAGCGCTGCTCAGTAGCTTCCTTCTCACTGAACGCGCTCTGTATGCGGTCCAGCATCGTGTCGAACGCCACCCCCAGCTGGCCAACCTCGGTCCGCCGCTGCTCAGGATTCACCCTGTGGGAGAACTCACCTTCAGCTATGGCATCGGCGGTCTTTGCCATGGCCTCAAGCGGGCGCAGGCCTCGTCGGACGATCAAAGTGGCTGCGAGGCCCAGCGCAGCCAGCACCGCAAGGCCTGCGAGGAGGTAGATGGTGAGCAAGTGCTGCAAAGACCTCGTGACGTCGGTGAGGGGCACCGCCACCACCACCATGTCCCCGCTCGTGTCCAGTCCCACAGCCAGCACCCGGTAGCTCACGCTGCTCGAAGCTGATCCAGTGGTGAAGATCCTGGGTGGCTGACCGAGCGGAGCGCTCAGGGATCTAGGAAGGAGCGGCGCCGCAATTGGCCCGGAACCGAAGTTGAAGGTCACCTCGCCAAGGACCTTTCCTGTCGGGCTTATGACCTCTGCAAGCGTCCCTGGAGGCAGGAACGTGCCGCTGCGGGGATGGTGGGCGAAACCCAGCCGACCAAAATAGCTCCTGGGCAGAGCTTCCTTAGCTTTCGTTGGGCGCTGGCCCTGAAAGGTCATATGCGAGCCATGGGAGCTGCTTGGAGGCGCCTCGGCAAGCAGGGCAGCATGTGCCAGGTAGGGGACTGCGCCGGTCAGCTCGGAGTCGATTCGGGTGTAGAGGGAGTGGCTGTAGAGGTTGTAGCTCACGAACGCGAACACGACAAGACCAACCGCCAGAACCACGAGCTGGGCCAGCACCAGCCTGTGGCGAAGCGTCACGGCTCGCTCCGCTCTGCTCTAGGCAGGCGCAAGCTGTAGCCCACGCCACGCACTGTGTGTATAAGGGGCGGATCCACGGCATCAACCTTGCGCCGTAGGTAGCTTATGTAGGTTTCCAAGACGCTGGCATTGCCCTCAAAGTCGTAATCCCAGACCCTGTCTAGGATCTGGTCCCTTGTGAGGACCCGCCGAGGGTTGGCCAGCAGGTAGTGCAGCAGGCGGAACTCGGTGGGAGTCAGCTCTATAACCTTGCCAGCGCGCCGCAGCACAGCGACCACCCTTGCCACCAGCTCCTCTACGCTAAAGGGCTTGGTCACATAGTCGTCGCCACCAAGGGTGAGCCCGTGCACCTTGTCCGAGGTGGTGTCACGTGCAGTGAGGAAGATGATGGGCAGGTGCCGGCTGGGTCCGTCGCTCTCTCTCAACCGTCGCGCCACCTCGAACCCATCCAGATCGGGCAGGCTCACGTCCAATATCACCAGGTCCGGCCTGTCCCTTACCACGGCCTCCAGCGCAGAACGACCGCTTGAGGCAAGCTCGCTGTCGAAGTTGTTGTAGCGAAGCGCCATGGACACAAGCTCTGTGATGTGAGCTTCGTCGTCTACGACCAGCACCTTGGGCATGCAACCATCCTGCACTTCCTCCCTTGGGATTAGCTCAGAATCGCGCTCTGCCAGTCCACCCACAGCCCCACCGGGCTTGTTTGCGAGCAAAGCAGGACCCGCACCTGCTGTAGGTGCACACCAGGTTCTCAGGCTTTCTGCTGCTTCGCGCCCGCAGGCACCGGAGTGCCCCTGTAGATGCACACCAGGTGCTCAGGCTTTCTGGGTTGTGAGCTCTGGCAGGTGATCAGGTGCCGGTGGTCCAAGAGGAGAGGTACTCCTCCTGGGCTTCGGTGAGCCTGTCGATCTGGACTCCCATGGTGTCGAGCTTCAACCTGGCTATCTCGGCGTCTATGTGGGCGGGAACGTTGTAAACCCGGTTCTCGAGCTCCCCTTTCCTGCTCAGCACCCACTCCGCGGCAAGAGCCTGGTTGGCAAAGCTCATGTCCATGACCGATGCCGGATGGCCCTCGGCTGCAGAAAGGTTCACGAGGCGCCCTTCGGCTATGACCATCACTCGGTGCTCGCCCGATCCATCTCCCAGCACATACTCCTCGACCATGGGACGCACCTCGCGCCTGCGCCCACCCGAGAGCTTCTCTAAGGCTTTTATGTCTATCTCAATGTCGAAGTGGCCCGAGTTCGCCAGGATGGCCCCGTCTCGCATGACCTGGAAATGCTCTGCAGCTATCACATCGCGGTTCCCGGTGACGGTTATGAAAAGCTCCCCCTCCCGGGCTGCAGCGCTCATCGGCTCCACCCTGAAGCCGTCCATCACTGCCTCCAGCGCCCGAAGAGGGTTGATCTCGCAGACGATCACCTGAGCACCCATGCCGCGCAGGCGTGAAGCGACTCCTTTGCCGCAGAAACCGTAACCGGCAACCACAGCGGTCTTGCCAGCGAGCAGGATGTTGGTTGCACGGATCACCCCATCCAAAGTGGACTGCCCGGTCCCGTAGCGGTTGTCGAAAAGGTGCTTGGTATCTGCGTCGTTCACTGCCACGATCGGATATCCGAGGGCCTTGCCCGCCTCCATGGCTCTAAGTCGTATTACCCCCGTGGTGGTCTCCTCGGTCCCCCCGATCAGCTCGGCAACCTGATCGGGTCGCTCACCATGCAGCCGGGAGACCAGATCGCAGCCGTCGTCCATGGTCAGCATGGGATGGCCGTCGAGCACCAAGTCGATGTGGCGGTAGTAGGTGGCCTGGTCCTCCCCTTTGATCGCATAGGTGGAGATGCCCTCGTCGAGCGCCAGGGAGGCTGCAACGTCATCCTGGGTAGAGAGCGGGTTGGAGGCACAAGCTGACACGTTGGCCCCGCCGGCCTTCAATGTTCTTAGCAGATTGGCGGTCTCAGTGGTGATGTGCAGGCATGCGGCCACGTTCACACCCTTTAGGGGAAGGTCTCTCTCGAAGCGCTTGCGGATAGAGGCGAGCACGGGCATGTTCGCGTCTGCCCAAGCAATTCGCTGGCGGCCCAGGCCCGAGAGCGACGCGTCTGCTATATCGCTCTTTGTAGATCTTGCGCTTGACATTTCAGTGGTCTCTCTTTCTTAGCTTTCTTCTGCGGTCTTAAGTTCTTTTTCGACGATGGGTGCATATCCTGAGCTGTAAGGCACAGCCCAGCTGGTCCCAGCTCTCTAGCCATGCGGCTCTGTGCGGTCCCAGCTCTCTACCCATGCGGCTCTGTGCGGTCCCAGCTCTCTAGCCACCTTCGGAGGCGCTCTTTCAGCTCCACAAGCACCGGGACAGGCCCGGGGTCCAGCCCTTCTGCGCCAGCCATGTAAAGCGACACTAGATCGCCAATCAACATGAGGTCGAGCAACTGGGCAAGATCGCCCTCACCCTGCGCTCGTACCTCTACCACCGTTGACACCACCTCGCCCATGAGCTCGTTCACGAGCTCTATCCTGCGAACCATCTGAGGGTGCTCACCATCGTGGCGGAGGTTCACAAGAGTGAGCACCTGGCGTGTCACATCCCCGAGCACCCCCCAGCCGGCAATCTCGTTGTGGCACAGCTCCGGCTGGACCGCCCAGAAGGCCGGGGTCTTCGCGTTCTCATTGATCTGGGTCTTCCACCTCTGGGCCGCGGCGGCCCCTATCGCGCCTGCCCCATGGATGAGCGGGATAGTCCTGCCAATGGACTTGGCCACCCGATCAGCCAGGGTTCCCGCCAAAAGCTCCGGTTCTGCGGGCGCGCCAAGGCCGGCATAGTCCCACCCCACCAGCTCGTCACGACGGCGCTTTAGCTGCACCACGGCCAGATCTACCCACCGTCTCGCCCCTGGGAACAGTCCCACCTCTTCCAGCACCAAAAGGGGCGGGATCGCCATGGCCCCAAGCGCTGCGCGGGGCTGGGGAATGGAGGCTGGCACCGGTATCACCGGGGCACCCCATCCCTCAGCCATTCGCGCCAGCTCTCCCCCTCCGGTCACCGCGACGATCGCAGCGCCAGCATCTGCAGCCTCGTCGACGGCCTCTAAGGTCTCCTCTGTGTCTCCTGAGAAGGAGATGGCAAACACAAGTGTACTCTGACCGACGAAGGCCGGCGGGGCATAGCTTTTCACCACCGTTACCGGCACAGCCATGAAAGGCGCTGCCACTGCCAAGAGCAGGTCTCCTGCAATGCCGCTCCCTCCCATGCCCATTACAACCACGTTCTCGATGTCGTCGTGGTGGGGGAGGCCCTCGATGCCAGTGGCACGGGCCGTGGCCTCTTCTACCTGCTCGGGGAGTCCTGCCGTTGCAGCGAGCATTCCCTGGGAGTCCAACCGCCCTTCTATGGCTGGCGCGCCCATGGCTGGGTGCGCCATGCCGGGCTTGTCGCTCACGGGTTTGGAACCTCGAAGGTGGGCTTTATCCCGTAGGCCTCTGCCTTGGAGATGAGGCTCGAGTGCTCCTCATCGTCTACCTGTACCGCCTCGTCCACTAACATGACCGGTATCCCTTCGCGCACTAGGTACTTTCGGTGAAGTCGCGGGTTGTAGAGGATCTCCTCGGTCAGCACGGTATCGGGGAAGTACAAGAGCGGCCCTTTGTCCTCAGGGCACGCCAGGATCTCGAGAAGCTGGGGGTCGAGAGGCATGTTGACTCCTATCATCTGCCGGCAAGCTCCGCCGGGCGCTACGAGGCTAACTCTCTCACCATGGCGAGCACCTGCTCCACACGAGCAGAGCACTCCTGGGGAGTGGCGGCCTCGACGTTGCACCGTAGCAGGGGCTCGGTGTTGGACGGTCTCAGATTGCACCACCAGCTGCCGCCGTCTGCAGTGACCCCGTCCAGGCGATCCACGCTCAAGCCTTCAGCCTCGAACCGGGCGGCGAGTGCCTCCACAGCAGCTGCTGGGTCTGCGACCCTGGTGTTGAGCTCGCCAGAGTCACTGTAGCGTTTGTAAGGGGCGAGCAGCTCCGATAGAGGCTTGCCGGACTTGGACATGAGCTCGAGCACCACCATTGCCGCGATCAACCCTGAATCGGCACGGTAGTTGTCTCGAAAGTAATAGTGCCCTGAGTGCTCACCGCCGAAAACGGCTCCGGTTTGCGCCATCACCTCCTTTATGAACGAGTGACCGACTCTGGTCCTTACCGCTATGCCGCCATGCTCAAATATCGTCTCAGGAACCACCTTTGAGCAGATGAGGTTGTATAGGATGGTAGCCCCAGGGTGCTTTTCCAGCATGGCCGCAGCCACAAGTGCGGTAGTGAGAGATCCAGAGACAGGCTCTGCCTTCTCGTCCACCAGAAATACCCGATCTGCATCCCCGTCGAAGGCCAGCCCTACATCTGCGTGGAGCTTCACCACAGCCGCCTGGAGGTCCACCAGGTTCTCAGGCTGTATTGGGTCAGCTGGGTGGTTGGGAAAGTGCCCATCCAGCTCAGGGAATAAGACGGTTAGATCGAAAGGCAGCTTGGCAAAGACCTTGGGAACCACCAGAGCGCCCATGCCGTTGGCTACATCTGCTACCACCTTCAGTTCTTTGAGTGCCGACAGGTCGACAAATGAGTGGACGTGGCTCGCATATGCATCGACCAGGTCCACATATATGAGACGGCCGTCGGCTTCCGCTTGCGCTATGGCCTTTTCAGCAGATCCATTCTGGTGGCTCTCAGCCAAGAGCTCACCTGTGATCTGCTGGATCTCTTTCAACCCAGTGTCCTGGCCGATGGGCCTTGCACCAGCCAGGCACATCTTTATCCCGTTGTAGTTGGCTGGATTGTGCGAAGCAGTGAACATCGCCGCGGGCGAGTCGAGCTTTCCGGAGGCGAAGTATGCGAGATCGGTCGAAGCCAGCCCGATGTCCGATACGGTTGCTCCCTCGGCCAGCGCCCCTGCTATGAAAGCACGGCTAAGCTCCGGCGAGGACTCACGCATGTCGCGTGCCACTATCACCTGGCCCCTTCCCACAAACCTGGCGAATGCTCCTCCTATGGCACGGCTGAGATCGGCGTCCAGCTGGTCTGGAACAGTGCCTCTAACGTCATAGGCCTTGAAGACCTGCTCTGGAGAGATCATGATGGGCGATCCTACTTTGAGATCGCTGCTCGCACCTTCTGGCGCCTTCCGAGCCGCGTGAACAGGAAAAGGCCCACCACCACAAGTGATATCCCAGTTATAGCGAGCCCGGCGACATTGACAGGAGTCTCCCCGTAGTAAAGGACGACGTGATGGGAGGTAGGGACGACGACCATAAGGTTGGGGAAGGCCCGGTAAGGTCCCTCGGCTCCCCTCGCATGCCAGTTGGGGAAGTAGGAGGTTCTCACCACCACAGGAACCCCCAGGCGGCTCACGTCAAAGGAGATGGAGCTCGTCTTTTCCACCACATCGCTCACTTTCAAAGCAGGAAGCCTCTTGCGAGGGATAAGGCTCGCAGCCTCTGTAGCGGGCACTCGATGCCAGGAGGCAGGGCCCTTCGCAGCGATCATTACGTCCCACTTGGCTGGATTGTCATACCAGCTAAGGGCGTCATGGAGCCAGCCAGTCCCAGAAGAGGGAATGCCTGTTCCCACCACTGGCTGATAAGCAAGAGGTGCTACCTCCGACGAGCTGTGCACCAGGTATATCTTCCAGGTCTCTGTGGGGCTGCCTGGGACACATCCTTGGCCGTGCACCTCCCAGGGGCCGCTCGTCGCTATCAGGCTGAGCGCAGGGTCAGCGCTGGCCTGCTGCTGGGCTGCAGTGGTGCAGGCCATGTAATAGCGAACCCCGAGGATCTGGAGATGCCTTACCCCTTCAGCCACATCCAACGGCCCGTATGGCAATCCCACCATAGCCTCGGACGGCTCTAGGGAGAGCTCGGCTTGGTTGATGAAATGGTAGGGAGTAGTTGCTGAGGACTCAAAGAGCAGGCCTTCCATCGAGTCCACGCAGTCACTGGTCCAGTACGGCAGGAGCATGAGCGACATCGTCGTGCCGAAGCGGTTCTCCGAAGGGCTGTACTCCCACATGGCCCTCCCACATCCGTACGTATCTCCCACCTGGGCCATGGTCTCCATAAGCGCGTGGTACTCGGGCCAGGCGGACTTTCCCTGGTACCCGCTGTAGTTCCAATGAACCCACTCGGGAACGAAGCTGGGCGCCACATTGGAGAAGGGCATCCAGGAGGGAAGGCGGACTAGGGGGGGCAGCACTACAAGCAGGGCTGCCACTGCCGCCACGAGGGGCACTGTCACTGCGCCAGCTGCGCCACGCGGAGCTTTGATGAGCGCGGTGCTCATGCCACCGGGTCGCTCTGAGCTACCTTCTTGGAGAGCCGGGTCCTGGTGTAGATAGCCTGTTGGAGACGCCGGGTCCTGGTGTAGATCGCCTGCTGGAGGCGCCGGGTCCTGGTGTAGATCGCCTGTTGGAGACGCCGGGTCCTGGTGTAGATCGCCTGCTGGGTGCCTAGAGCCGGCAGGTCGATCCCCTACCAGCCTCCATCCAGCTATAAAAGCACTCGCCAGGGCTGCAAAGCCGACCCCAGCAAGCAGGTACTC
>JAMCQF010000037.1 GCA_023379605.1 Actinomycetota bacterium
GGAGGCGAAGCTATCACCTGCGCGCAGGGCATCGTGACGGCCACGTCTCTCGCCTTGGATCCCACCGGCGAGATCAGCTCTTCGAGCCCCAGGCGACGCAGCGTCCCGAGCACCGCCGCCACGTGGCCTTGCGGGAGGCTGCGGGAGATCTCGAGCGCGCCATCGAGCGCGTCGGGTTGCAGTCTTGCCTACAAGCACGGCCTGGAGGGCTGCGACCTTGTCGTCCGGCCAGCGCGAGAGGTTGGCGGGCGTCCGGTTCTTCACCTTGCCGCCCTCGCGGAAGCTCTCGCGCAACAGCACCGCCGACGGGGATCCATAGTTCGGCACCCGCGTCACCCACATGACGACATCTTCTGTCACTTGATAGCAAGGTGCCAGCATCTATGACTCAATACCCTCTCCATTAAATGACTACGCTTGTACCACCCGACAGGCGCACGAGCCCAGCTCAGGGCGACGAAGTGAGCTCACGAGGAACCTAAGAAGGGGGAAGTTCGGTCTGGTGCAGGGCTGCTGGGTGCTGTCACGATCACGCGCACCCAGGCAGCGCAAGGAGCAGCTATGAACGAGGCTCAACTGGCAAGCTGGTTCAGGTGTGACGCTGGCGTCTTTCAACCACCACCGACTAAGTATTGGCTGAGCAGCTAGAACAGGGTCTCGCCTCGGTGCTCTCCTGCGCACCTGGCGCATCGGGTCGCGTCCCATGGGCGCTTCTCCAGCCAAGTCAGCAGCTCCGAGCTGTCAGGCCAGCTGCGCTGTATATGTCGGCCGATCACGACCGGACCTGCAACGGTGGCACCGCTGTTACGAAGGGAGGCCGCTGCACTGAATAGCTTGGCCCCGCTCGTGAATGTGTCGTCGAGCAAAAGGACGGTCCGGCCTTGGAGCGAGCCCTTTACAGTGAACTGGGCTGGGTCAAGGGAGCGCCGTGAATCGGTTCGTGCTTGCAGGAGCCTCTGGTGGTGCGCTGCCAGAGACGGGACGAGCTTCACAACCGGCTCGAGCGCGACGCGCTGAGCTGAGGGTACGCATGTGACACTGTCCCAGGCACCTATGCAGTGAGCATGATGATCGATGAAAAGGGCAAGTAGGGCGGCTAGACGCAGGGCCATGCGGCTCCGGACCTTGGGGTTCGAGCTCTCCTTGTAACCCCACAGGTGATCGTGCACTAGTCCACCGTGCACCGACAGCGTGACTGGCAGGATCTCGGGCGGGCTGATCCGTGCTGCCGAGTGACACCCAGCACAGACAGAGTACCCAGGCCCTGCGCTGCTGTGGCAGATCGAGCAGATCCCAGCCTGGGGCTGAGCGGGAACCGGGATTAGAGCTTCGGCGAGCGGCAGGATGAGCCGCCGGGCCTCTATCACTCTCCCGTGCCTACACCACGACGGCGATGTCAGTCGCCAGATCCATCTCGATCTCAGAGAGGATCTGGTCAACGCAGTCAACTGCGATGGCGCCAGGGCGCTTGAGGATATCACGGGCCCATGGCTGGGTTCGCACCAGCTGATCGAGGAGAAACACGCGTTTGCCATGACTTAGGGCTGCTCGTGCTTGTAGGCGAGATCCAGATGTCTCGCCAGCCTCGACGACCACAGTGCCAAGTGAAAGGCCTGAAGTAACGAGGTTACGAACCGGGAAGGTCCATCTGGTGCCACGTAGGGATGGCCAGAACTGTGATACACAGGCCCCCGATCTGGCTATAGCCTCTGCGAGAGCCCTGTTCCGAGGCGGGTATACGACATCTATGCCAGTGCCGAAGACCGCGATCGTCCTGCCTCCAGTCGATAGGGCCCCGCTATGTGCAGCAGTGTCAATTCCCTCAGCCAGGCCGGATACAACTGTTACATGGCGATTGGCCAGCTCTCTTGCAATCTCATAGGCAGCGTCGCGACCTCTGGGGGTGGGCTTGCGAGTGCCGACCACCGCAACCGCCCTATCGTCATCTCCAGCGAGCGTGCCACGCACCATGAGGAATGGTGGGCGGTTGTGGATCATCCGCAGGTTTGTCGGGTATTCCTCCTCAGCGCTGTCCACAATACGCACCCCGCGTCTGGTGAGGTTCTCGAGCTCGGTTGTCCAAAAGCTGAGTCGCTCCTGGGAGAGGCTGGCAAAGCCACCAGCGAGCCATGCAAGGTCTTCCTCGCTCACTGACGACTGCGCTGGGATAGCAACCTCGCTATCGAGGGCACCAGCCTCGATGATCTTAGCCAACCGATGCGACGACGGACCATTTAGTGACGGGGAGAGAAGCTCAGCCACGGCCAGAAGACGGGCATGGCGATTTGCAGCCACCTTCCGAGCCATCACCTAGGTCCTTTGTGCATGCCCAGCTTCAAACTACTCCACTTGGCCTTCCGTGCCCATCCAAGAACACATGTTCGCTATGGTAGCACTGACTTTGCATGGGCAGCGGGAGCTCTGCGGCTCTAATAAGCGGTGCAGCACTGCAGTGGGGCACAGGCTTGCGTGTAGTGGAGCGTTGCTGGGAGGGTGTCACTTGAAGGCATTTAGGGGGAACGGTTCTGCGACTTCCAGGTAGCCTTGGTTAGGTGTTCAACTGTAGATGCGATGGGGACCGACCCCTCCAGAACATGCAATAGAGGATGGATGGTAAAACTGCCAAAGAGCTCTTTACTTGCCTGAGCAGTAGATGGCAAAAGCCTCTACCGGTGCTGTAAGCACGGTTCGCATTGCCGCTTCATCCCCGCTCGGGTTCCTAATCGGCCTCTCCCTTGGGACACTGGGCGGCGGAGGCTCTATCCTAGCTGTGCCTGCCCTTGTCTACGGAGCAGGAGAAGCAGCCCACGCTGCGACTACGACGTCACTGATCGTGGTTGGAACCACGGCCCTTGTAGGCATGGGTGGCCACTTGCGAGCTGGGCGCGTGCGGTTCCTAGCTGGTCTCGGCTTCGGGCTTGTGGGTATTGGGGGATCGTTTCTCGGGTCACTTCTCAACCGGGCCATTCCTGGCGATGTGCTGCTTCTTGCCTTCTCAGGGCTGATCCTCGTAGCGGCGTGGCGGATGCACTCGCACCACACCGAGACGCCTTGCCATGCCAAGCAGCTAGCTCAGCCAGCAGGTGACAATCCCGAGGTCCATGGTGGGTCTAATGCCTCAGCAAAGGGGGAGGGTGGCGATCCAGCTTCAGGCTCGGTTCCAGCCGGCAGAGGCATTGCAGCTGGGGGAAACGTCTCTGCCGGGGTGCATCCGCGAAGGCCCAGGTCCGCAGCGGAGACCGCCACACGAGTGGTGTTGGCTGGAAGCGTTGTGGGGTTCCTTACCGGGTTCTTTGGGGTTGGTGGTGGATTCGTGATCGTGCCGGCTCTGGTGCTCGCTTTGGGCTTTGAGATGCCAATCGCAGTGGGCACCTCGCTTTTAGTAATTGCGATCAGCTCAGCAGAGGGGTTGGTCTTCCGCCTCTCTGATGGAGCCGTAGACTGGAGAGTCGCTTTACCCTTCACCGTCGTGGGTATTATCGGGGTGTTGATCGGCGACCGAGTTGCCGGCCACGTGCCAGCGGCTCGGCTGACCAGATGGTTCGTGTGGCTTCTCATAGCTGTTGCGGTCTACACCGCAGCACAGTCCATTCTTGCTCTATAAGAAAACGGAGGGCGTGTTATGAACCAAGAGCAGTTCCATAAGATCAAGACAGGCAGGGGATTCCTTGCTGCACTGGACCAGAGTGGCGGAAGCACGCCCAAAGCCCTAAAGCTTTACGGCATTCCCGAGAGCGCCTACACAACCGATAGCGAGATGTTCGCTCTCATGCACCAGATGCGCTCGAGAATTATAGCGAATCCGAGCTTCAACGGGGAGCGTATTCTGGGCTCTATCATCTTTGAAGACACCATGGATCGCCAGATCGAGGGCCGCGACAGCTCAGAATATCTCTGGCAGGTGAAAGGGGTCGTTCCCTTTTTAAAGGTCGACAAAGGCCTAGCAGCACAGGACAGCGGGGCGCAGCTGATGAAGCCCATTCCGGCTCTGAACTCTCTTTTGGCGCGCGCGGCCGACAAGGGCGTCTTTGGTACCAAGATGCGGTCGTTCATCGCTCACGCAGACAAGGATGGGATCAAAGCGGTAGTCGACCAGCAGTTTGAGCTTGCAAGCCAGATCCTTCAGGCTGGTCTTGTGCCTATCCTAGAGCCCGAGGTGGACATCCACGCTCCAGACAAGGCTGGAGCAGAGGAACTGCTCAAAGCTTTCATAGGGGATCACCTGGGCCAGCTGTCTTCAAATGAAGTCGTCATGCTCAAGCTGAGCTTGCCAGAGTTGGATGATTTCTACAGCGAGCTTGTGAACCATCCAAACGTACTTCGGGTAGTGGCTCTCTCGGGAGGCTTCAGCCGCGAGGAGGCTAACGCTCGGCTGGCTCGTAACCATGGCATGATCGCAAGCTTTTCGCGCGCCCTTACAGAGGGCTTGAGTGTCGATCAAAGCGACGAAGAGTTCACCGCCGCCCTGGATGCTTCAATAGCATCTATCTTTGAGGCGTCGATCACCTGAGCGCGAACACTTCGATAGGTCTGCCGCTTACGGTCTCGTTATTGCCGAGCTATTCAGGCTTGGTTCGTCTTGTGGGTAGATAGGCCCTTTTCACAGCGGACAGCGTAGCGTCCGACACGTGCCAATACGACAAGGTCATGCTGCGTGCTCTAGCTCGACGGCCGTGTCGGCTCTTGTGGCGTATGCCCTGCTTAGCCATGTCCATCCACGCCCGATGAAATATGAACCTGCGCCGAAGCCTCCAACGAAGAAGCCTACAGGCCAATTAGACTCGTAAGAGATCGCGATGGAGGCCCACACCGTCACAAGCGCCACCGCAGCTGACAGCACTATTGCTACCTGCGGCCTGTTCGTAAAGGCTCGGGCAGCAGCGGGCGGGCCAACCATCAGGCTGAACACCAGCAAAGCCCCTACCACAGGAAGGGCCATGGCAGTCACCAGAGCAACCACCAGCAGGAAGCACAGCTCCATCTTGCTTGTCGATATTCCCTGTACTTCCCCCAGCTCTGGTGATATAGAGCTGAGCATGAGTGGGCGGTACAGCAGACCGATCGCGAGCACTGCCACAACTCCCAGCCCGATTATAGGACCGACCTCATCTTTGGCGATTCCAAGCACCTCACCAAAGAGCAGGGAGTAGATCTCAGGCGCATACTCGCTTGTCATGCTCAAGAATAGGGCTCCCAGCCCGAGAAGCACCACCAAGATGAGAGCAGTGGCGACGTCACGCTTTCCCCGTTTGGAAAGCTGGCCAATCCCTATGGCACCAACCGCCGAGAAGACTACGAGACCAAAGATGGCGTTGACGCCAAGCAGGCTTGCTGCTGCCGCACCAGGGAAAGCTCCGAGCGGCAGTGCGTGTGCTGCAAAGGATGAACCTCGTATGACCACAAAAAATCCTACCACTCCCGCCACGGCCGCAACCACGGTTGCTACTATCCAGGTGTTGGCCATAAATCCAGAGAACATGCTTAACTTCTTGTGGACTGAGTAGGTGAAGAGGAGATCTCTTCGATGGCCAATGGCTTTGGCGCGCGGTGGGTTGATCTGGCCCCCACCCTCCCTGAGACCAGGTAGGCGATGAAGATCAGGCTTACTACAAAGAAGCTGACGGGCCAACCTCTATGATCAGATGACCAGTAATAGCTGTCATAGGCAAGCAGGATCCCTCCCCAGGTAGTGCCCAGGCCTATCAGGGCAGCAGAGAAGATCGCCCAGGCGGGGCGGTGAGCCACCCTTAACGCAGCCGCGCCTGGTCCGATAAGCAGAGCGGTGGACAGGATTGCCCCTATGGTCATGGCAGAGAGAGCAACTGCAAGGGCTAGCGTAAGCAGGTGGATGGACTCGGTGAGACGCACCCTGACGCCACGTACTTGCGCGAGCTCTGTGCTGACCGAGCTCAAGATGAGTGGTCTGTACACGACCAAGATCATCCCGAGAGCGACCAGGCTGAAGGCAACGACAAGGGGGATGGTTGAAGAGGAGATGGCGAACATCGAGCCGAACAGGACTGTGATCGCAGCCCCAGTAGTGCTGGTAAAGGTGGCATCAAAGTATAAAAGCAGCGCTGCCAGGCCGAGTCCCGCGCCCAGGACGATTCCTGTGGCCAGGTCTCTTCCCCTGGCTCGCTGGACCCCGATCATCTCCATGCCGCCAGCGGCGATGCCAGCCATGCCGACAAATCCAAGCAATGGACTGATGCCAAGGAGGAACGATGCGGATCCACCCGCCGCGCTCACATCAGAAAGCGCATGCCCGGCAAAAGACTGTCCGCGCATTACGGTGAATGTTCCAACGACGCCTGAGACCACAGCAGCTATTCCTCCTATGATCGCCGCGGTGTGAACTGGGCCACTTGAGAAAAGGCCGGGTTCGAATACCGACCTGAGCAGGGCATCCACCACTATGACCTGCCCCCTATTGCCCAGACGCTGGGCTCGGTATGTGCGGGTAGTCCATCGTGCTCATGACCAGCGGCTACCAGTATCCTGTCGTGGATGCGAATGACGTCTACATGCGATCCATAGAGCTTGCTCAGCACTTCAGTCCGCACTACTTCGTCAGTGGTCCCGCTTGCAGCGCGGCCATTCGCGATATAGACGATGCGGTCCATTGCAGAAAGAAGTGGATTCATATCATGGGCAGATATTAAGACACCGATTCCCTGCTCCTCGGCGAGCCGGCTCAGCAGCTCGACGACCTCATACTCGCTACGGATGTCAAGGTTGGCGAGTGGCTCATCGAGAAGGAGCAACCTCGGATGACGGATCAGGGCATGAGCTATGAGGACCCGCTGCTGCTCTCCGCCCGAGAGCGTGCCGACTCGTGAATCAGCAAACCTAGAAGCGTCAACGGCTTCGAGCATCTCCTCGACAAGGATGCGGCGATGCTTGGAGCGGAGAGGAATGCCGAGCCTATGCCCGTCAAAGCCCAGTCCTACTAGATCCCTCGAGCGCAATGGTATATCTGGATCGAGCAGTATCTTTTGAGGGACGTAGCCAACCGCTGCTCCATGAGCGCCTCTAGGACTGCCTCCTATGCGCACGGTGCCGGTAGTTGGGACCTGCATGCCAAGGATCGTGCGCAACAGGGTGGTCTTGCCTGCACCGTTGGATCCGATAAGGCCGGTGAACTCGCCACGGTGCAGGCTAAAGGAGACATCGTGGAGGATCTCACGCCCAGACAGCCAGACGCTTACACCCTCTACGGCAAGCGCCTCGCCCTTGTCCTCTGCCAGATCATAAGCTCCTTCGATCATCACAGCCTCGTCGTGGATTGGTTGGCTGACACGGCCTTGTAGAGAGCGTTTACTTCCGCCAGCATCCAGCTCTGGTAGGTATAACCGGGCGTTGGCATGGTTTCATAGACCCCCACAACAGGTATCTTCTCCTGCTTGGCAAGGGCCAGGAACGACGCAGTAAGCGAGTCTGTGACTTGCTGGTTGTAGACGAACACCTTAACGCTATGGTCTCGGAAAAGGTTGTTCTCAATGGTGACATCCTGTGGAGATGGGTCTGTTCCGTTCATGATGGCAGCCTGGAGGCTAAAGGGGGTGAGGATCTTGCATCCTGACGCCTGGAGCATGTAGTCGCCAACTGGCTCGGTCACAGCCACCGGGGTGCTAGGAAAGGCTGCCTTGAAACGGGCTATTGCCTGGTACCAGGGGTCAAGGGAGACATCAAACGCGTGGTCGTTGGCTTGGAAGTACTTTGCGTGAGCAGGCTCTAGTTGCGACAGATCCGAGGCTATTGCCTTTGCAACAGCAGGCATTGTGGTCGGCTTGTACCAAAGGTGGGGATTTGGAGTGCTGTCAGGCAGGCCAAGCAGGTGTTGGACATCGATTACCTTGCGCTCTGGGTTCGGCGAGGCCGCTTCTATCTTCGATGCCCAAGTATCATAGCCGAGCCCATTTTGCACGACCAGCTTGGCTGCCTCGATTTCTCTGGCGACGCTGGGGCTTGCCTCGAAGGTATGCGGATCGGTGTTGGGGTTGCTCTCGATCGCGGAAACCTGGACATAGCGGCCTCCGATCTGGCTGATCACATTGGCATACTCGTTCTCAGCACCAACGGCTTGGATTGCAGAGCTTGTCTTGGTCGTTGCAGGCGAGGCAGGCGTCGAGCACGCAGACAGCAGGCTTGCCGCACCTAGCAAGCTAGCAACGACTGTGATCATGGGCTTTAGAGACATGCGCTGGTTCCTTTGACTAGTGATGAGCCAAGCCCCAACCGGCTTGCGTTCCTTCACCCTATGCTAGTAGTTTAGAATCATTCTCAGTCTCATTACAAGTGAGCTCATCTTTGGTTATGAAAATGAGATCGATGCACCAAAAGATGCAATACCCATGCAGGTAGGACAATCGATGCCTATGCCCAAGGCATGGACGGTAGCCAAGGCATGGACGGTAGGGTCTTTCGCCCAGCCGGGCTGGCTGTGGTCTGGATGGCATGAAGGCCAAGATCGGCCAAGCCGAGCGGTGGGTCTTTCGCCCACCCGGGCTGGCTGTGGTGGTTGAGCTGATGAGGCGGCCAGTGCTCACAGAGCAGGAGAGAGTAGAGATCCATGACAGTGTGCAACGATGTTTGACCCGCTACGGGCAACGCTACACCGATGGCCGCCGGGCAATCATCGAGGTTCTTTTGACCCTCAGACGTCCCGTTAGCATTACCGACATCGAAGACGCGCTGCCGCAGCTGCCCCGGAGCTCTGCCTACCGCCACCTGGCTGACCTTCAAGCGGCGTCGGTAGTGAGCAGGCTGGCTGGGACCGACGACTTTGCCCGCTTCGAGCTTGTCGAGGAGCTGACCGAGCACCATCACCATCTTCTTTGCACCTACTGCGGGAGGGTGACAGACGTTGTATCACCTGTTGAGCTCGAGCGAACCGTTACCGGCTACCTTAAAGGTCTGGCCAAGGCCGAGGGATTTATTGCGCAGAGCCACCGTATCGATGTTTTCGGCCTCTGCAGCTCGTGCCGGTAGCCTGTCGAAGCTTCGCAAGGGACCGATCGCTAACCGACAGCCCTAGATGCTCAAGCGAGGGGCAAGCCCCGACAAGGGTCGTCCCACCTGCTGCTTGGCTCATCGTGTCTTCTACCGGGATCCTTGACAACCAGCCTAGCTGCGTCGAATCGGCAAGTTCAGTGCCCCGGCCACAATGGGCGTCATGGCGCCCTGCACCAAAACGGAAAGCACCACCACCACGATGACGATGCCGTAAAGGCGCTGTGCATCAGGTAGGTGAGCGCTAAAGAGATAGCTGCCGAGTAGGATGGGAACCGCTCCCTTGAGCCCGGCAAACAGCACGAAGTTGCGCTCGTTTGGCTTTAGCCCAGTTGGCAGGAGCGACAAGCCCACGACAAGCGGTCGGATGATCATCGCAAGTACAGCTCCGAGCACCAGCCCCGGTAGCCAAACGTCTTCTCTGGCCAGGACGGCTAAATGCACGGTGAGCCCGAGCACTACGAAAGCCACGATCTCGGAAAGACTGGCTAGGACCGAGTGGAATCTCTCAATCTCGCGCTTTGAAGGGGCTTTGCGGTCGCCGAGCACGATACCTGCAACGAACACCGCCAGAAATCCCGACCCTCCAGCGAGCGTCGCCAGGGCGAATATCACAAGGACTCCAGCCAGGCTGCCCAGCGGGTAGAGGGCTTCATTTGGCAGCGCGACCCTGCGCGCGAACCACAGGAGTGCAAAACCTCCAACCAGGCCAACTCCAGCTCCCACAGCCATCTCTGACACAAAGGTGATCCCAACCCTGACAAACGCGGCTGCACTTATACCGCCAGCCGCGACAAGGCCAGTCATGAGGGCAATTCCGACCGGGTCGTTCGTCCCGGACTCACCCTCTAGGATGGTTCCGCTCGCTCCTGAAAGCTCCCTACGTCCGAGAACCGAGAAGACCACCGCAGGATCGGTAGGAGCGATCGCGGTCGCTAGGAGTAAGGAGTCATACCAGGCCAGCTCGAAGGCAAAGTGTATGAATAGCGTTCCAGCAGTGACAGTGAGGAAGGTCCCGATCACCCCGAGCACGCTGATTGGAGCGATCGCAGACCGAAATCTAGGCCAGCCTATGCGCGTGCCGCCCTCGAACAAGATGAGAGCCAGGGCAACAGTGACCACCTCTTTTACAGTCTGCTCCGAAGGGAGGCTCAAAGCCGGAATGAACTTTGCCGCGACTGCTGCGCCTGCCAAGAAGAGTGCTGGAGCGGGGATCTTAAGCCATTCTGTCAAGCGGTTGGAGACAACGGCGAGGAGCCCGGCTCCCGCTATGACGAGCATCAGGAGGGCAAATTGCTGGGGATTGGCCACGGTGGACCTTTCTGGTCGAACGCGAAAAGTGCTTTGCCGACCAGACTTCCCGGCACACCAAGGCCATGCTAGACCATGAGTCGAGCTCAATGCTGGCTTGAGGATATGACTTTGACATGCCCGTAGCGTGCGGGGCGCCATCCTGTGTGCACTGGCCCGGTTGTGGGTAAGGATATGTAGTGGTGATTTTTGGGACTCAGCGCAGACCGACCTCGATCACCTAGCGTGCCGCATACAGCAGTGATGATCACATGGCTGGATGTGGCAGCCGCCGAGCATCTCTGGCGTGGGGTTAGCCCCGGAATCGACCAGATCGGCCATCAGGGGCTCTCGTTGTCGTAGTTGGCCTCAGGACCCTTGGACTGAATGGCTGCAACTGGGCGTGTCCGCTCTCGCCGGAGGCGATGCAGGTGTCCCCGAGTGACGAAGGACCGTTCGAGAGATGAGCATGGAGAACAAGCACTTCGGTGTATACGCCAGGGTTCTAGAAGAGTTAACGCTGCGAGATGATCGTCACGGTCCGAGGGTGACGTTGAAAGAACTCTTCGAGTCCTTGGGACTCGGCCCTGACGACACCATAATCGAGCGAGCCTTTGAGGTGGCTTCCAATTGGGCCCTTTCGCGTCATATTGAGGGGCCGCGGTACCTAAAGTAGCTGGCGGGTCGACCCAGCACATCGACGGATCACATTCCACCAGGACGATGAGGCTGTCCATGTCGTGATCAATGGGTAC
>JAMCQF010000038.1:0-505 GCA_023379605.1 Actinomycetota bacterium
CATGGGTCAAGAGAGCGAGGCAGAGGAGCGCAGGAGAGTGTTCTCCAAGTTCCAAGTTGACGAGCAGCTGGTGAACCGGGCTCCCAGCCACGCAGTTGTCCTGCACTGCCTTCCAGCTCACAGGGGTGAGGAGATCTCTGGGGAGGTCCTTGATAGCTCGGCGAGTCTGGTCTGGCAGGAGGCTGGAAACCGGATGCACGCGATGAGGGGACTGCTCTTGTGGCTGATGGGCGGCGGTACGCACGAGGATAACGGAGACGCCGCTCTTCGGGAGTGCTCTGGAGCGGAAGACCTACTAGGCGAGCAGAGCCGCTGATGGTGCAGATCAGGTTGGGCAAGGCCCAGCGTCAGCATCGTATCGCGGAGCTTTTGTCCAGCGAAGCAGTAGCCAGCCAGACTCGCCTGGTTGAGCTGCTGGCCGCTGAGGGAGTGGTTGCGACCCAGGCTACGGTTTCACGCGATCTGGAGGAGCTGGGCGCGGTAAAGGTTAGAGCCTCGCTCCCAC
>JAMCQF010000038.1:515-6166 GCA_023379605.1 Actinomycetota bacterium
CTGCCAGGTGGAGAGCTTGTCTACGCAGTGCCGGAGCTGCCTCAAGAGCAGCTCGCTCCCGTGGACCATCTGAGGAGAGTCTTGGGTGAGTGGGTGGTGGACCTATTGCGCTCGGGCGATATCGTCGTCTTGCGGACCCCTCCCGGGTGCGCCCATGTCGTGGCATCGGCTCTGGATCGCTCAAGGCTCCCTAGAGCTCTTGGCACGGTGGCCGGTGACGATACGGTGCTGGTGATAGCAGAGGAGGGCAGCGGTGCCGAGCTGGGAGAGACCCTAGGGGACCTGGCTGGGTACAGGAGCGATCATGATAAGAAGGGATCTGCCAAGTGAGCAAGAAAGTAGTGCTGGCCTACAGCGGTGGCCTCGACACGTCAGTAGCGGTCAGATGGATGGCACAGGAGTGGCAGGTGGAAGTGGTGGCCGTCGCAGTCGACGTGGGCCAGGGCATGGATGCGGCCGCTGTTAAGAGCCGGGCACTGGCAGCTGGGGCGGTCGAGGCGGTCGTGGTGGATGCCAAGGAGGAGTATGCAAGGGACTTCGTGTTGCCCGCACTGTGGGCCAACGCTCGCTACGAGGGAAAGTATCCTCTTGTCTCAGCCTTGTCGCGCCCTGTCATTGTCCGTCATCTGGTGCAGGAGGCACGTCGCCACGGAGCTGCTGGCATAGCCCACGGCTGTACAGGCAAGGGCAATGACCAGGTTCGCTTCGAGGTGGCGATCCGGGCTTTGGCGCCAGAGCTGGAGGTGCTCGCACCGGTGAGGGTATGGCCATTCACAAGGGAGGATTCGCTTGCGTACGCGCAGGAGCACGGCATCGTTGTCAGCGCGTCGAAGACGAGCCTGTATTCCATAGACGAGAACCTCTGGGGCAAAGCAATAGAGTGTGGGGTGCTCGAAGATCCCTGGCAGGAGCCTCCGGCGGATGTGTTCACGTTGACCCAGCAGACAGCCAACGATTCCCTGGAGATCGTTATCGGCTTTGACGCGGGGGTCCCAAGCACCCTGGACGGCCGAAGCCTTGGCCTGACGGAGCTCATTGCTCAGGTGGGCAGCGCTGTCGGGTCGCGTGGCTTCGGGCGCCTAGACATGGTGGAGAACCGCCGGGTTGGCATAAAGAGCCGCGAGGTCTATGAATGCCCCTCTGCCCTGGCGCTGCTTATGGCACACAGCGATCTGGAGGACCTGACCCTAGAACGGGACCTTGCGCACGAGAAAGCCCGACTAGAACCACGTTGGGCAGAGCTTGTATATGACGGGATGTGGTTCTCTCCGTTAAAGGAGGCTCTAGATGCATTTATGGTCTCAACCCAACGACACGTAACCGGTGAGGTGCGCCTTAAGGTCTCCCCTGGCGGGCTGTGCAAGGTAGTCGGCAGGCGAAGCCCTGTGGCCCTCTACGACCACGACCTTGCTACCTACGACGCAAGCGACACATTCCGTCACCAAGATGCCGAGGGATTCGTCCGCCTCTGGGGACTGGGGATTAAGACCTGGGCGGCGCGCCAGGGTGGGATCGGATCCAGGTTGTCCCAACCAGGTTCTGGGCAGTGACCCTATGGGAGGGCCGCCTTGGCCGGGACCCGGCGGAGGCGCTAATGGCTTTCAGCGGGAGTGTCGGCTTTGATGCACGCCTTGCTGCAGACGACCTGGATGGATCGTGCGCCCATGTGAGAGGCCTGCTAAAGGCCGGCATTCTCAACGCTGAGGAAGGTGCCGTCCTACTGGCTGCGCTGGAGCATGTAAAAGAGGAGCTCGCTCAGGGCTCGTTCGTCTTTGCGCCAGGAGATGAGGACATCCATACCGCAGTTGAGAGAAGGGTCACTGAGATAGCCGGGGACGTTGGCGCAAAGCTGCACACCGGTAGATCACGCAACGACCAGGTAGCCACGGATCTGCGCTTGTATGTCCGTAGGGAGATGATCGCCATAGGCAACAAGGTCATCGATCTCCAAGAGGTCATGTTGCGCAGAGCAAGGGAGGTTGAGGATGCCTACCTGCCGGGCTATACCCATATGCAAAGAGCCCAGCCGGTGCTGCTCGCCCACCACCTGCTCGCTCACGGATGGGCACTCTCCAGAGATGTCGACCGGCTGATAGATGGGCTACGAAGGGCAAACATCTCCCCACTTGGGGCAGGGGCGCTCGCGGGGTCCTCTCTTCCCTTGGATCCCGACAGCGTGGCAAAGGAGATGGGCTTCGATGCCAGGTTCGAGAACTCGTTGGACGCGGTGAGCGATAGGGACTTTGTTGCCGAGGCGCTCTTTGTGCTGGCTCTTCTTGGGGTGCACCTTTCCAGGCTCGGGGAGGAAGTCGTGCTCTGGTCCACCCAGGAGTTTGGATTCCTCCACCTTGCAGACGCTTTTGCCACAGGGAGCTCCATGCTGCCGCAAAAGAAGAATCCCGACATAGCGGAGCTGGCCAGGGCGAAGGCGGGAAGGTTCATCGGCCACTTGACAGGCCTGCTCGCCACTTTGAAGGGGCTGCCGCTTTCCTACAACCGCGACCTTCAAGAGGACAAGGAGCCTCTTTTTGACGCTTGCCAGCAGATGGAGCTTGAGCTCGATGCGCTTGGTGGGCTTGTCTCCACAGCCAGTTTTGACTTGGCCAGGATGCAGGAGGCTGCAGATGGAGAGGATGGGGCCGCTGTGGACCTGGCCGAATGGCTGGTTGAGCGCGGCATGCCATTTCGCCAAGCCCATGCCACGGTCGGTTCTCTTGTCAGGGATTCAATCGAGCGCCACGTTCCGTTGGCAGAGCTGGTCCAGGCTCACCCGGCACTTGGCAGCGAGCCTTTGGGCCTGCTTCTCCCAGGCGTTGCTGTCACAAGACGGACTACCCCAGGGGGTGCTGGACCAAAGCCTGTCGCAGACCAGATGTCTCGCTTCCAGCGGAGGCTGACCTTGGATCGAGAGAGGCTGGCCCACATGGCAGCTCATCTGGAGCCAGCTGACCAAGCGGTTCATGCACCAAGCTGAGCGTGGTAGCGCTGGGAAAGTCAAGCAGGCGCGAAGACCTGGCGGTGCTTCCGCGGGGATTCTACGACCGGGACCCACTTGAGGTTGCCCCCGATCTTCTTGGCAAGGTGCTGGTGAGCCACGTCGGCCCATCGCGCCGATCGGCACGCATAGTCGAGGTAGAGGCCTACCGCGGAGACGAGGATCCGGCCAGCCACGCATTTAGGGGCCGAACCAAACGCAATGCGGTGATGTTTGGACCTCCAGGCCACCTTTATGTCTACTTCACCTATGGAATGCATTTTTGCGCGAACGTGGTCTGCTGGCCTGAGGGTAGAGCGGGTGCTGTGCTGTTGAGAGCTGCTGAGCCGCTGGAGGGCATAGAAGCGATGCGTCGCGCCCGGGCTGCGGCCAGGACTGACAGGGATCTAGCCTCCGGTCCGGCCAAGCTCTGCCAGGCGTTTGGCTTCGATAGGTCCTATGACGGGATGGACCTTGTCCCATCCTGGCTTGGAGCGGCTGGTCAAGGTATTTATGAGAACCCAGAAGGGCCCAGCATGGAAGAGCAAGGTGATGCCAATGCAAGTAGCCCAAGGGCTCTATGGATGCTCAACGATGGCTGGGTGGCACCCTACGGTCTTTCCAGAGGGGTTCGGATCGGCGTGAGCAGGGGAGCGGAGCTGGAGTGGCGGTGGTGGGTGACAGGCGACCTCAATGTGTCGCGTTGAGTTGTGGATGGCGCAATAGCTGGCATAGCACAGAGGCGTCAAGATGGCAGTCGGCTATCTTTGAGACGATGATCTGCCATGCGATTAGCCAGGCTGACTCGCGGGACCGACTACATGGCTTGAGTTGGCTCCGGCAGTGATGGCCACCCGCAACTGTGTTCTGGCTGTGGACCTTGGTACGACGGGGCTCAAAGTAGGTCTCGTAACGGCGTCAGGTGAGGTGGTCGCCTACGAGGCATCGCCTATCCAGACCCGGTATATAGAAGGCGGCGGCGCCGTCCAAGATCCACATGCCTGGTGGAGAGCGATCTTAGATGCGTCCCGCCGGCTCATAGGAGGTGGCCATGCAAGGCCGGAGGAGATCGTGGCGGTCAGCTGCACCGGGCAATGGGGTAGCACCGTGCCTGTCGGCGAGCATGGCCAGGCCATAGGAGAGTGCATCTTGTGGATGGACACGCGCGGGCATCCGTACTCCAGTGCGGTCCTGGGCGGGAAGATAGCGGTAGCTGGCTACGATCCAGTGAAGGCGGCGCGCTTTATTCGCAAGAGCGGGGGAGCTCCATCGCCGTTGGGCAATGACCCTTTGGGCCATATACTTTTCCTCCGCAACGAAGAGCCGGAGCTGTACCGTTCGGCGTCAGTCTTCTTAGAGCCTGTTGACTACTTGACCATGTGCTTTACGGGTCGTGTAGCGGCTACACCGGCATCGATGATCCTTTCATGGCTGGTGGATATCCGCCGGCTCGACCGTCCCTCCTATGACCTGGGTCTTCTGGCAGCATGCACCCTTGATCCGTCCAAGCTGCCTGACCTGCTGGCGACAGGAGAGGTGGTTGGGGTGGCTAGGCAGGAAGTTTGCGAGGAGATCGGGTTGCCCTATGGGGTTCCGGTGGTGTCGGGCACCCCAGATCTGCTCTCTGCCGCTGTAGGTACTGGGGCCCTAGGGGACTATGAGCCACACTTGGCAATATCTACGACATCGTGGCTATCGTGCCATGTTCTAAGGAAGAAGACCGATCCTCTACGTCAGATTGCCACCGTGCCCGGCGTTGTCAGAGGCCGGTTCCTGCTGGCAAACAACCACGAGACCGCAGGTGCATGCCTGGCCTGGCTGAGGGAGGCTGTTCTACTGCCAGCCAACGGCTTGCCTGGCAGTAGCGGCGGTTCCCCTTTGGACTTCAACGTGCTCACTGCTCTGGCTGAACGTTCCCCGATTGGAAGCGGAGGTGTTATATTTGCGCCCTGGCTGGCTGGAGAGCGCTGCCCTGTCGACGACAGGACGGTGAGAGGGTCCTTTGTAAATCTGTCTCTTGGAACCGACAGATCCAGTATCGTGAGATCGGTCCTGGAGGGAGTGGCCTACAATGCCAGATGGATGCTTGACGCAGTTGAGCGGTTCATAGGGCGCCCTGCGGGTCCGATCCGCGTACTCGGAGGCGGTGCCCAGTCCGACCTGTGGTGCCAGATCCATGCAGATGTCATGGGCAAGACGCTTGAGCGAGTGGCAGATCCACTCCTTGTTAACCTGAAAGGCGCTGGCCTTTTCGCCCAGCTCAGCTTGGGCGGCCTTCAGCGCTCTGAGATGCCGGCAAAAGTAGTCGTGGATAGAGCATTCCACCCCGACTCGTCAGCAGGAGGAATCTACAAAGAGCTGTACAGGGAGTTCAAAGGCCTCTATCGTAAGCAGCGCCGCATGTATGTCCGCTTGAACGGCAAAAGGTAAGCGCGCCCCTCCTGAGTGGCAAAGCGATCATCTGGTGCAGCGCGAACTGGCGAAGCCACTCAGGCAGCTCTTGGTGGGCTGGCGAGAGAGCCCGCCTTTTACATGAAAGGATTGCCTCAAGTTGAGAAAACAAGATCTGGAGATCGTGCTGGAGGTTCTAAGGGGAGCCCTCAAGCCCTACTCGCAAAGTCACCGATCCCATGCCGAGCTCCCAAAGGAGGGGGTTAGCAAGGAGAAGATCCTGGCC
>JAMCQF010000039.1 GCA_023379605.1 Actinomycetota bacterium
TCAGCGGCGAGCTCGGCCGATCGAGCCAGCAGGAAGTCGCCGGCCACGATTGCAACCAGGTTCCCCCAACGGGCGTTGACGCTTTGGACGTTCCGGCGCATAGTGGCCTCATCCATCACGTCGTCGTGGTACAGCGAGGCCAGGTGGACCAGCTCTACGGCCACCCCTCCCTGGATGGTGTCAGCGCTCGGCCCTTCGTAGCCCGGGACCAGGCTGGCAGATGCAAGGCTGAGCGTGGGGCGAAGGCGTTTGCCGCCGGCTGAGATCAGATGCGAGGTGACCCCGTCAAGGAAGGCGTCCCCAGCACGCGAAGCCACAAGGAGCTTCTCCTCGAGCACAGCCAGGCCTTCCTCCAGATAGGGAAGTTCTAGGACGCCGGTGACGTTCATTTGAAGGAGGATAAGCGAACTTCGCCGCGCAAGGACAGCCGGATTGATCCAGTGGTGCCCGGAGCGTCGCATCCGCAGGTAGACTTATATCCATGATCCCGTAGCTGGGATCTCCCCCTCGCCGGTCGCAGGGCCGGCGCCCGGGAAACCGTGGAGGCCGTTAAGGAGCCGAAGGGGAACGAGGGAACTGAGGGAGTATAGCAGGTGTTTGAGCGCTTCACCGACCGAGCCCGTAGGGTACTGGTATTGGCGCAAGAGGAGGCGCGCCTGCTCAACCACAGCTTCATTGGCACTGAGCACATCCTCCTCGGCCTCATACATGAAGGAGAAGGCGTAGCTGCCAAGGCGCTCGAGTCTCTGGGGATATCACTGGAGGCTGTAAGGGAGAAGGTCGAAGAGACCATAGGTCCAGCTGGCTCCACACCCCCAGGATCGCCCCCGTTCACGCCGCGGGCCAAGAAGGTCCTGGAGCTTTCTTTGCGGGAAGCGCTACAGCTTGGACACAGTTACATTGGAACCGAGCACATGCTCCTGGGGCTTGTGCGCGAGGGCGACGGGGTGGCCGCTCAGGTGCTCGTCAGCCTCGGTGCCGATCTGACCAGGGTCCGTCAGCAGGTCATACAGCTGTTGTCGGGCTACCAGGGCAAGGAGGCGGTTAGTGCGGGACCGGGGCCAGCTGGGGATAGCCCGTCCGGCTCTCCAGTGCTGGATCAGTTCGGTCGCAATCTCACGACCATGGCGAGGGAGCACAAGCTCGATCCGGTTGTGGGTCGCGAGCGTGAGATAGAGCGCGTCATGCAGGTCCTCTCGAGGCGGACCAAGAACAACCCTGTTCTCATAGGAGAGCCAGGGGTTGGCAAGACCGCCATAGTGGAGGGGCTCTCTCAGCGCATAGTCTCCAATGAGGTTCCAGATACGCTGAGGGGAAAGCAGCTTTACACTCTTGACCTGGGCGCCCTGGTGGCAGGGAGCAGGTACCGCGGCGACTTCGAGGAGCGCCTTAAGAAGGTGCTAAAGGAGATTCGTACTCGCGGCGACATCATCTTGTTTATAGATGAGCTCCATACCCTGGTGGGAGCGGGTGCAGCCGAGGGGGCTATAGATGCTGCGTCCATCCTTAAGCCGATGCTGGCTCGCGGGGAACTGCAGACCATAGGTGCCACTACCCTTGACGAGTACCGCAAGCACCTTGAGAAGGACGCTGCTTTGGAGCGCAGGTTCCAACCGATCAAAGTGGAGGAGCCTTCTTTGGCTCATACCATAGAGATACTCAAGGGGTTGCGTGACCACTACGAGCAGCACCACTCTGTGACTATTACCGATCAGGCGTTGGTGGCAGCGGCGAACCTGGCCGATCGGTACATATCAGACCGGTTCTTGCCGGACAAGGCCATCGATCTGATCGATGAAGCTGGCGCTCGTTTGCGAATACGGCGCATGAGCACCCCTCCCGAGCACCGCAAGGTGGAAGAGGAGCTCACGCGAATTCGCCGGGACAAGGAGGCGGCGATCGAACGCCAGAACTTCGACCAGGCCAAGGTCCTTGCGGAGCAGGAGAAAGGGCGCATGGACCGCAAGGCGGCCATGGAGGCTCAGTGGCGGTCTGAGGGCGTTGACCTGTTCGACATAGTCGATGAGGACGTGATCGCAGAGGTTCTGGCCAATTGGACAGGGATACCGGTCTACAAGCTCACCGAGGAAGAAACAGCGAAGCTCCTCAGGATGGAAGAGGAGCTTCACAAGAGGGTCATCGGCCAGGAGCTCGCGATCAAGGCTCTGTCACGGGCCATACGGCGAACGCGTGCAGGTCTTAAAGATCCCAAGAGGCCCAGTGGGTCGTTTATCTTCCTTGGCCCTACCGGGGTCGGCAAGACCGAGCTGGCAAAGACTCTGGCTGGGTTTCTCTTCGACGATGACGATGCCCTGATCCAGCTCGACATGAGCGAGTACATGGAAAAGCACGCAGTAAGCCGTCTGGTTGGCTCACCGCCAGGATACGTGGGCTATGAAGAAGGCGGTCAGCTGACTGAGGCTGTAAGGCGCAAGCCGTTCTCGGTGGTTCTCTTCGATGAGATCGAAAAGGCCCATCCAGACGTGTTCAATGCTCTGCTTCAGATCCTAGAGGATGGTCGCCTTACCGACGCTCAGGGCCGCACCGTTGACTTCAAGAACACGGTTTTGATCATGACCTCCAACCTTGGCACTGGCGATCTGAGAAAAGCTTCGGTCGGGTTTGCCAAGGCAGATGAGGCGGTCAACTACGAGCGTATGCGAGAGCGGTTGAACGATGCCTTAAAGACGCACTTCAAGCCTGAGTTTTTGAACCGGGTGGATGAGGTAATCGTGTTCCACGAGCTCTCACGAGACGAGGTTGTGGAGATCGTGGATCTTATGGTGCGAAGAGTGGCTGGGCAACTGGAGGGTCAGGGGCTCGGCCTTGTCCTCACGCCGGAGGCCAAGGCAGTCATAGCGGAGAAAGGCTATGACCGAACCCTGGGGGCCAGGCCGCTGCGCCGTGCTATACAGCAGTTCATAGAGGACCCCGTCTCAGAGCGCATCTTGTGGAAGGAGTACCGCGTCGGAGAGACGATCCTCGTGGATGTCGAAGAGGGCGAGATTGTCTTTAAGACCATTGAGGGCTTCGAGCCCCCCGCCGTAGAGATGGCGGGAGCCGGGCCGGGACCGGGTACAGAGCCTCTGTCGGACTGACGCTCTTATGTAGACTCCTCGGCCCACTGGCAAGGAGGATCCTCGCTCGGCTCCTTTTGCTTGCAGGTAGGACCCTTTCCAGGCCGTGGTAGGCAAGCGACGTCACAGCGTCTGGCTACGGTGAGCCAATGGTAAAGACCAGGACAGTTCACCGTTGCCGGGCGTGCGGATGGTCATCTCCACGTTGGGCAGGCCGCTGTGGAAGCTGTGGGGAGTGGAACTCCTTGGATCAGGAGCGCTCACCGGCACCTGCCATCCCAGCTACCGGACAGTTAAGGCCCAGCTTTTCAGCAGAGGGAGCGCTAGGCATCTTGGAGGGCTCCTGGAGTGGGCCTGAGCCACTTGTAGATCTGGCAGTAGAGCCGGCTACAGCTATCGCTACCGGAGTAGCGGAGATGGATCGCGTGCTCTGTGGGGGTCTCGTGCCAGGCTCTGTAACCGTTATAGGTGGCGAGCCAGGCGTGGGAAAGTCGACGCTGCTTCTACAGGCTCTCGGTTCGATGGCAGAGAGCGGTCTTAGCGTGCTTCTGCATTCAGCGGAGGAATCTGCTGCTCAAGTGCGGCTCCGTGCTGATCGTCTGGGCACGCTCTCTTCGGGCCTGCTCGTCTCTACCGGTACTGACCTTGACTCCCTGTTGGGATCGCTGGAGAGCTGGGAAGTGCTGAATGGTGGACCAGGCCCGGCCGTGGTGGCGGTGGACTCGGTGCAGACCGTCACCGATGCCAGCTCCAACGCGCCGGCGGGTAGCATCGCACAGGTGAGGCTATGCGCGTCTTGCCTTGTGAGGATGGCAAAACGCACGGGCTGTGCAGTGATCCTTGTGGGCCATGTTACCAAGGACGGCTCCCTGGCAGGCCCAAGGACCCTGGAGCACCTGGTAGACACCGTTCTGTCTTTTGAAGGGGACCGCCACCACTCCTTGAGGTTACTTCGATCCACAAAGCACCGCTTTGGTCCGGCAGGGGAGCTCGGCATGTTCCAGATGGGCTCGAGCGGCCTGGAGGGAGTAGAGGATCCTGGCAAACTCCTCCTGGCAGATCGTAGGCCAGGAGTTGCTGGGAGCGTAATGGTGCCGGTCCTGCAAGGGCGCCGGGTGATGCTGGTGGAGGTGCAGGCGCTGGTGGCGGAGTCGTCGGCCCCGGTGCCCCGCCGGTTTGCCCAAGGCCTCGATGCCGGACGGATGTCACTGGTGCTCGCAGTTTTGGAGTCCCAGACTGGCTTGCGACTGGGTCGGTCTGACGTCTTTGCCTCCGTGGCAGGAGGAGTCAAGGTGAGCGAGCCAGCTGCAGATCTGGCTTTGGCCCTGGCCGTGAGCTCTGCAGCGACTCACCGCTGTGTACCCCCCGATCTCGTAGCTATCGGCGAGATCGGTCTGAGTGGTGAGATACGCCAGGTTGACCGTCTCGAAGGTCGCCTTGGCGAGGCTGAGAGGCTCGGGTTCTGCCGGGCCATGGTCCCCGCCTCAAGTGACCCAGCAGTTAGGTGCCTTCCCACCCTTCGCACATCGGGATTGAAAGAGGCTATAGAGCTCGTGTATTCCTAAGAGCTCGTGTATTCCTAGGTCGGTCCTATTGTATCCTCGTAGCTACCCACTGTGGTCAGGTAGAACCTAGCTGCCTGGTGGCGGTAGGATATGGACCGTGGTCGTTCGCCGGAGCTCGGGGCTGACCGAGGCGCTCTCCCTGCTGGCCCCTGGTCGTCCGCTGAGAGAGGGATTGGACAGGGTGCTCTTGGCCAAGAGGGGTGCGCTTGTTGTGGTTGGAGACCATCCCGGCGTCCTGGCAATATGCTCTGGCGGGTTCCTCCTTGACTCCGAGTTCACGCCCCAAAGGCTCTCAGAGCTTGCCAAGATGGACGGAGCTATCATTCTCACCAGTGACGCAACCCGGATCGCCAGGGCCAACGTCCACTTGGTGCCCGATCCGAAGACGCCGACCACAGAGACTGGAACGCGTCATAGGACTGCAGAGCGGGTAGCCAGGTCCCTCGACGTGATGGTGGCCTCGGTCTCTCAAGCTATGTCTGTAGTAACTGTTTACCGCGGCGAAATGCGTCATGTGCTCCAGCCACCATCATCTATCGTCTATCGTGCTACACAGGCGCTCCAGACCCTTGAGCGCTTCAAGCAGAGGCTTGACACGGTCACAGGAGCCCTTTCGGCCCTCGAGATCCAGGATTCTGTAACGGCGCGAGATGTTGCCACCGTGCTCCAGCGTGTAGAGATGGTGGTTAGGCTGGCCGAGGAGCTGGACGGATACCTGCTGGAGCTGGGAGACGATGGACGGATGTTCCGTCTGCAGCTTGAGGAGCTCATGGACGGGGTGGATCAGGACCGCAGGCTAGTCCTGCGCGACTACGCGCTCGATTCGGTCGGGCCCGAGGCGGCTGGTGCCGCCTTGGCAAAGCTGGCCCCGAACGATCTTGCAGATCTGCGCTGCATAGTCAGGCTGCTTGGACTGGAAGGGGCAGACTTGGACATCCCTGTTGAGCCACGTGGGTACAGGATGCTTCAGCGCATACCCCGTTTCCCAGAAGCGGTCGTGGAGCGAATTGTGGGGCAGTTCTCAACGCTCCAGAAGATAATGAGAGCGACCGTAGGTGACCTAGAGGAGGTGGGAGGTGTCGGCTCGGCTCGAGCCCGCTCTGTAAAAGATGGTCTGGCCAGGCTCGCGGAATCGAGCATCTTGGAGTCCTATTCCTCTTGAGGCCTTCTTGGGAGGTGCCGTTGGCGGCGATGCGCAGCGCTGCTTCCAAGGAGCCTTTGAGCAGGGCGAGTTGTGAGAGACGTGATAGCGCCGTACCCTGGTAGGTGGCGGTCCGTCGCCATGTCGTCGACGGGAGAAAGGTTAGGAAGCGTTGTTCGACGTTGGTGACAAAGTTGTCTATCCCCATCATGGTGCTGCGGTGGTGGAAAGGCGAGAGAAGAAGGAGGCCTTTGGCCAGGTACGTGAGTACTTGGTGCTGAAGCTGGCCTATGGGGATCTGACCCTTATGGTCCCTGCGGACAATACCGAGGAAGTCGGGCTGCGGGAGGTCATAAACGACGAGGAAGTCGAAGAGGTTTTCGCCGTTCTCGGCAAGAAGGAGGCGCGAATGCCCACTAACTGGTCGCGCCGCTACAAGAATCATGTGGAAAAGCTCAAGTCCGGTGACATCTACCAGGTTGCAGAGGTTGTCAGAAACCTCTCGATAAGGGATAAGGACAAGGGTTTGTCTGCCGGGGAGAAGCGGATGCTTTCCAGGGCGCGCCAGATACTGGTGTCCGAGCTCACCTTTGCGATCGGGGTGGATGAGGCCGAGGCGGAGAAGAAGCTGGACGAGGCGCTCCCTTGATAGCCAAGGTGATGGCTAGGGTGCAGGCGACGGTTCGGCCCCCTATTTAGCGCTGGAATTTCTGTGGTGGCCAAAGAGCGCGTCTGGGCAGTTATTGTCGCTGCGGGATCAGGCAGTCGCTTCGGTGGGCCCAAGCAGTTCACTCAGCTAGGCGGGCGTGCCGTGCTTTGCTGGTCGCTTGAGACAGCACGGAAAGTCTGCGCTGGCGTGGTTCTAGTGCTACCGCCTGAGGGTTTCCCGCTTGGCTGGCAAAGCGGCGATCTCGATGCCGATGCGACGGTTGTGGGCGGAAAAACCCGCTCCGCGTCGGTGAGACAGGGGCTCTGTGCAGTT
>JAMCQF010000040.1 GCA_023379605.1 Actinomycetota bacterium
GTAGAGCTCACAAAGGCGGCAGCACGGCGCCGGGCCCTTCCGGCCATGCCATCGGGTTGGCAACGGTGGTGGCACGAAGCCGGAGCTCGACTGGGTGCCCGGCCGACGCAGTGATGCCCGCTGCCTGCGCAGCTGCTAGTTCCGGTCGGCTGAACAGCACCAGGCCCAGAACGCCCAAGGCCAATAGGCCGACGGTTGCTCGGCTATACACGACTGCGCCTGTTTTGCACAACCGGGGAACGACGCGGTGTTTGGTTCCTTGTGGTGCCTCCCGGCATAGATATGGTTTGATCCAGGGATAAGGACCCCGGCACCGTTGGTGTTGGAGGACTTCATCTAAAACCTGAAGGTGAAGGCGAGCATGATGAGCCCGAGCGGAGCGTTGACGGAGTAACTCCCGTAGGCGCGTTGACGATCAGACCGACTCTCCGGTTCAATACTTCCTGGCGGGCGTTCTTAACGCCAAGCGGGCGCAGCGAGAATGTCGACCAGCCGCTTGTGAATGGTCTTAGCTGCAGTGACCACTGGCTTCATGCCATATCACTCTGGCTTCGAGCGTAACTGGTCGACAAGCATGCCAACCTCGTCTTCGGTGAGGTCGCCAGCGAAGACGACTCCCCTGGCTTCCTTGTGGCTGCAGGCCCACCACAGGCCCCCGCTTCGGCGCTTTAGCTTGCCAAGCGCTCCTTCCTGGTCGCCGGTTAGGTCCTTGCGGTTAGCAGGTTCAGAGGGGCTAGCAGTGTCAGAGGGGGGAAGACGTACTCGACGCTGCACTGGTGTTCCGGACGGTGCTGGCGCTGGGAGGATGAGCTACCCGGAGAAGAGCTCTATACCCGATGCCCGAGCCAGCGGACCATCACCCCGAGCTCCTCGGCCACCCGAAACTCTGTGTCGCCGGTGAGGACCGGGCAGTCGAGCACCGACGCGGCTCCGGCAGCGAAGGCATCGGCATAGCTGAGGCCTCCTCGCGCCTTGATGGTTGCCGCCCGACGCACCAGGGTGTCGTCGATGTCGATCCAGCGAACTGGCACCCCGCCGGGCCGGCTCTCCGCCCGGAGGTTCACCCACACCTCGCCGGCGGCTACAACGCCGAAGACGCGTTCCAGGATGTAGGCGACCTCGCCGAGGTTGACGAGCGTCATCCACGGCTCGCCGGTTCGCAGTATCTCCGCGACCTCGGCCCAACCGGGTTCCTCGCTGAGGAAGGTGAGGAGCGCGTGGGCATCGAGGACGACGCGATCAGCCATCCTCGTGCTTGCAGCCCCGATCGCGCTCCTCCAGGAGCAATGTCGTGAGCTCGCAACCCTTGAAGCGCCCACGCAGCTGCTGGACTGAGAGAAGTGGCTTGGGGATGAGGTCGCCGTCGCGCTCCAGCCATACGACCTTCATGCCCGGGGAGAACCCGTAGCGCTCGCGCAGGGGCTCGGGGATGGTGACCTGGCCCTTCGGGTTAACCGTGGTGATCATCGGTATTACCTCCGCCGCCAACTCGGTCCTCCGACGGACTGAGTGACCTCCCTGGTTATACCTGTTATACTATGTGTGTGAAGACGGCCGTGTCCTTGCCGGATGATCTCTACGAGCGTGCCGAGCAGGCGGCCCAGCAGCTTGGCGTGAACCGCTCCCAGTTCTACGCACGGGCTCTGACCAAGTACCTCCACGACCTCGGTTCGGACCCGGTCACGGACCGACTGAACGAACTGGCCGCCGAACACGCCAAGGAACGGACGGCCGCCCAATCATCGGCGGCGGCTCGTTCCATGATCGACTCTGGCGGCTGGCAGTGGTAGCGCGCGGAGAAGTCTGGTGGACCGACTTCGGCGATCCAGTCGGTTCGTCGCCCGGGCACCGGAGGCCAGCGGTAGTGATCTCCTCCGACCGCTTCAACCGATCTCGAATCAGGACAGTGATCGTGGCCGGGATCACATCGAATACCCGGCTGAGCCGTGAGCCGGGGAACGTGACGCTGCCAGATGACCTGTTACCTAAACCTTCCGTCGTCAACGTGACAGCCCTGTTCACAGTAGATCGCGACCAACTGGTCGACCACGTTGCGGACCTGCCCGCTCTCGAATCGAGGTCGCTGGACGACGGGCTTCGGCTGGTCCTAAGCCTCTGACAAGCCATCGAGACCGGCGGAATGCGCACTCGAGGCCCCGTCCCGGCCCAGAGGTCGTAGGGATTCAACTCGGTGTCGGAGGGGGGACTTGAACCCCCACGCCCTTGCGGGCACCAGCCCCTCAAGCTGGCGCGTCTACCTATTCCGCCACTCCGACATTAGCCGGGATCACCCAGCAACCACTGAACTCTAGCGCAGGTGAACCCTAGCGCAGTTAGCCAGCTGCTTCACGGTTGGCGATCCTCACAAATACTTAGCGCAGGTGCGAAAGGCCGCCTTTGTGAGCTCTACGGCAAGCTGGCCCACGCTAGCGCAGGGTATACCGAAAGCTGGGACACCGAAAAGCAGTGAGGAGCTCCTACCCCTCCACTGTTCCTGGCGGCAACTATGGGCCATTCCATGGAGCTTTTGGCTGGCTGGTCTGCCACATGGTAGCCAGGCTGTAGACACCAGCGTCAACCATCATTCTTGGCAGGCACGAGGATGCCCCAAGTCTGAGCGTCCCAAAGTGGACCGGGTGGCCCTACATCTTCGCTCACATTGACCATCTTCGAGGACCAGGCAAGGTATCGGGGGATGGGGAACAGTGGCAGGGAAGGCATCTCTGCCCAGAGCTGCTGATCCACATGTTGCCATATCAATTGGGACATGTTCGCATTTAGCTCTGACTCGGCGCTTGCGATCAAAGAGGTAACCAGCGGATCGTCAAAGCCCATATCGTTACGGTAGGCTGGAGCAGCGTTGGCCGGGCCTTGACTCCCAGAGCCAGCGGACCCGGGAATACTGGATCCAGTTGGCAAGTACCTGAGCGCTACTTGGGAGGGATACGGGCCCGTCGGCACTCTCACCACTGCCATGTCCCATGCACCTCCCGGCACTAGTGCGCTGTCAAACACAGGTTCGGGAAGGGTGTCCACTGCGACTTGAACTCCTACAGTAGAAAGCTCAGACTGCACTGTTGAAGCCACAGAGGCAGCCCAGGGATCAGCGGCGTCGACGAGCATCCGGATCACAAGCGGCTGGCCTGTAGCACCTATTACCCTGCCCCCACGAAGGGTGTAGCCTGCGTCGGCCAAGAGACGTAGACCAGTCTTAGGGTGAGAGCTCTGGTAAGCCTGGCCACCTTGCTCATAGCCGCTCTCGCCGCTGGCAAAGATGAAATTGGTGGCAACTGTCTCCTGAGGGTCAATGTTTCCCACGACGGATTCCAAAACAGCATTGCGGTCCAAAAGATCCGCTATGGCTTGCCGAACCCTAGGATCCTCTGCTGGCCCTGAAGCGACATTGAAGTCCAGCTGCACAAGGGTGGTCCCTTGGGCAACCAGGCTGCTCAAGTTGGGCTTGCTGGAGAGATCGTCCATTAGCCCTTGGCTGGGAAACGTTTCAGCGAGCTGTACAGCTCCACTGCCCATGGCGCCTGCCAACTGGTCTGAGCTGCCAGCTGGCACCACGGTGATGCGGCTGAGTGTGCAAGGAGTGCCCCACCATCTCGGATTTCGGGAGAGCACGACCTTTTTGCCAGGCTGGAAGGCAGTTACAACCATAGGCCCGCCTGAGATCTGAGTTGCAGCGTCGAAATGGGAATAACCCCTTGCCCAGCCGTAGCGCTCGGTTGGTCCAGCTGGAACCAGGTAGCTGAAAAGCGACTCCCAGTCGGCGAAGGGCGACTTAAAGACCACGGTCACCTTGCTGCCGCCATCTGAGCCGCTCACAGATGCTATGTCGCCGTAGCCGGCCACCGGCACGCTCTGAACTGGCTTTCCGCTGGCCTGTGTGAGTAGTCCGACATGAGCCTGCCATGCATATATGAAGTCGCTGGCGCTAATGGGCACACCGTCAGACCAGACTGCGTTGGGCGCGATCTTGTAGACAACTGTCTGGGGATCCAGCTTCACAAGCTCAGCACTTGTGATAAATGCCTCATCAGAAGAGGACTGGAGCTGCGGTGTGACCCAGAAAGCAGACGGCCATACAAGGCTCATGATCATAAAGGTTGCCTGCGTGTCACCACCTGGTGCCCACGGGTTCAACTGGACTGGCACGCTCGGCAAAGCGACGGTCACGTTCCCCCCGCGACCTACGACCATCTTCACCTGCGGCTCTGCACCCACCGCAGGCCGGGTTCCAACTGGCTTGCTCGTGCACGCTGCCAGCTCGACAGATGATATGCACACAAGCAAGGCCATCCTAGCTGCCAGCGCCAGCCTGAAGATCGGAAGAG
>JAMCQF010000041.1 GCA_023379605.1 Actinomycetota bacterium
GGCCGTTGCAGGTTTTGGAGCTGGGGTTGGCGGTCGCTATGGTCTAGGTGATCCCCCGGTGCTCATCGTCAGGGTAAAAGAGCGCGCTGTAGACGGCCGGGCCAATAAGGCCACTGCTACCGCTCTGGCAAGAGCATTTGGCGTCAGCCGTGACAGGGTGGTGATGGTAGGCGGTTGGACTGGACGTACCAAGGTCTTCGAGATCGACGGCGCTGAGGCTGCCCGTCTGGGTGATCTGCTCGATAGCTGAGTCTTTGCGCAAGTTGCACAGCCGTCGGCAGTTTCCAGAGAGGAACACGACAGCTGAGCAGTGGCCATATCACAACGGCGCTGTAGATCCAAGGGAGCAGGAGCTTGTCCGAGCACCATCCAAAGACTCTGAAGCGCCGAAAGATCTCATGGGCATGGCTAGCGCTGGCAGTCGTCCTTGCAGTGGCTCTTGCAGTGGCTCTGGCTGGGTTCGCTCCGGATCTCTTAGCGGAGGGGGCTGATCAAGGCCATCTGCTGACCGCTGCAACCGCCACCGGACCGAGAGCCTCAAGTGAGCAGGTCGCTCACGGCGACCTGGACCATGAGCCAAGCAGGCCTGGTGGGGATCTGGGATCTTCGAGAAGGTCACCCATGCCTATTGGTGGGCGCATGTACACAGGATCGCTCTCTAAAGAGACCACGAGCACGAGTGCCTCTGCCAGCGCCGCCATGGGGAGATCTGGCGCGCTGCGTACCCATTCCTTATATGATACGAGCTCCGCAACCGTGCTGGCGGCTGCCAGCGCGATCTGCAAACGAGTAGCACCGCCTTACGGGCCCCGCCACTACCCAGCTCCAAAACCTGCAACGGCCGCTTATATAAAGCGTGACGACCTAAATATGTCAGAAGCGGAGTACGGCAGGGACTGCTTCTTTGCCACAGACACAGACATGGCTCTAGATGTCCGGGTGGATCTTGCGCGAGCCATCATCACAGAAGTGAGCCATGCAGGCCAAGAGGCGGAGGATCCTTACCATCTGAGCATCACGGCAGGCGAGCTTTTTCCTGGACTGGACGACGGCAATCCAGCCCGTGTGGGATGGAACGGCACGCTCGGGATGAGAGTGAAGATCTCCTACACGAACCGCTACGGCAGCCTGATTCGTGGGAACCTTTTCGCTCCGTTGCCAGGCGCAAGAGATCCCTACACAGGTAAAGTGCTCACTGCGCCGTTCCCCGGAGTGGTTGTGACCGAAGGATCTATCCAGGCTACCCAGCAGATGTACTTCTGGATCGCTGAGGATCTGGCCATGTCAGGATATCTCGTTATGACCTATGACGTGCAAGGTCAGGGTTCGAGCGAGACCCTTCCCCATGAGAGCTCACCTCCCAAGGCTTTGACTGCCCTTGCAGGAAGGCTCCCTTGGTGTAACCCTATGGCAAAGCCGTTACCGGGGGAGGAGACTGGCTGTCCGGGGGTACCTTCCCAGCAGACCTCAAATTTCGTCTACGGCACCGAGGACGCGATCAGCTTCTTCCTCTCGGACCCCTCACATCCCTATACCGATGCACAGTCAGCTTCCACTCCGGTGAACCACTACAATCCTCTATGGAGCTTGTTCAACCGCACACCAATGCGCCATCCCGCTACTCCGGGACGCACCACTCGGTTGGCGATCATAGGGCACTCCCTGGGAGCATTCGCTGTCTCCTATGTGCAGTCCGTGGATCCAGCAGTGGCAGCTGTAGTTGCCTACGATAAGCTTATCAGCAGCTTCAGCTCCCCGGGTGCGTCAGAGGCTGGAGGAAGGGAGTTCACGGGAAACATCAAGCCTGTTGTACCGGCTTTGGCCATCCAGTCCGAGTACTTTGTATCGCCTGTTCCTTACTGGATGAATGGGACCACATCCTTCTATCCAACACCAGGATCACCAGGCAAGGCCCCGAACCCCAGCCGGGAGAAGGAAACGGGGTTCGATGCCTGGCATAAGGCTGGTGTCGACGCGATGCTTATCGTTCCCAGATCATCAACTCATCTGGAGTACACTGACTTTCCCGGTGCGCCAGCATCGCGCTGGGGACAAGCACTCGCAAGTTACTATACTCGCAACTGGCTGGATTTGTACTTAAAGCACGAGCCCGGTGCTGCTGCAGCCCTGCAGGCACGCACGATCACGTATTACCAGCCATTTGGCCGCTCGATCTGGCGGCTGGTCCATATCCATCGTAATCGCAATCTTTCTGTGTACTTCTGTTCCGCATACGCCTTTCACCTGCCAAATGGAGACCTTGTCTCTAACCCTGACATCACTCACGATGGTTGCCCGGCTTCTTAGCGCTCCTGGATCCCAGTTAGGGGCTCTAGTGTGACCACCCGGTCTTGCCAAAGGGAAGGGAGCAGGTCTTGGGGTCCAGGCCAGCCGCTCGAGCTTTCCAGGCCAGCCGCTCGAGCTTTCCAGGCCAGCTCAGCGTGTTGGGGCAGGGCTGGCAGTCACCGTGGTAACAGGGATGTTGAACCGCCTTGACACCCTGCTTGGCAAGTCCATGCCGAGCCAGCGAGAGATGCCCGGGGGAAGGGTCGAGAGGATCACCTCATCGAAACGGTCACCGCCCAGAGCCTCGGAGATGGCAGTAAGCGGGTCGGGGTCCCCAAGCTCTCCTTCGGCTTCAATCCCTAGGTTGTGAAGCCTTGTCAGCATCGAGCGGAGGCGTTCTACAGCCTGGCGCTCTCCCTCTGGGTCTTCCACGGTCAAGGGAGGAACCGGAGTGCCCAGAGCTCCAGCCATCGACCAGGCGTGCTCCCAGGCTTTGTACTCCTGGGAGTGGGTGACTGGAACCACCACGTAAAAGCTGGCCGGGCCCCCTTGGACGCGCTGGCGGATCACCTCAGCCAGCTCAGCACCCGGTAGGGTCTGGTTGGCAACTACGAGGTATCGGCGCACGGGATGTGTGGATGCTGGGTCTGGCTCTTTGCTCGCTGCGCCCAGGCGGCGAGGGTCTGGACTTTCTTCGGTCGCATAGCTTGGCTCGTCGCTCAGTTCCATATTGGCTCCAGCTCCTTTTCGAGGTAAAGCCTACGGCATAGGTGGCGCTGGAGCTTCCCAGAGGAGGTTTTCGGGAGCCTCCCAGGTGGCACCAGAACGATGTCCTCCAGCCCGAGCCCCAGCTCCGAGCGAACCGCAGCGGCGATCCTGCGGCGGATCTCGCTCAGATCGCTTGCGGAACCATCTGAGGTCTTCGTCTCTGCGACCACTACTACGCGCTCCCGGCCCCTCCTAGCTTCGACCCCAAAGGCTATGACATTGCCACGTCTTACTCCTTGAACCTCAGCTGTGGCAAGCTCGATATCCTCTGGGAACACATTTCGTCCTGCGATTATTATTATATCCTTGCTTCGCCCACATACGACAAGCTCGCCTTGATCCTCAATATAACCAAGATCACCTGTAAGAAGCCAGCCATCGCGCATCATTGTCCGGGTCGCCTCGGGGTTTCTCCAATATCCTGGCGAGACTGACCTACCACGGACCTGGATCTCTCCTACTTCTCGCCTTCCGGTTGCCATGTTCGTATCTGGGTCCACAACTCGAACTTCCAGCCCGGGGATGGCATGTCCGAGCTTTGCCAACCTGCGCACTCCCGGGCCGTCTCTATGAGCAGGTGCCGCGGTGAGCTCATGCTCTAGGGTGTAGCGATCGACTGCGTCTACCTGCATCCCGGACCCGAGCTCGGGGAAGGTGACGGCGAGGGTCGCCTCTGCCATCCCGTATGCACAAAAGACCGAGCCTGGATCGAAGCCGAATGGTCTGGCCGCAGCTGAAAACGCCTCCACGGTGCCAGGGTCGACGAACTCCGCTCCGTTCAGAGCTATTCGCCACCTCGAAAGGTCAAGCTCGCTTGCCCTCAAGAGCGCTCTTGTGGCAAGAGCATATGCGAAGCTGGGTCCAGCTGTGATCGTGGCGCGGTAGTGGCTCATCCACTCGAGCCAGCGCCCGGGCTGGGAGGTGAAGTCCTGTGGGGCTCCTAGGACAAGCTCGGTTCCTGTGGTGGCAGGCACCATCAGGAACCCGATGAGGCCCATGTCGTGGTAGAGGGGAAGCCATGAGACCATGACATCGTTGTCTGAGTCCAGTCGTGCTGCGGCAGTGGCACCGTCTATTTGAGCAAGGATCTGCTCGGGGTAAAGAAGTACCGCCTTGGGGTCGGCAGTGGATCCGGAGGTGTACTGGATCACCGCTGGCTCTTGGGGGTCGGGCGCCAGCTCGGCTGGCTCCGCGCCAGCTCGCATGGCAGCAGCCCTGACAAGCTCCTGGGCTCCAAGCAGCGGAGCAGGCCAGTCGTCTTGGCCAGCGAGAAAGGCGAGCTGCGGGTCAGCTACTACCAGGGCAACCTGAGCGTGCCTGAGACGAGCTCGCGTCTGGTAAAGGAAAGCCTCGAGGGATGCAAAGCGCATTGGGAGGGGGAGGACCACCACTGTGGCGCCGGCCAACCACGTCGCCTGCGCAACAGTGACCAGGTCTCGGCCGGTCGGACCGAGGATCCCCACCCGAGCTCCTGGGCCAATGCCACGGGCTTGAAGCTCGCACGCCAGCGCAAGCGACTCTTCGTAGAGCTGGGCCCAGGATATGCGCTCTGTGGAGTCCCCGCTCGCAAATGTGATGCCATTGGAACTGGCGGTTGCGGATTCCAGCCTTTTAGTGAGCGAGTCCTCTGGCGGCATGCCTTTAAGGCGGGTCATCTCAACTGAGCGCGAAGAAGGCGGGACCGCCTTCGATCTGGAGCATCAGGCTTAGAAGTCATTGATAATTCGACTCTACCAACTCACTGGCGGTTACATCCCTGGCCAGCAGCTGCGCGATTCTCATTTTCGCAGAGGTCGATGCCCTCTCTGTCAGAATGGTGGTTGCTCAGCGTGTCCTTTTGAGCGGACCGGGTAGGGCCATGAGCGGGCGTTCTGGGTCCAGACGCCTTGCCCAACAGAAGATGACCACCACGATTCCAGCACAGTCGGCTGCAGTTACAAAGATTGGGCTCACGCCGTTGCCGTAAGGTTCAGGAAGCCCGCCTATGGTGTAGAGCAGGCCTTGGACGCCTGCGCCCAGATCCCAGATCAGTGCAGAAAGCACCGTTGCATAGAAGTAGTCTACATCACGAAACCATAGGTTAGCTCCCAGCCAGACCAGACCGAGGAGCAGCCATAAGGGACCGACGCTTTGAGCGTTGTGGATATAGGCTGCAATCGGGAAGAAGCTTAGACCTGCCACAAGCATCGCGGCAGGTACTAAGCGCAAACCACGCTTCAAGGCTGGTGCCAACGCGATGGCCAGCAGCAGCATAGCGGCAGGTGCCAACCACAGTGAGGAGGCTTGCTGGATTGCCCCTGGGAGAGCTCTAAGGACCAGGTGGGCGGTGAAGAACCGTGGGCAAGCACCGAGCGTGGACGCCACTGGGATCACCTCGGCCACAGCCAGGAATGCTATGAGAGCTATGCCTGCCCCGGCGGACTTTGGAGCGAAGTGCCCTGGCCTGGATCTGGTGCTCTGCTCAGCGAACAACTGAAGAATGGTGATTTGCGAGCGGGCTAAGGACCGGAAAGCGGAGCTGGTCTGCTGGTCTGGACGGCTGAGATCCGATGGCTCGCCCATAAGGAGCTTCTGCGACAACATCGCTCATGTAAGTCACGCTATCATCGCCTTCACTTGAGGTAGGCCAGCTGATCTGGAGGAGGTAGGGAGGCTAGATCTCATCTCTGCGGGTGGAGATGAGGCCGAAGTGCCAGTATAGGTTGGCATGTGGCCGATCACGGAGTTCGATCCAAGCCGGGTGGCGCTCATAGAGCAGTCGGAGGTTCAAGTCTGTGCACTAGGGGAAAGACCTCCACCCTGGGCATGCTCTGAGAACGACCAGGCGCTGGGAGTTCTTCATGTCGGTCCCCTAAGTGACGACGCC
>JAMCQF010000042.1 GCA_023379605.1 Actinomycetota bacterium
TGTGCTCTTCCGATCTCGAGGAAATGCTCCGTAGCCTCTCTCAGATGATGAAGGCAGATCCCGATGAGCTGGCCGCTTCGGTGCAAAGGCTCATGGAGCGCCAGCGCCGCTTTGAAGAAGAGCTCCAGAAGCTGCGGCAGCGCCAGGCCTTAGAGGAAGCCCAAGCCCTCTCTATGCAGGCTGCATCGGCTAAGGGCTATGTAGTGGCTCGGCGCGATGGCGCAACCCCTGAAGAGCTGCGTAGGCTGGCCCTTGCTGTAAGAGAGCACCCTGGGGTGAAGGGGGTGGTCCTAGCAGGGGTTTGCAGTGACGGCAAGGTTGCGTTGGTGTCGGCCATGGCCTCAGGCGCCAAGGTAGGAGCTGGTGAGCTGCTCGCGGAGGTGGCGCGGGTTGTAGGCGGCGGTGGAGGGGGTACATCAGAGCTTGCAGCTGCTGGGGGAAGGGATGCATCCAAGGTGGACGAGGCGTTGGAGTTGGCTCGCGCCAAGTTGGATGGAGCCTGAAGGATCGGTGCCCACCGGTCGCTTGGTTAGCCGCACGGTTGCCTAATGGCTCGCGTAGTGGGTCTGGACATTGGCGCTAGGCGCGTAGGGGTTGCAGTGAGTGACAACAAGGGCGCGATGGCCCTGCCGTACGCGGTCTTGGAGCTGAGCGGTGGCTTAGATGACATAAAGGCACTTGCAGCTGGTGTTCGCGAAGTCGTAGATGATATCGGGGCAGGTGCAGTGGTCGTAGGGTTGCCTCTTTCCATGGATGGCTCCGAAGGGCCGGCCGCTAAGGGAATAAAGGCAGTGGTGAGTTCATTGGAAGAAGAGCTCGGCCTTCCGGTCCATCTCATTGACGAGCGGCTGAGCACAGTGCAAGCCTCGAGGGCTCTAAGAGAGCGCGGTATCTCAGGCGCTTCCCACAAGGCTCGCCTTGACAGCATGGCCGCGGCGATACTGCTCCAGGCTTGGCTGGACGGTGGTTGCACACGGTGAGTGAGCAGGACCTGGAAGCTGCCACGGGGATCGACGAGTGTGCGGACGGCTCACAGGGTCGTTCAAGGCCTGCGGGCGCCCAGCTGGTATTGCTGGTCGCATCGGTGGCTCTTATCGTGGCTGGGCTTGGCGCGAGCTGGTACCAGCAGCAGGCCACCCCCGCCTCCGGCCCGGGACGCAGGGTCGTCGTGGACGTTCCCTTCGGGCTATCTGTTGCGCAGGTAGCAAGCGAGCTGCACTCCCGCCATGTGTTGAGGAGCTCTCTGGCCTTTAGAATCTACCTGGCCATAACAGGCGTGCCGGAAGTACGAAGCGGAATCTACCAGTTCAGGCGCTCAGACTCATTCGCATCTGTTCGCAAGGTTCTTGCACACGGCCCCACTATGTTTCCCCTGGAGGTTCAAGCCGGCGAGCGCCTCACCCAGCTAGCGGCCCAGGTGGGGCAGATCCCAGGGCACAGCTCCAAGACCTTCTTGAAGATGGCGCGAACAGGAGCGGTTCGGTCCCCGCTGAGCCCGCCGGGGCAGGCAAGCTTGGAGGGCCTCCTTGGACCAGGAACCTACTTTGTGAGTGCAGATGAGAGCGATGCGACATTGCTGAAAGCCATGGTGGACCGCTTCGATTCCCTGGCAAGCCGGAGCGGCCTGGACCAGGCTCAGCATCTCGATGGGGTGAGTCCTTACCAGGCTGTGATCATTGCATCCCTGGTCCAGCGTGAAGCTGGCTTCCCTGGTGATGGAGGCAAGGTGGCGCGCGTTGTCTACAACCGCTTGAAGATCGGCATGAAGCTCCAGTTCGATTCCACGGTGGTCTATGCCCTCGGAGGAGTGGCGCCTCTCACCAGCGCAGATCTAAAGGTGAGCTCCCCTTTCAACACTTATATGGTCCATGGGCTTCCACCCACTCCAATCTCTATGGTGAACACAGCCGATCTTCGGGCGGCCCTGCATCCAAGCCCTGGGAACTGGCTCTACTTTGTGGTTGTAAGCCCAGACGGGCGTGAAGCGTTCTCAGCAACGTTCAAGGAGCAGCTCGCCAACGAAAAGCTGGCAGCAAAGCGGGGCTTGCTCGGGTGAGTGGAGGGCCAGCCTCCGTCCCTTTAAGACACTGGCCCACCGCGGCAACCGCAGTGGCGGGTGTTGTGGGTGATCCAGTGAGACACTCTCTTTCACCGGTCATCCACAATGCTGCCTTTTCAGCCTGCGGGATAGACTGGGTCTACGTAGCCTTCCCAGTTTTGAATGGAGGAGCCCCTCGCGCAATTGAGGGAGCACGGGCTCTTGGCATTGCCGGGCTGTCTGTGACCATGCCCCACAAAAGCGTTGCGGCTGAGGTGGTTGACCGCCTGACTCCGTTGGCTGCGAGGCTCGGTGCTGTGAACACCATCGTATCCAAAGGTGCCGAGCTGGTTGGTTACAGCACAGACGGAGCAGGTTTTATCGACTCGCTCAAGCTCGAGGGGGACTTCGAGCCAGCCGGGCGGCGGTGCATGGTCCTAGGTGCAGGGGGAGCGGCAAGAGCTGTGATCCTCGCCCTGGCTCAGTCAGGGGTAGAAGAGGTCTTGGTTGTGAACCGGTCCAACCCCAATGCAGCCCAAGCCGCTGTCTTTGCTGGGGAGCGGGGTCGCGTGGCTAGCCCAGAGGAGGCCAGAGATGTGGAGCTGGTTGTGAACGCCACCCCAGTTGGCATGCAGGGCTCACCTGCAGCTGGGAGGTGCCCACTGGATCCGGCTTTTCTCGGTCCAGGCCAGCTGGTTGTAGATCTGATCTACCGTCCAAGCTCGACGGCTCTGCTTGAGCAAGCGGCCAAAAGGGGTGCGAGGGTAATGGGTGGGCTGGGCATGCTCGTGCATCAGGCCGCACGGGCATTTACCTTGTGGACGGGCCTGGAGGCCCCTGTGCAGGTGATGATGGATGCAGCCAGGGAGGCTTGCCAGCCTTAGGGCCTCCGCTCATTGGCCAAGGAGCGCTTTGGGACCTGCAAAACCCAGCCCTCTGTCGTTTAGGCCACATTGATCGCTTCTTTGGGGCTGGGACCGGTATCCTTCCATGCAGTGGCTCAGCAAACTCTTGACTACCGTTCTCGGCGGGAGCACCATATCCTTTCCATACTCCGCCACCTCGATTACGTACTTTTGGTCTCGACGGTCCTGGTAGCGCTGATCGGGGTGGTTGCTGTCTACTCAGCCACACGCGACCAGCTTATAGCCGCTGGAATCAGCCCTTATTACTACCTTGAACGCCAGGCCATCTGGATGGTGATTGGACTGGCTGTGATGGCAGTGGTGGTAAGGATCGACTACCACCACTACGAGAGCTGGGCTTGGATCTTTTACGGACTTTTGATCCTGGCTCTGCTGGCGGTGTTCGTGATTGGCAAGCACCAGCTGGGTGCTGAGAGATGGTTCCAGTTCGGGCCAGTCCAGGTCCAGCCCTCTGCTTTTGGTGCGCTGATCCTGATTATCGTCATCGCCGCCTATACCAACCAAGAGACTGGCGTTATTCCCACCCGCAGGCTTTTCAAGCTGGTGCTACTTGCGGCAGTTCCGATCCTTCTTGTGGTAAAGCAGCCCGACCTTGGCAGCGGAATAGTCATGGGCGTCGTGCTTTTGGCAATGCTCATGGTGGCTGAGACAAGAGCCCGAGATCTGCTCATATTAATCCTCGGAGGATTGAGCGCAGTTGTGCTCGTCTTGCATTTCGGCCTTTTGCACCAGTACCAGCTGCAGCGGCTCACTGGGTTCCTCCACCAAAATCAGGGAGCTAGGACCTATAACTACAACCTCATCCAGTCCAAGTCCACCATTGGATCGGGAGGGTTTGCCGGAACCGGGCTGTTCAAAGGCCCTGAGACCAACCTCGCCTATATCCCCGAGCAGTACACGGACTTCATCTTCACCGCAGTGGGCGAGCAGCTCGGATTTATCGGGGCAGGCGCTCTTATCGGGCTTTACGGAATAATCACCTGGCGGATCCTGCGAGCTGCCCAGGGCGCAAGGGACCGGTTTGGGCGGATGCTGTGCATAGGTGCGCTAGCTCTCGTGGCGTTCTCGGTTTTCGAGAATGTCGGCATGACGATGGCCATCATGCCGATCGCAGGCATCCCTCTCCCGCTTGTGAGCTATGGCGGGTCTGCGGTGGTTGCGATGATGGCAGCAATCGGTCTCACCTTGAACGTTCAGATCCGGCGTTTCCGGTGAGTGAGGAGCCACCCCTTGCCAGCCAGGAGCAAGCTGTCGCAAGCGCCCGCATGCCAGCTCAAGGGCGCCCAATGCGCCCAGTTGAGCTTGTAGACATCTCGGTAGACCTGCCTGCCACCTATCCAGTTGTGGTGCTGAGGGAGCTGGATCCTCCATACAGGGAGCTGCGCTTCGCGCTTGGCCTGCCTGAAGGTGCTGCCATCGCTTACGCATGGAGATCCATGACAACCCCGAGACCACTTACCCACGACCTTTTCGCGACCGTGCTCGAGCGGTTTGAGATCAGCCTGGAGCTGGTGAGTATAGTTGCCGTGGAGGGCAGGACTTTCTTTGCAGAGGTCACCTTCAGGGGGAGCCAGCCAGGCAGTCAAACCATAGAGTGCCGGCCCTCCGACGCGCTTGCGCTAGCGCTGCGCCAGCGTCTCCCAGTTCCGATAGTGGTGGCAGAGGACGTTCTGGATTGTGCCGGGGTAGCTGTGGGAGAACCCACGGCTTTCGCATCCAGCGCCTCCGTGGCTGCTCAGCGCGGAGCTCCATAGGGGGATTGCACCGCTGGCTCATCTTCACTTGGGGGTTTCAGCCTGGGGTCGTCCGCCTCGTTAGAGATGCGCATGAGCAGGGCTATGAGTATGTAGTTGGCCAGTAATGAGGATCCACCGTAAGCGACGAAAGGCAGCGTTATCCCGGTCACTGGCAGCACCCTCGTCACCCCCGCCATTATGAGAAAGGCCTGCAAGCCGATCACGGTCGTAAATCCCGTTGCAACAAGCTTAGAGAAGTCGGTCCTGGCAGTTACTGCAGTCCGCAGTCCCGCTCCCACAAGGAGCACAAACGCAAAGACAATGGCCGTGGTACCGAGCAGACCCAGCTCCTCGCCTATTGCAGCGAAGATGAAATCGCTGGTTACCACAGGTATCAGGTTCGGATGCCCTAGGCCCAAGCCGTCGCCGGTGAGACCACCCCAGCCCATGGCATACTGAGCCTGGCGAAGCTGGTAGCCGGTGACTGGGTGCCCCCAGGGGTCCAGCCAGTCACCAATGCGGACGTGCACCTGAGCGAACAGGTGACCAGCTATCACGGCGCCCAGGGCAAAGAGCACGGCTGCAAGCAGGATGTAGGCGAACCGCCCAGTGGCCACCCATATCATTGACACAAAGAGGATGAATATGAGCACGGCAAAGCCGATGTCGCGTTCTGCGGCTATTGCCAGCATTGAGATTCCCCAGGCGAGAAGGACGGGTCCTAGGGGCCTGGGATCTGGGACAAGCCTGTCGCCTACACGCAGGGTGGACATGCTGAGCAGCTCCCGCTTCTCTACTAGATAGGACGCAAAGAACACGCAAAGGGCTAGCTTTGCGATCTCCACTGGCTGGAAGGTAGCGGGCCCGAGCCGAATCCAAAGGCGCGCTCCATTTATGTTCTCGCCGAGATGTGGGACGAGGGGCAGGAAGAGCAGGAATATGCCTGCGAACGCCATGAGGTAGCGGAACCTGTCCAAGTCTATCGTCTTGCGCACTACAAGCAGTGTGATGACGTAAGCAGCCACGCCAACGGCTGTCCATGCCGCCTGCAGGCTGGCCTCGCGGTAGTCGAGAAGAGCGATGACCACATATCCGATGCCGTTCAGCAGTGCAGCCAGCGGAAGGATCACTGGGCTCGCCTGAGGCACCAGGCGTCGGTTTGCTATGTGGGCCACTAGTGACAGAAGAAGGATGACCCCCAGGAAGGGGCCTATGTCAGATGGGATCTTGGCAGTTTGTCCCAAAGACGCTATGACATAGGCACCCACCGTTATGATCGAGACCAGGATCAGTAGTCCAAGCTCGGTCCGGCGCCGGTATGAGTACCACTGTGCTCGTGATTGGGTCTTGCGATTGCCACCCAGATTGGCGGTTTTCAGTCTCACGGCCACTGCCAGCAGGTTAGCCCCAACACAGCCCCTGGGTGCAGGCGCACTCCAACGGGATCTTCGTTGGGCGGGCTAGGAACGGTCGAGCTTTCTGGCTGTTGTGCGGGAGCTATTGCCTGCTTCGATACCGCCGTCGGGCTTGGCAAGGTCGGGACCGGGGTATGTTGGGGTAACCTCATAATGTGGCAGTGAATCCCCTTCCCGTTCTCCCTGTTCCAGTTCCGCCACTAGAGCCCCCGTTGGAACCTCCCCCACCAAGCATGGTGGTCCAGGCGACCGCGCCATTGGGATCTGGCCTCAGCCAGGAGCAGCCTGGTAGGTACGTCAACCGGGAGCTCTCATGGCTTGACTTTGGTGCTCGCCTTTTGGACCTGGCCGAGGATGGCTCGTTGCCGCTTCTCGAGAGAGTAAAGTTCCTTGCCATATTCAGCCAAGGCCTCGACGAGTTCTTCCAGGTCAGGGTCGCAGGGCTAAAAGATCAGGTAGCCGCGGGGGCTAGAGTGCGCTCTCCTGATGGCCTGAGCGCCATGGAGCAGCTCACCGAGATCCGCAAGCGCGTGGCCAGTTTGGTCCGTCGTCAAGATGCCATCTTCTTAGAGGGTCTGGTCCCAGAGCTGGCGAGCTCTGGGGTGCGGCTGTCAGATTGGTCAAGCCTTGACGCTCAAGACAGGCAGTACTTGGTTGGAGTCTTCGATGACCAGGTCTTTCCAGTGCTTACCCCGCTGGCGGTGGACCCAGGGCATCCATTTCCCTACATATCGAACCTTTCTTTGAACCTAGCTGTCATGGTAGGGGACCCGATAACAGGTCAGCAACGATTCGCAAGGGTGAAGGTGCCTCCCCTCCTGCCCAGATTTCTCGTCCTTCCCGATGCTGAAAGGTTCGTTCCGTTGGAGCAGGTAATAGCCGCCAGGCTGGATGTGCTTTTTCCGGAGATGGAGGTGGGCGCCCACTACGCCTTCCGGGTCACCCGTAACGCCGATCTCGCACTTGAGGAGGACGGCGCAGACGATCTGTTGGAAGCCATAGAAGAAGAGTTGCGCCGCAGGAGGTTCGGCAGAGCTGTCCGGCTCGAGATAGATGCCGCTGCTACCCAGGAGATCCGTGATCTCCTGGCACGTGAGCTCGATCTTGCCCCCGATGATGTTTGCGAGACACGTGCACCGGTGGATCTGGGTGGACTCTGGGCTGTGCACGGACTGGACAGGCCTGACCTGCACGAGCCCACCTGGGTCCCGATGACGCCGGCGGCTCTGGTTCCCAGAGATGAGGAGCCTGTGGACATCTTTGCCACCTTAAGGGAACGGGACGTGCTGGTTCATCATCCCTATGATTCATTTACGGCGTCTGTGGAGGCATTCATAGACAGGGCTGCCAACGATCCGGATGTGCTCGCAATCAAGCAGACGCTCTACCGCACCTCGGGAGACAGCCGGATAGTTGCCTCGCTCATACAAGCGGCAGAGGCAGGCAAGCAGGTGGCGGCGGTGGTAGAGCTTAAAGCCCGCTTCGACGAGCAGGCCAACATAGCCTGGGCTCGTGCGCTCGAGGAGGCGGGAGTCCATGTGGTCTACGGTCTGGTGGGCCTTAAGACCCATAACAAATCGGCCCTTGTGGTGCGCCGTGAGCCGACCGGCATCAGGCGCTACTGCCACGTGGGTACGGGAAACTACAACTCTGGAACCGCTCGGATATATGAAGACCTTGGCCTTCTTACCGCCGATCCGGAGATAGGGGCCGACATGGGCGAGCTGTTCAACTACCTGACGGGCTATAGTCGCCAACGACACTACAGGAAGCTCGTGGTATCGCCCGTGGGCCTACGAGATGAGATCTTGAAGCTCATCGCCGCCCAAGCTGATGAGGGCTCCACTGGCAGGATAGTGATCAAAGTTAACGGCCTGACCGACCCCCAGATCATAGATGCGCTCTATTACGCATCCGACAGAGGAGTGCCAATAGATCTGATCGTCAGAGGGATATGCTGTCTCAGACCTGGAGTGGCGGGTTTGTCCGAGATGATAAAGGTCCGCTCAATAGTGGGTCGCTTCCTGGAGCACTCTCGGATCTACCGCTTCGGTGGAGTGGACGGTCGTCCCCTGAGGCTCTTGATCGGATCGGCCGATCTCATGGAGCGCAACCTTGATCGTCGGGTGGAGACACTGGTGCCAATTGAGGATCCCGAGCTTCAAGTGAGGCTGGGGGAAGTGCTCGAGCTCTGCTTGGAGGACGACACCAATACATGGGCTCTGGGGCCAGATGGCGGATGGAAAAGGGTGAGCCGCACCAAGGGGGTCAGTGTGCAGGCCAGGCTCCAAGAGATGGCAAAGCTGGTCAGGCGTTCAGCACCAGCCGCTGGCGTTCACCGGTTGTCGCCAGGTCTATGACGGTCCAGGCCATGGCTGCTGCCCCATCGACTATGGCCTGATCCCCTGTGGGTGAGATGGCTGCTCTTGCAAACTCGGGTTGGTGGTTCACAGCCGGTAGGGATCCGATGGCCAGCATGGGGTGGATGGCCGGGATCGCCAGGGAGACATTGGCCATGTCAGTTGACATCAAAAGAGCGGGGTTTGAGGGGGGAAACTCCCTTCCTAGTTTGACGGCGTTTCTCATATAGGCGCAGGCCATGCCTGGGTCTGCCTTGAACTCCGAGTACGGAGGGCTTAGCTCCTCGATCTGGAGCGACGAGCCGGTAGCTACTGCGCCCGCCTCGAAGCACTTGCGCACCCGCCCTTCGATGGGCACAAGGTCCTCTAGGCTTACAGCGCGCACGAAGAACTCTCCTTCTACTTCTTCCGGCACGATATTGGCTGCCTGTCCACCGTTGGTTACTATGCCGTGGACGCGATGGCCCGGGGGAAGGTGCTGGCGCAAAAGGCCTATAGACACTTGCGCGATGGTCATGGCATCGGCTGCGTTGATGCCAAGCTCCGGAGCACCCGCTGCATGCGAGCTGCGTCCGTGATATGAGACCTTTAGGTGTGAAACAGCCAAGCACTCCAGCTGGATCGATTCGTAAGGACCGGGATGTACCATCATGGCGGCGTGCACTCCAGCAAATCCCCCACGCTGGAGCATCAAGATCTTGCCGCCCCCTCCTTCTTCGGCTGGCGTTCCTAGTATCTTCAGCGTGATCCCCAGATCATCGGCTAGTGGTGCCAGAGCCAGAGCGGCACCGACGGCTGACGAAGCGATGATGTTGTGTCCACAGGCGTGTCCGATCGACGGAAGAGCGTCGTATTCGGCACAGATTGCCACGACCAATGGGCCGGAGCCAGTGGTGGCCTCGAACGCAGTGGGTAGCTCACAGATTCCCATGCGAACTTCCATTGCGCACTCGCCGAGCGCCTCTGCCAGCCAGTGGGAGGCCCGCACCTCCTCAAAGGCCAGCTCGGGATGGGCATGGATTTGGTGGCTCAGCTCAAAGAGCCCCTCGGCGCCATCGGCTATGCGATCCCGTGCGGCTTGCTTTATCGCTTCAAGCGATGGGCTGGAGTTTTTCAAGCTCAACTTCTCAAGCTTAATGGCTCCACCAACCACCTCGCAATCGCCGAGCTTGTCCTCGGGCCCTCCCGCTTAGTGGGAGACTGTGACCGTGGAAGACCAAGACCGCCCTGGCAACGTCCCGTTTACCGCCGACCAAGACCACCGGGGCGCTTCCGGCCACGCAATAGGGAGGTTCCAGCGCGCTGCGCGCGGGGTGCCGGTTAGAACGGTGCTTTTCATCGACATCGTGGTAGTGACAACCGTTCTTGTCGCTTTTCTTGCCTGGAGGATGCGAGAGCTGATCCTTTTGGTGATAGTGGCATCGTTTGTAGCCCTGGTGCTGAACCCACCAGTGGCCTTCTTGAGCCATCACGGCTTCTCAAGAGGTCTTGCAGTTGCCGTTGTCATCGTGGGTGGGATCGTCGTGACCTCAGCGGTGATTGGGGTGCTGGCGACTCCTGTGGCTGACTCGGCTGCGCGCTTTGCCCGGGAGCTTCCCAGTCTGGTGAGCCAAGCCGAGCATGGAAAAGGCAGGATAGGCGGTTTTGTCCACCGCTATCACATAAACCAGTGGGTTCGTGACAATGCCCCTAAGCTGGAGCATGCTATTACGAGCCTTTCAGCGCCCGTGCTGGATGCGGGAGCCAGGGTCGTCTCCGGGCTGGTGTCGGTAGCGACCATTGCAGTTCTCTCGGTTTTCCTGCTGCTTGAAGGGGCAAACCTACGGAAGGGCTTTCTGTCGCTCCTTCCCAGCTCCCAGGGGGAACGGGTGTCTGCCGTTGCGGCGGAAGCAGCAAGGAAGGTCACCGGTTACATGGTCGGCAACCTGCTCACGTCCCTTGTGGCCGGGATAGTGGTGTTTGTGACGCTTAGCCTCTTGGGTGTGCCTTTTGCAGCGCTACTGGCTTTGTGGGTAGCTCTTGTGGATCTGCTCCCGCTGATCGGGGGGCTGCTTGCTGGTGTGCCTACGGTTGGAGTGGCTTTCCTGCACTCAGTGCTCGCCGGTGTCGTCTCCATCGTGGTCTTCGTGGTCTATCAGGAGGTGGAGAACCACCTCCTAGCACCTGTGGTCATGAGCCGGACCGTTAGAATCAGTCCTCTTTGGGTCCTGGTCTCGGTCCTGGTTGGGGCGGATCTGGGTGGTTTGGTCGGCTCGTACTTTGGTGGCCTCATAGGGGCTTTGGTGGCTATACCGGCTGCCGGTGCCATCCAAGTGGTGGTAAGGGAGCTGCGCAGCCAACCTAGCGAGCCAGTGCCAACACTCGGGGATCACAGAGCTGCTCCAGAAGACCCAGCCGTTGTAGGGCTTGGTCGTAAGTCCGAATCCGGTGACACTGGCCCGCTTGGCAGCAAATCCGGTGATACTGGCGGCTCGGTGGACACAGGCTCGGTGGACACAGGCTCGGTGGACACAGGCTCGGTGGACAGCAGAGACCCCGACGACGCTGAGAGCCCCAGCGACGGCACGGCTCAGCCGAGGAGCGATTCCGCAGGAGCATGCAGCTCAGTTGATAGGGAACGACCTACTGGGCCATCTGAGGCCGGCAAGGAGGAGGCACCTACGATTGCCAGGGCATAAGCTGCCCTGATGCGCTCACTTGTTGTCCTTCCCACCTACCAGGAAGCGGCAAACATAGACACAGTCCTCCGGCGGCTCCGAGCTGCTGTTCCAGATGCCACGATCCTGGTGGTCGATGACTCAAGCCCTGACGGTACATCGCAGCTGGCGGAAAAGGTGGGAGAGGAATTGGGCCAGGTAGAGGTGTTGAGCCGTCCAGGAAAAGCGGGGCTTGGGACTGCGTACCGGGCCGGGTTCTCCTGGGGTCTGGAGCGTGGCTACGAGGCGTTCGTCGAGATGGATGCGGACCTGTCCCATGATCCTGATGCCATACCGAGCCTTCTTGCACCCCTTGCAAGCACCTATGAGGTGGTGGTGGGCTCAAGGTACATTCCAGGTGGCCACATCCCGGACTGGTCCTGGCATAGGCGGCTTTTATCGCGCGCCGGAAATGTCTATGCCGCGTTCGTGTTGGGCCTTCCTATAACAGACCTGACCTCGGGATTTCGGGCTTACCGGGCCTCTGTCCTCCGTCGTATAGACCTGGGCACTGTGAGAGCCGATAGCTACGGCTTCCAGATAGAGATGGTCAACCGGGCAGTGATGGCTGGCGCGCGCGTGACCGAGGTTCCCATACGGTTCGTAGACCGTGTAGAAGGAGAATCCAAGATGTCTCTTTACACCATCTTGGAGGCTCTAGCCCTGGTGAGCTGGTGGGGCATAGAGCGAGTTGGAAGGCAGCTGGCTGCTCGCTCTACGTAGCGGTTTGCGGCCCTTGTGCTGGAAGGCCTCCGACTCTGGGAGAATGGTGGCGTGGATGCGGTTTCACGGATACTTATTGCAGATGATGAGCCGAACATAACTGATCTGCTTGTGGCGGCACTCCAGTTCGAGGGCTTTGCCACCCAAGTCGCCAAGAATGGAGCTGAAGCCCTTCTCGCCGCCCGTGCAGGTGGACATGACCTAGCCATCTTGGACGTCATGCTCCCAGATATCTCTGGGATCGACGTGTGCAGCCGGCTCCGGGACGAGGGCATACGCATGCCCGTGCTCTTCCTCACCGCCCTGGACGCTATTGAGGACAAGGTCGCGGGCCTTGGGGTCGGAGGCGACGACTACATAACAAAGCCTTTCAGCCTCGACGAGCTACTTGCCAGGATTCGGGCAGTTCTGAGGCGAACTCAAGGAGAGGCCACGACCGCACAGCTCCGCTTCGCCGATCTAGTGCTGGATGAAGCCAGTCATGAGGTCTTCAGGGCTGGCAGGCCCGTAGAGCTGACAGCGACTGAGTTCTCACTCCTGCATTTTCTTATGTCCAATGCCAGGCGGGTGCTCTCCAAGGACCAGATACTCGATGCAGTGTGGGGCTATGGATTCGATGGCGACAAGAACATTGTGGAGACATACGTCAGCTATCTGCGCAAGAAAATAGACGTTGTGGAGCCGACTCTAATCCAGACCGTACGTGGGGTGGGCTATACGTTGCGGCTTCGGAGCTCCTAAGAGCGCCATGGCCTCAGTTGACCCGGCTCCTTTAGGACCAAATGCCCAAGAGTCGCCTACGCAGGCCAGGCCTACCCACCGGATGTCACTGCAGTGGCGGATAGTGGCGAGCCTTCTTGCCGTGGTAGCTGTTGGCCTTGTGGCTGCTGACGTGGTCACCTGGTCAGCTTTGCGCTCCTTTCTGGATGGGAGGGTTGACGAGCAGCTCCAGGTGGCCTCAGTACAGGCGGAGCGCTACTTTGTCTTTACAGGCGAAAAAGGGATTAAGCCTAGATATCCTGCTCTTTCAGAGCGCATTAGCACCGATCTCTACCTTGAGGTCCTAAGCCGTTCTGGAAAGGTGCTCTACTCCCGTCCCTCCGGGACAGGCCTTGGCATAGACCCTCCCCCAGCCCTTCCTCGCTACTTGCGTGTGACCCCTGCACCGACAGGTCCTACCGCAGGTTCTTCCAGGGGTGTCTACCACCCCCGAGCTGGCTCCTTCGACGTGCCTGCTGTCAGAGGCAAAGGGCCGGGATATCGCGTTGAAAGTTTTCCGGTCCCTGGTGGCATCTTGGTGTTGGCCTCTCCTCTGGCACCAGTGGATGCGACCCTGGGGTCGTTGCTGGGCATCGAAGAGGGGGTGACTGCCGTTGTGCTTGCGGTGCTCGCCCTTACTGCATTGGCAATAGTGAGGCTGGGCCTGCGGCCGCTCAGCGGTATGGCGGAAACAGCACGCAAGATCGCCGGGGGAGACCTGAGCCAGCGCGTTAAGGTCGCAGAGCCAGAATCCGAGGTTGGGAGGCTCGGGACCGCTCTTAACACAATGCTTAGCCAAGTAGAAGCTCTACTGGACGAGCGACAGGCCTCTGAGGAACGCTTGAGACGGTTTGTGGCTGATGCATCCCATGAGCTGCGCACACCAATTACCTCCATCCGTGGCTATGCCGAGCTTTTCAGGAGGGGAGCCATCTCGAAGGATGCTGAGCTGGAACGCGCGATGATACGGATAGAGCAGGAGGCAGCCCGCATGGGCTTGCTCGTGGACGATCTAGTTCTCCTGGCTCGCCTCGATCAGCGTCGCCCGCTCGAGATGCAGCAAGTCGACCTGGCCGAAGTGGCAACCCTAGCGGTCGAAGATGCCCGTGCCGTTCAACCGGAGAGACCCATAGCCTTGGAGGTCTTTAGCCCTGCGCCGGTAATGGGCGACCGACTAAGGCTGAAGCAAGTGGCCGACAACCTCCTACGCAATGCGCTCTACCACACTCCTCCAAAGACGGCCGTCCAGGTAAGCGTGTTCCAGCGGGGGTCCTTTGCGTGCTTGGAGGTAAGAGATGAGGGGCCCGGGATGACCGATGAGGACCTGAAGCGGGCCTTCGACAGGTTCTTCCGCGGCAGTGCGGCCCGCGGAGCAGGCCGCACTGAAGGTTCGGGCCTCGGTCTCGCGATCGTTGCCAGTATCTCCAGGGCGCTGGGAGGGAGGACCTCAGTGACGCGTGGAGAGAACAGGGGCGTGATCTTCACAGTGGAGCTCCCAGCTATCGACGATGGTTCCCAGTCTGTCAGCGACTCAAGACAGGCGCTCTTGGCTCCCCCGGTTCCCTGGAAGGCTCTGCCCGTCGGTATAGGAACGGGCGCTACGAACCCGTTTGGAGCTGACCTGGGGCAGGCAGAGCACGTTCCGCCCGAGAAAAGTGGTTAGCCGATGTATGTAGTGGAGCTGGGGGAGCCAAGTTGCGTCCCTGTGCTGCTGCTGCATGGCCAGCCCGGTCGTGGCAAGGACTTCTTCAAGGTCCCAGAGATGCTCGCAGCGAAGTTCCGGGTGATCGTGGCGGATCGTCCCGGCTATGGAAGGACCGGCGGGAATGCTCTCGGACTTAAGGAGAATGCTGAGCTGTTTGCCAACTGGCTGAAAGGCCACGATGCCTCCCCGGCGCTTGTGGTTGGACATAGCTTTGGAGGTGGGATAGCTCTTTCCATGGCTGTGCATTACAGCGATGTGGTCGCCGGCCTGGTGCTTGCCGGATCAGTGGGATCCACCGAAAGCCTGAGCACGCTTGACAGAGTGCTCGCTCTTCCCGTGGTAGGCGAGGCCATTGCAATCGCTGGGCTGCCAAGCTTGTCGGTGGCTGCGAGCGGGCTAAGGCGCATGTCTGGGCTCCTGCCTGAACCCTTGAGGGAAAGGCTTGCAACCTCGCTGCCTGGAGAGGAGCTGGATGGCATCTTCTCACAGGTAGCCGCAGTGGCGCGAAGCTTTGCTGTGGAGCAGCGTTGCCTGGTTGCAGAAGTGCCCCTGCTCGCTGGCGCCCTGGGCGCCTTGAATATCCCAGTTGCGGTAGTGGCAGGTGAGTGGGATCAGGTAGTTCCCATCGCTGCCCAGGAGAGCCTTGCTCGGTCAATTGCGGCTGCCAGCTTTCGAAAAGTGGACAAAGTTGGCCATTTTCTTCCCAGAGATGCCCCTATGACGGTAGTGAACGCAGTCGAGGAAGTGGCCGATCGAATGGCCTATGCAACCTCAGATGGTTCCTCAAATGACCCTGGAAGCCTACAGCCGAGCGCCTGAAGCATCGTCGATAGCTTCAGCCGCACCTCTTCAAGCTCGGAGGCTGGATCGGAGCCAGCGACGATCCCTGCGCCTGCCAGCAACCGAGCCGATGATCCAAAGATCTCGGCCGAACGGATGGCAACGGCCCACTCACCGTCGCCCCGAGCATCTACCCAGCCAGCTGCACCCGCATACCTACCGCGACTCCTGCCCTCCAAGGAGGAGATCGCCCGAAGTGACTCGCTCAGTGGATCGCCTCCCACCGCGGGAGTGGGATGCAGCGCGGCAACGAGCTCCAAGGAGGAGGGAAGAGAGCCATCAGCTTTCTCGCAGAGCTCTCCTCTCACATCTGCTCCAAGGTGGGTGATCCCAGGAAGGGTGACAATCTGTGGGCATGTCGGAACAGAAAGTTCACGGCAGTAGGGAAGCAGGGCTTGGACTACTGCCTCCAAGACCACATCGAGCTCCTCTGTCTCCTTGGGTGAGGCAGCCAGCGCGTCATCTAGACCGCTTGATCCACGGGTTGTCCCAGCCCTTGGAGAGGAGAGCACTTTGGAGCCAGATCGTGATACCAGCAACTCAGGGCTAGCGCCCACCATGGAGTCGATCTTAAAGAGTATTGCTTGGGGTTGGAGCATCCTCAGGCGTGCAAGAACGCCCGATGGCGGTATAGGACAGTCGGTCAAGCTACGCACGCACGTCTCGTAGGCGAGCACGACCTTGCGGTAGCGACCCGCCTTTATCCCAGAGAGGATGGACCTGACTCCAGCCTTGTAGCCAGCGCTGGTCGTTACCGCCTCCGCAACGAGCTCGGGGATCGAGGGGGGTTGCCAGCCGGTCAAGAGCTGGGCGCCAGGATCTTTATGGCTTGCTGGATCCCTACCCACGATGGTGAGCCAGCACAACCCGTCTAAGTCGCGGACGGCTAGAACCTCTGGGACGACAAGCTCTGTTGGCTCATCCCTGTCAAATGGCACCACCCCTATTGCAATTGGGAGCGAAGCCCCCCTGGCCAGGGTGTCCTTTGAGGAGATTCTGGCCAGAGAGCTGACCACGCTCTGAGATATGCCAGGTTCTGCTATGCCGTTGGGCAGCTCGATGCGTGCGGCGATACCACGGCTCGCCATTATTTTCCCCGCGCTCTCGAAGTAGCAGCCTCCGCTGCTTGCAAGGGACAGAAATGCAGACGGCGCCAGAGGGCTGGCCAGAGGCAAGGTGAGCGATTTGAGCAGGCTGAGATCGATCCCAAGACCATCATGGCCATGCCCGCCAGGTCCTGTCCTGGCCCCTCTGGGCGAGGCTGTCGCGTCTGGGACAGCCCTGCTCATGTCCTTGTAGCACAAAGTAGCTGGGTGATGCCACCGGTGAGAAGGCGGTGGGAGACGTGCTCGAAGCCGGTTGACTCCATGAGCATTACAATCTCGCTGCCAGTTGGTAGGTATTCAACTGAGCGTGGCAGGTAGCTATAGGCAGAGCGATCCGAGAGCAGACCCCCGATCAGCGGAACAGCTCTGTTGAACCAGATCGAATGTGCCCACCCAAGTAATGGGTTGGCTGGTTGGGCGACGTCTAGAAAGGCAACACGTCCTCCTGGTCGGAGTACCCGAGCTGCCTCGTGGAATATGGCCTGCAGATCTGTGAAGTTGCGCAGGGCAAAAGCTGAGACGAGCCCATCCACCGAACCTTCCCTCAGGGGAAGGCGGGAGCCATCTGCCTCAAGCACAGGCGTGGACGGATCAGCAAGCCTGGCGCGCTCTAGCATGCCTTTCGAGAGGTCCACGCCCAGTGCCCCCATAAAGCGCCTCTTTAGGATGCGGCTCACGTTCCCTGTCCCACAGGCGAGGTCTAGGACCAAAGCGCCTGATCCCAAACCAAGGCTGTCCACGCAGGCTAGACGCCACCAACGGTCAAGACCAAAGGTCAGCAAGCCGTTAAGCAGCTCATAACGTTGAGCTATCGTGTCGAACATCGCCCGTACTGCCGAGGTCTTGGCTTCGCCAGTTGGCAGGGCTGGTTCTAAGGTGGCTTCGCTGGAATCCAACGCTGGAAAGTGAGCCAAGCCCGGGGCCTTCTCTTTGGCTTGGGACCTCATAGAAGCACTGTAGTGTGCACAAATGGCAGACTCTGCCAATGGCAGTAGATTTCACTTTCCCACCAGAGGTAGAAAATGTCAGGGAGCAGGTAAGAGCTTTTATCGACGAGCAGGTCCGTCCTGTAGAGGACCGCTTGCGAGCGGAAAAGGCCGACCGGGGCGGCTTTGCGAGGGCGATCTCGGCTCTGCGAGCTCGCGCCAGAAGCGAGGGGCTCTGGCTGCCTCAGATGCCACCTGAGTGGGGTGGAATGGGTCTTGGGCCGGTAGCCATGGCAGCAGTTTCTGCAGAAGCAGCCAAGTGCGCCATCGGGCCCTTTGTCCTCAACTGCCAGGCACCAGACGAGGGGAACATGCACACCCTGCTGCACTGGGGCACCCCAGGCCAAAAAGAGCGATACCTAAGGCCACTGTGCGAAGGAACGGCGCGATCTTGCTTTGCTATGACTGAGCCGGAGGTGGCTGGCTCAGACCCCACCCTCATCCAAACAAGAGCGACCCTGTGCGACGACCACTGGGAGATAAATGGGCACAAGTGGTTCATATCTGGAGCGCGTGGGGCCAGCTTTGCAATCCTTATCGCCCGCACAGAAGACCGACCAGCGGTACCGCAAGCGGCCAATTCAGCATTCCTTGTGGACCTGCCAGCTGAGGGGTGGGAGGTGGTCCGTGACGTAGAGACGATGTCTGGCAGCCATAACCACTGCGAGATCCGAATAAACGAGCTCAAATTGCCACCAGACAGCCTGCTTGGTGGGCGCGGCGATGGGCACCGTCTGGGCCAGGCACGCCTAGGACCAGCGCGCCTGGCCCATTGCATGCGCTGGATAGGCCAGGCGGATCAGGCTCTGGACCTGATGGTGGGAAGATCGATGGAGAGGTTCTCGCATGGATCGATGCTTGCTGACAAGCAGGGGATCCAGTGGCTGATAGCGCAGTCGGCTATGGAGATCTACCAGGCCAAACTCATGGTGTTGCACGCTGCTTACCGCATCGAAGCCGGGCTTTCTTTCAAGACCGAGGTGTCCATGGCCAAGCATCACGTGGCCAATACGCTGTGGAAGGTTGTAGATCGTGCAGTCCAGGTTCACGGTGCCCTCGGATATTCGACTGACACGCCCCTGGCCGGAATGCTAACCCAAGCCCGGTGGAGCAGGTTTGCGGACGGCGCAGACGAGATCCACCTAATGACCATTGCCAAGGCGGCTATCGCAAGCTACGAGGCAAGCGGTAACACCCTAAGTGCGACTGGCTCGCTGCCTCTTTAGAACGACCATCCCGTGATAACCGCTGCCGGCATGAAAGACCTTGGATGGACGAGCCAGTCATCTGTAGTAGCGAAACACCACTTGAGCAGCACAGGAGGGCTTATCGCTTCCCTCAACCTCGAAGATCACGTCCAGGCTGACTTGCACGGCTCCTTGAACGTCTTCGGCAAGAGCCACGCTAGCTCCCATTCGCAGCCTGGATCCAACTGGAACTGGAGCGGGAAAGCGAACCTTGTTGCAACCGTAGTTGACACCGAAGGAGGCTCCCTCCACCTTTAGGATCTGGCTGAGCAGCACTGGCACGAGCGATAGCGTGAGAAATCCGTGAGCTATAGTGCCGCCGAACGGGCCTGCTGCCGCACGTTCGGGTTCCACGTGTATCCACTGGTGGTCGCCAGTTGCATCCGCGAATAGGTTCACGCGCTCCTGGGTGATCATCTCCCAGTCGCTCCAACCCAAGTGCTGGCCTACGAGCTCGTGGAAGTCTTCGGGGGCTTTGACTGTGGTGGTCATGGGCAACACCATAGGAGGTGTCCGGGCTTCAAAGCCACCTCTTTCTCGCTCAGTTCTGGCAATTGCGCTGAGCCACAGCGGTGCTGCAGCGCAGTTAGCTCAGTGGAGCCAGATCCGCTCGTGGTTCCTGCGCCACTCTTAGGGGATCCAGTGGCGTTGCTGTGACGAGCGCTAGCTCAGTGGAACCAGATCCGCTCGTGGTTCCTACTCTGTGGGTGGAGCAGCAGGGCGAGGAGCACCCCTGCAAAGAGCAGGTCCAGCACGACACCAAAGGAATGGAAGGCAAGCATCAGGTACAGGTACAAGACCACAAGGAGCCCTGCTGTGACCACGCCTAGCACATAGCCCCATTTCCGTTCGTTTGCTATGCCGAGCGCAGCGCCAACCGAGAGCACCAAGCCGAGCAGCACAATCAAAGATGCGCCACCCACGAAGAAGTCCAGCAATGAAAAAGCGGCATTGATATAGAACAGGATCACTGCCGATTGAAGGGTTTGGGGGAGGCTCTTATTGAACCACTGCCGCTGTTGTGGGTACATGCCTTTATTCTTGCAGGATCCAAGGGGCCTGGGTCGGCACCCCACCCGAGTGGATCCACTTAGGCGAGAGCAGGCTCTTCGAGGGGATCTACAGCGGTAGGCTCCACTGCTGTGGTAGCAACCTCCAAGGAGTCAGGCAGCCGTCGTGTCAAGGGCGCGGCCACCAGGGCTCGCTCATCCAGGCATAGGCTGTCAGCCACCAGCTCTGCCAGACGCAGTCATGGGGAGCACCATCACCGTAAAGTCCAAGGTGGCGCTGCCAGGGCAGCTGTTTTTGGCATGAGCGACGGGCTCGTCACAAACGTATCGCTGATCTTGGGAGTTGCCGGTGCTCACCCGAGCGGCAACCTGGTTGCCCTAGTTGGGCTAGCAGGACTGGTCGCCGGGGCATGCTCGATGGCCGCAGGAGAGTTCGTATCAATGCAAGCCCAGTCCGAGTTGCTCCAACAGGAGCTCAACTTCGAACGCCATGAGATTTCGAGCCGTCCAGACCAGGAGCTTCGAGAGCTCCAGCACTTATACGAGAGGCGCGGGCTGGCGCCGGAGGAGGCGAGACAGCTTGCTTCGGCGATGATGCGCGATCCTGACATGGCACTGGAGACTCACGCCCGAGAAGAGCTCGGAATTGACCCAGAGGATCTGGGCTCACCGGTCCAAGCAGCGGTATCTTCGTTTGCGACTTTCGCTCTCGGAGCTGTGATCCCTCTTGTACCCTGGCTGGTAACCTCTGGCGGCGCAGCGCTTGTCGCCTCGGTCGTGGCGGGCGCATTGTCAGCTATGGCAGTGGGCGCCGCGCTGTCTGTCTTTACGGGTCGTCCATGGTGGCGCTCGGCGTTGCGCCAGCTTCTTTGGGCGTCAGCCGCTGCGGCCATAACATGGTCTGTGGGCAGGGCTGTGGGTATAAGCGGCCTATCTTGAATCGAGCGCTGGCAGCGGAGCTGGAGGACCCGAGGGAGCCTTGCCGGTGAATGCGGCAGGCAGATCAGCCCTGTGCGGCCACATCGACCACATATGCCCGATCCAGGTGGTCAACCTTGAATCCCAGGCTTGCATATAGAGCCGTGGCCGCTAGGTTGCCGGCATCTACGTAAAGCATGGCACTGCTGAGACCAGCTCGGTAAAGGCGTTCCAGCCCAGCCAGGGTTAGCGCCTTGCCCAGCCCGCGTCCCTGGTAGCTCGGATCCACAGATATCACGTATATCTCTCCGAGAGGTGGATCCTCATCTTTATGCACCTTTGTCCAGCATGAGGCTGCAAGCCGTCCGTCTGCATGGTAAAGGAGGAACCCCTCTGGATCGAACCAGGGCTCTTTTTCCCGGTCCAGCAAGGTCTCCATGTTCCATCCGCCCTGCTCTGGGTGGCCAGCAAACGCCCTGGCGTTAACCTCGAGCCATTCAGCTTCGTCTTCGCCTGGCACAAATGGCCGCAGATCCAGCTTGGGATTGGCAAAGGCAACCGGCAAGCCCACACGCATCTGGAGAAGATCCCTGCCTTTGGCCATGCCAGCCTCGGCTGCCACGGCTTCATCTGCAGGGCTGGGCTTAGGTACCCAGTAGTGAACGTGTCCTCCCCCAGAAGTAGCCACCTCCAACAAGGCAGCACGCACCAAGTCAATGGCTATGCCCCCAGATGGGTCCCTGTGTTGGGGATGGACTACACACTCCAACCCCCAGTTCTTTTTCTGGAGCATGGCTGCTCCTTGAGAAGCATCTGATTTGCGGAGTTGCCCGGGCTCTGTGGCGTCGGTTAGCTCGGCGGCGTCCGTTAAGTCGGCGGCGTCTGAGAAGGGCGTGGGACCGAGGCTCAGTTGGGCATATCCAACGATCTTGTCTGTCTCAAGATCTCGAGCGACGAATCCGGCAAAGCCGTGTCGACCTCCTTGCACGAGGTCCAGCCACTTGTGCTCTCCGATAGGACTATGGCCGTCAGCTGCGCGAGCGGAGTCGAATAGGGCGGATAGCCCGTCAAGGTCTTCCTCGGCCATGTGGCGTTTCACCGTAATCTGGTGCACTCTAAGCAGGGTAATGTCGCTTCAGCCACGTCAGGGTTGGGGAAGCCAGCCGCCATCTCAACTCAGCCGCCAGCAGCTTCACCTGCCCAGCATGCTAGCCACTGCCTCATTTTCGGCTTTCACAACAGGTTAGAGCCTGCTTCCTAGAACTCTAAGTCTTTGGGTGATTGCCCGAAGGTTGTGTACGGTTGGTGCCATGCGAGAGTGGGTCCGTGCGGCCGCGTAGCCCGAAAGGTCGAGCCAGGGAGACAGCCGCGCGTCTGGCAACTGAGTACCCCGGAACTGCGAGCTCACTCTGTGCCCTCAATCACTCCGGTCCATTCCAGCTCCTCGTGGCTACCATCCTCTCTGCGCAATGCACTGACGAGAGGGTAAACATGGTTACACCCGTGCTGTTCAAGCGCTATCGCACCCCTGAGGAGCTGGCAGCAGCCAACGAGGCTGAGCTGCAGGAGCTGATCAGAACGACCGGATTCTTCCGGTCGAAGGCTGCGAGCCTGAAAGGCATGTCTCACGCCATCGCTGAGCGTTTTGGCGGCGAGGTGCCATCTTCCATGGAGGACCTAACAAGCCTTCCCGGGGTAGGACGCAAGACTGCCAATGTAGTGCGCAGCGTTGCATTTGGCTTGCCTGGCCTTCCCGTGGACACTCATGTGGCGCGCTTGAGCCATCGCCTGGGGCTGACTGAGGAGACCGACCCAGTCAAGATAGAAGCTGATCTGGATCGCTATATTGAGCCAGAAGAGCGAGGGGTGTTCAGCTTGCGGCTAATCCTACATGGCCGCAAGATCTGCCAGGCGCGTTCCCCGCGGTGCGTTGACTGCGTGCTCGGGGACTTTTGCCCCTCTTTCCTTGTTGGATCCTCTACTCCTCGAGCAAAAGAGCGCGATCGCAAAGCAAGCCAACAGGTCTAGAGTATTAAGTACGGAACCGGTTCCCGCCACCTGGTTCCGTATGAGCGGACATCGGGCTTCGCCGCTCGGCCCGCTCCGAGGCCGGCGCCCTACGGGGCGCCGGTTTCGTTATTGGAGGAACTGAGCCAGGGTAAGACCCACATCAAGCCTGGCAGCGGTGGAGGCTCCACCGGAAAGAGCGAACAGGGACCTTCCTCGTTCCCAGCTTCGCTTTCCTACCTCTTATGGCCGCTGCTCACCAGTTTGGCCATACGCCGGCCTC
>JAMCQF010000043.1 GCA_023379605.1 Actinomycetota bacterium
GGAGAACGGGATCGACCCATCGCTTCTCGGTGGTACGATCCAGAACGATATCCTAAAGGAGTACATTGCACGTGGCACCTATATATATCCGCCACGGCCCTCAATGCGGATTATCACAGACACCTTTTCATACTGTGCCGAGAACCTCCCATCGTGGAACACGATATCTATATCTGGCTACCATATACGTGAGGCTGGTTCAACCGCAGTCCAGGAGATCGCTTTTACAATTGCCAATGGGATCTCCTATGTTGAAGCTGCAATAGAAGCAGGACTTGGTGTAGACGATTTCGCTCCCAGGCTTAGCTTCTTTTGGAACGCCCACAATAACCTTTTCGAGGAGGTAGCCAAGTACCGTGCTGCACGTAGGATGTGGGCGCGCATAATGACCGAACGTTTTGGGGCACAAGATGAGCGCTCCAAGCTACTGCGCTTCCACACCCAGACAGGGGGTTCGACTCTGACCGCGCAGCAGCCGGAGGTGAACATAGTGCGTGTGACGCTCCAGGGCATGGCAGCGGTCCTCGGTGGGACCCAGAGCCTGCACACCAACGGCTATGACGAGGCTCTTGGGCTTCCAACGGCCAAGGCAGCCAAGATAGCCCTGCGCACCCAGCAGGTGCTGGGCTACGAGTCCGGTATCACAGACACGGTGGATCCGCTCGCGGGATCATACTTTGTGGAGAGGTTGACCGACGAGGTGGAGGCAGCTGCGTGGGAGTACTTGGAGAGGATTGATGCGATGGGCGGCTCTGTGGCTGCCATAGAGGCTGGATTTCTCCAAGACGAGATAGAAAGTGCTGCCTATGCCTATGCCAAATCCATAGATGATGGGGAGAAGGTAATAGTTGGAGTCAACAAGTTTGTAGATGATCAGACAGAGCCAGCCGATGTATTTCCGATCGATCCGGAGTTTCAAAAGCTCCAAGCTGAGCGCGTGGCCAAGCTCAAAGCCAGCCGTGATCAACCGGCTGTTGACAGGGCCCTTGCAGATCTTGAAGCAGCTGCTCGTGGCACTCAGAACCTCCTGGTGCCCATGAAGGAAGCGCTGCGGTGCCATGCCACCCTAGGCGAGGTCTCAGATGTACTAAGAGCGGTCTTTGGGGTGTACACACCCGTTCGCTAAGGCTGCCAATTGATTGCTGCTTAGGGAGCCCTAGAGGTGGTGGCTAACTTTAACCAAGGCGCGTCCGCGGACGCGCAGCAACCGTGCAGTCCTGCAATCAGGGTCATTGCAAAGCGAGACTGAGCACGTAGCTAAGAGCAGGCGAGAAGTGGGCTGGTTGGCTAATCTGTTCCCGTGGAGGCTGACTTGTCAGGTGAGGCAACCGAGCTGCTCCAGCAGATGATCAGGAACGCATGCGTGAACGATGGCTCGGCTGGATCTGGTCAGGAGCTGCGCAACGCCGAGGTTCTGCGAGCGGTTCTAGAGGTACCTGGCTTGGAGTTGGAGATGTACGAGCCCATGAGTGGACGGGCTTCTATTGTCGCTCGCATTGAAGGCAGCCGTCCTACATCTCCCAAGCTGGCCCTTCTCGGCCACACCGACGTCGTTCCCGCAAATCCTAATGATTGGCGTCACGATCCCTTTGGCGGCGAGCTTATTGACGGAGAGGTTTGGGGTCGGGGAGCCATAGACATGCTGAACCTGACTTCGTCTATGGCGGTTGCTATGGCTCACTTGGCTAGAAGTGGCTTTAAGCCAGAAGGCGATCTTGTCTTTATAGGGGTGGCAGATGAGGAGGCTCTTGGAACCCACGGAGCAGGCTGGCTGACAGATCACATCCCCGACGAGGTGCGTGCGGACTACTTGATCACAGAAGCGGGCGGTTTTCCCATGAGAGGTGCCGACGGGGGGATCCGCCTGCCGGTGCTCACTGGGGAGAAGGGCGCGTTCTGGTGCACGCTCACCATCCGGGGCACTCCCGGGCATGGGTCTCAACCACTGAGGACCGATAACGCCCTCGTCAAAGCGGCTGAGGTGGTCCGCAGGCTCGCCGAGTACGAGACCCCTGCCGACATTCACAGTGCATGGCGCGGCTTTATCGATGGCCTGGGGCTGCCCCCCGAGTTCTCCGAGCCGCTTTTGGATCCAGAGCGCATAGATGCTTTTTGCCAGGAGCTGCCTATGCTGGGCATGGCCCGCCAGGCACATGCATGCACACATACGACGCTGGCTCCCACGATCATGCACGCTGGGACGAAGGTAAATGTCATCCCAGATCGCGTCGAGCTGCAGTTGGACATTCGTACCCTGCCAGGCTGGGGAAGGCCAGAGGTGGAAGCCATGCTCGAGGATGCGTTGGGAGAGCTTGCAGGTGAGCTGGACATAACCTGGAACAGCACGCACCCCGCGACCTCATCACCTCTTGAGACGCCTTTGTGGCACGCACTTGAGAAGGTCGCATCCATCCACTATCCCGGTGTTCGCTGCATACCGTTTCTCACTACAGGTGCAACAGACGCCCGGTTCTTTAGAGCGTTGGGGACTGTTGCGTACGGCTTTGGTCTCTTTAGCGAGAAGCTCTCCTTTGAGGACTACGCCACAATGTTCCACGGCATCGATGAAAGAGTCGACGTGGAGTCGCTCGGACTGTCAACTGAGCTCTGGGAGGGCCTCGCGCGCGAGCTGCTAAGCTAAAGCCGAACTTTGGGGATCTCTTGGCCGCGGCGCCTAGCTTCTGCCCTAAGCCGAGGCGCTAGCTTGAGGCCCTTTCCCAAGAACCCCAGTGCTCTTGTCAGTGCGTTGCCCGGTAGGCTCCACCCAGCCAGGGCTCGCTCGACTTGAAGGTGAAGGATGTCGCCGATCCTTACGGTGCGTCCAATCAGAGTCAGGTTCTCTTGACCGGTGAAGACCTCAGGATGGCTGTGGAAGGTGAGGCATGCTGCCCCCTCGCCAACTGTTGGGGCGCCTCTGCCGAGCTCTATGCGCACCATGAGAGAGGTTTGTCCACCACTTCGTTGGGAAAGAGGCGAGCCCTGGTCGCTAGAGGGACGAACCGTGACAGGAAGGCACAGCGGAAAGCCGCTCTCGTCCACCACCGTTATGTCGGCAAGGGCCATCCTCTGCATTGCATCTTGAGCGAGCTGCTCCCAGTGCGATGGTGGAGCTAACCATGGGCGGGGTTGATGGCCAGGAGGCTCCGGATCCGAGGGTGGGACAGAGACCGTGTCGGGCGCGGTCCACTCCTGGGGAGCTGCTCCCAGATCTCTATCTTGCCAATATAATATCCGTATAGGAGTTATCTCTATCCATATCCGGGCGAAGTACCATGCCATCCTGGCAAGTACGAGCTTTGGCACCCCCTTTGTGGCTGCTGGAAGCTTCTCCATGGAAAGTGCCACATACCGATCGGTGTTTGCCTGCAGGTCGCTGTCTTTTACCGTGGCGAGCCCCTGGACTACCACGACCGACGGGTCAGGAACTGGCGAGCCGATCGGGTCGGCGAACAGCAGGCACACCCGGGGGTCGCGCCTGGCTCTTTCTGCCTTTGCTGGATATGTGAGCCCCGTTGAGACCTCCAATGTGGTACCCGTGGCTCCAAGATAGGGGGTGGCTGGCGTAGTGATTGGGGTGAGCTTGCGGGTGAGGGTGGCAAACTCTGCGGTGACCGAGCCAGCAACGACTTTCAATATCTGTTCAGGAAGCTCAAAAGCATGGTCACCGGCAGCGTGGCTAACTGACACGGCCTAGATGATATCTGCTGCGCCACGCTTTAACAGCTGGCTCTTATCTCGCATTCAGCAGGGACCAATGCCACAAGTCCAGGATGTCAGCCTATGGCCACGGCCTCCTCCCGATATGCACGCCCAGCAAGGCACCAGGTACCCAGCCCAGCAAGGCGCCAGGTACCCAGCCCAGCAAGGCGCCGTAGGGACCTAAAAGCCCCGATGAGCTGGTCGGCCGACGTCGGTCTTTGTCTAGCTGGGCTGGGACTTGGCGCCACTACCGGCATCGCCTTGACAGCCGAGACCCACAGTGAGCTCACAGCCACTGGCGGGCTGGCAATGTTCGCGGGGAACCTGACTGCGCTTGTGGGAACCTATCTGGCACTCATGATGGTCCTGCTGGTGGCGCGTATCCCTTCCATCGAGCGTGCTGTTGGACAGGACAGGCTCGTAAAGTGGCACCGCCGGCTCGCACCGTGGCCTATCAGCCTCATAGCTGCCCATGTGCTACTGACCACGATAGGGTATGCCCAGGCAGCCAAGACCGGGCTGCTGCGCCAAGTTGGCACCTTTATAAGCTCGTATCCAGATATGCTGGCTGCCACGGTCGGATTTGCCATAATGACAGCTATTGCTATCGTGTCTGTTCATGCAATCCGCACCAGGATGCGACGTGAGACGTGGTGGACCATACACCTGTGGATGTACATGGCCCTCGCGTTGGCCTTCATGCACCAGATCGCGCTAGGGCCGTCCTTCGTTGGCCATCCTCTTGCCAGGGCAGTATGGATCACCGTCTGGCTGGCTAGCGCGGGGCTCGTGCTCGGCTACAGAGTGGGGCTTCCCCTGCTCAGGACGTTCCGCCACCGCCTAAAGGTGACAGCAGTGTGCGAGGAAGCTCCTGGGATCTTCTCTGTGATATGCTCGGGCCGCGAGCTGGATAGGCTGGATGTCTCGGGAGGTCAGTTCCTGCTGTGGCGCTTCCTCGCCAGGGGCATCTGGTGGCAGGCCCATCCGTACTCTCTGTCTGCCCTGCCCCAAAAATCGAGCCTGCGCCTCACCGTTAAGCAGGTAGGTGATCATTCCAAAGCGCTCTCCGAGCTACCTGTGGGCACCCGGGTAATGATAGAAGGTCCTTACGGGGCATTTACGCGCCACAAGCGAAGGAGCAGGAAGATCGCGTTGATAGCAGGTGGCATCGGCATCACCGCTCTTAGAGCCCTGCTCGAGGACGTCACAGATAAACGCAGCCAGCCCGTGGTGATAGTGCGAGCCTCTAGAGCAGCCGATGTCATCTTTAAAGATGAGATAGCCCAACTTGTAAAGAATAGGCATGGCCGGTTCCATGAAGTCATAGGGTCGCGCAGCGAGGTCGTATTCGATGAGGAGACGATCTCGGAGCTCGTTGCCGACATTGCTGTCCGAGATGTGTTTGTGTGCGGTCCCGAAGGATTTGTCACCAGTGTGGCCAGGTCGCTTCTACGCCTAAGGGTTCCCCATGAGGCCATACATCACGAGGTGTTCAGCCTATGAGACGAATATACATTGCTGTAGCCAGCACCGTGGCCGGGCTGGCAGGGGTCATAGGCCTTCATTCGCCCCCCTCGAGCTCACTTCTTCCAGCGCGTGCAGCAGATGGCAGTGCCGGGCCGGCAAAGGCGCGCAGCCCTGCCCAGGGGAGCTCCCGCCCAGGCTCAGCACCTCCTTTGGGAGGCTCGCGCTCCCCAGCACATACAGCCCTTTCGGGGAGCGCCCAAGGAGCGCTTGAGAGGTACGGATACGGCCAGCTGGCGGTCAAGGTGACAGTGGCGGGATCACGCATCATCTCGGTGAGCGTTCCTCAGATCCAGGTGGCCGACTCCTACTCCGGTAGCATCGCGTCCCAGGTCATTCCCATGCTGCGCTCTGAGGTCCTCTCCGCTCAGAGCGCTCGGATCAACGGCGTGTCTGGTGCGACCTATACGAGCGAGGCATACGACATGTCCCTGCAGTCAGCCCTGGACAAACTGCACTTCAAATGACCAGACGCGCCCCGCAAGCCCCTGGCTTTAGCCATGGGGAGGATGTCAAAAATCCGACCGTAAGATACGAAAGAGCCTCCCACGCCGAGTCGGTGATGGGAACTGTAGCCTCCTTTGCTATACATGTGGACTCCATAGGCAACTCTGAGATTACATCGGCCATCGAGTGTGCCTGTAAGTCCCTGCACCTTGCAGATGAGATGTTTAGCACCTGGAAGCCCAACAGCGCGCTCAGCCGCCTACGCCGCGGGGAGATCTCGCTGTTGGAGGCCCCCGTTGAGATATTGGAGGTCATTGAGCTCTGCAAGCTCGCAAGAGAGGTCTCTCAAGGCTGGTTTGACCCGTGGCGGATGCCAGGGGGTTTTGACCCTACGGGACTGGTCAAGGGCTGGGCAGTCGAGCGGGCCCTCGGGAAGCTTCGCAAGCCGGGGATCTGCGGCGCAATGATTAATGCTGGCGGTGATCTTGTGACTTTCGGCAAGCCGGTGCCCGGCCAGTCATGGAGAATCGGTATACGAGATCCATGGAACCGAGAGGCCATCCGGTGCGTCATAGAGACCACGGCCGCGGTCGCCACATCGGGGACCTATGAGCGAGGAGAGATCCTTTTGGACCCCCACTCGGGCGAGCGCGCATGCCAGCTAGCCTCAGCTACGGTAATAGGGCCAAGCCTTGCCATGGCTGATGCTCTCGCCACTGCGCTGGCGGTAGCCGGAGATCCAGGCATGAAGTGGCTGGCAGCCCTGGATGGCTACGAGGCTTACGTGATCCGCCTCGACGGCAGCGAGGTGGTAACAAGCGGCCTTCTTGGCTGACCAGAGGCTTCCCGCAAGGATCTGGCGAGTCCTACTCCACCACCACCACGACGTCGCCTGGACCGACCGTGTCGCCTGGGGAGACCTTGATCTTGGTGACGGTGCCAGCCTTTTCCGTTTGAATGGCATTTTCCATCTTCATCGCTTCGAGCACGCAAACCGTCTGGCCTACTTCCACGGCATCCCCTTTAGATACCAAGACCTTGATGATGGTGCCCTGCATGGGAACTGTGACCTCACCGGTTGCTAGACCGGAGCCGCCCGAGGCGCTGACTGACCGGGCTGGCCTTGCTCCTCTGCGGCTTGCAGGGGTTGTGGGACGGCCAGTTGGACTAGACACACCGGTGGATGGGCGGCTTTCCTGCTCTGGTCCTGTGGGCACCCAGAGCTTGAGCTGGTAACGCCTTCCGTCAACCTCTGCTGTCACCTCACGAAGCACCTTCTCCCCAGACCCAGCGCCGCCCTCGGTCAAAGAGCCAGCGGCCTTCAGCTTTGCCTCAGCATTGCTCTGGAGCGGCTCGAAGCTCAGCTTCTCCTCTACCCAACGTGTGGAGTGCGTGCCAGATGCGAACTCGGGGTGAGCGAGGATGTAAAGATCGGCCGGGATGGTGGTTGCCACGCCCTCTATGGCGGTTTCCTCAAGCGCTCGGATCATCCGCTTTCGGGCAATTTCGCGAGTAGGCCCCCATACGATCAGCTTTGCGATGAGGTTGTCGTAGTACTGGCTTATGGTGTCACCTTCGTCGTATCCAGAGTCCAGGCGCACCCAGGGACCTCCTGGCGGGCGCAGCCTGGTGATGGTGCCAGGGGAGGGAAGGAACTTGCCCCCGGCAGGATCCTCCGCGTTGATCCGGACCTCGATCGCATGGCCTGAGTGCACAATTGACTGCTGGGTAAAGCCGAGCGGCTCTCCTGAGGCTACCCTGAGCTGCCATTCGACTAGGTCGATCCCGGTTACAAGCTCGGTAACAGGGTGCTCCACCTGCAGCCTGGTGTTCATCTCGAGGAAGTAAAACTCGCCGTCTTGGTAGAGGAACTCCACGGTGCCAGCCCCCACATACTTACAGGCGGCAGCCACCCGTACTGCAGCCTCGCCCATACGCGTGCGGATCTCTACGGGAAGAAGGGGAGCTGGGCTTTCCTCGATCAGCTTTTGATGCCTGCGCTGCGAGGAGCAGTCGCGCTCGCCCAGCCAGATGGCATTTCCGTGGGTGTCGCAGAGGATCTGCATCTCGATGTGGCGGGGCCAGCTCAAGTAGCGCTCCAGGTAGATCTCTGGCCGGCCGAAGTAGGCCTGAGCCTCCCGCTGGGCGGACTCCATTGCAGCTGGCGCCTCCTCGGGGCTGTTCACGACCTTCATCCCACGCCCCCCGCCGCCAAAGGCCGCCTTTATTGCCACAGGCCAGCCATGCTCGTTGCCGAAACCGATCACCTCCGCGGGATCAACGAGCGGATCGCTCCTCCCGGGAACCCCGGCCACCCCTGCCTTCTCTGCAGCATGGCGCGCGCTTATCTTGTCGCCCATGGCCTCTATGGCCTTCGCAGGTGGGCCTATAAAGGTGACTCCCGCACCTTGTATAGCCCGCGCGAAATCAGCGTTCTCCGAGAAGAACCCGTAGCCAGGGTGGACCCCATCAGCTCCAGACCGCCTGACCGCATCGAGCACCGCCTCGGTGTTCAGGTAGCTTTCAGCGGCGGTCTGACCTCCAAGGGAGTACGCCTCGTCTGCCATTCTTACATGCAGGGCATCCCTGTCCAGCTCCGAGTAGACCGCCACGGAGGCGACACCCAGTTCCTTGCAGGCCCTGATCACCCTTACGGCGATCTCCCCGCGGTTTGCGATGAGCACCTTGTTCAGCACGTCATATGGTTAGTTCATGGTTACGAGCCGCGCCAGGCCAGCTGCACAAAACCCGATTTCTTTCGAGGTTCGCTGGTTCGACACGATCGATTCCACCAACACCTACCTGGCTGCTGAAGCCTCCAAAGGTGCTCCAGAGGGGCTGGTTGCCGTTGCTCAGCACCAGGTGGCGGGTCGGGGAAGGCTCGGGCGCTCTTGGACAGAGCCAGCTGGCTCCTCGCTTCTCATGTCGGTCCTCTTGCGGCCTCGCCTCGGTGATGATCAGCTGTTTTGGTGCAGCGCGGCGCTGTCGATGTCGGCCTGTGATGCCTCCAGGGCTGTGGCGGGCGTCGAGGCGGTGCTCAAGTGGCCCAACGACCTGCTTGTGGGCACCGGCAAGCTGGCAGGGGTGCTGGCTGAAAGAGTGGCACCACCTGCGCGCAGCCAGATGGTGCCGGCAGTTGTCATAGGAATAGGGCTGAACCTCAATTGGCTCGATGGCCTGCCACCTACGGCCACCTCACTTAGCTTGCACTGCGGCCATGAAGTGGACAGGACCGCTGTGCTGGAGGCCCTGATTGAGAGCCTGGCTTTTCGCTACAAGAGCCTGTTCGACCCCGAAGGCCTGGCCTCTCAGATGGCAGACTACCGAACCCTGTGCGCTACCCTCGGCACTAAAGTCCTGGTCACAATGGTAGGCGAGCAGTTCTCAGGCACAGCGCTAGATGTTACAAGCGAGGGGCGCCTCCTTGTTGAAACCCCCAATGGTGCAAGGGTGGTCTCCGCAGGCGACGTGGTCCACCTGAGGCCAGCCAGAAAGCGGCCAAGCGGCTAGAGCCAGTCGCTCATCAGTTCACCCCCAGCCCCGAAGGTGGTCTAGTGTGGTCGCCCGGTGCGACTCCTAGTAACCGGCGCGGCCGGCTTTATCGGATCCAATTTCGTTGAGCACTGGGTGCAGAACCACCCAGGCGATGTTGTCATTGCCTATGACGCTCTTACCTATGCGGGCAATCGGGATACCCTCTCACCCCTGGAAAGAGATCATTTGATCACCTTTGTCCACGGTGACATAGGAGACAGCGAGCTGGTGGCCAAAGTGCTTGACGAGAACGGTATCCAGGTGATTGTCAACTTTGCAGCTGAGTCGCACAACAGCCTGGCGATCCTCGATCCAGGCAGGTTCTTTCGCACGAACGTGCTTGGGACCCAGGTCCTCTTGGAGGCTGCCCGCCGACACAAAGTGGAGCGGTTCCACCACATCTCAACCTGTGAGGTCTACGGTGACCTGGCGCTCGATAGTGACGAGAGCTTCACCGAGGACACCCCCTACAGGCCCAGGACGCCCTACAACGCCTCCAAAGCAGGAGCAGACCACGCAGTGCGGGCCTACGGCCTTACCTTTGGGCTACCGGTCACGATCACCAACTGCTGCAATAACTATGGGCCTTACCAGTTCCCCGAAAAGGTGATCCCGCTCTTTGCGGCCCGAGCTATGAACGGCGAGAAGCTGCCGCTGTATGCCTCCACTCAGAACCGGCGCGAGTGGCTGCACGTAAAAGACCACTGCACTGCAATTGAAGCCGTGCTGGAGCGCGGCAGGCCAGGGCAGACCTACAACGTGGGCAGCGGCGTGGAGGTGAGCATAGAGGAGCTCGCAGACAGGATCCTCGACCTGCTCGGGCTCCCGCAGTCCATGAAGGAGATAGTGCCAGATCGCCCTGGCCACGATCGCCGCTACCTGCTCGACTCCTCAAAGATCCGAGCAGAGCTGGGGTGGGTCCCAGGCGTCGACTTTGACGAAGGACTCGAGGCCACCATCGCCTGGTACAGCTCGCATCGGAGCTGGTGGGAGCCGCTTATAGGCCGGGCACCTGTCGTGGAGACATCTTGGGGGAGCAGCCAAGGCGATGGCTGAGCGGGCCTAGATGCGCGTGCTCGTAACCGGCGCAGCTGGCCAGCTTGGGCGAGATCTGGTGGCTGAGCTGGATCGGCTTCGAACCGTTGAGGTGACAGGAGCTGGCCGGAAGGACCTAGATGTCTCTGATAGAGATATGGTCATGACGGCAGTGAATGGTCTAAGGCCCGATGTGATAGTGCACGCGGCAGCTTGGACTGCTGTGGACGGATGCGAGACAGACCCAGAGCGTGCTTTTAAGGTGAACTCGCTGGGGACCCGTAACATTGCTGAGGCCGCTCGGTTCTTCGGCTCTCATGTGTGCTACGTATCGACTGACTATGTGTTCGATGGGAGGGCGGGTCGTGCCTATGTGGAATGGGACCAGCCCAATCCTCTGTCGGTCTATGGGCGCTCCAAGCTCGGTGGCGAGCTGGAGCTGGATCCCGGCTCGACTGTGGTGAGGACTTCCTGGGTGTGTGGGGCTCACGGCTCCAATATCGTAAGGACTGTGCTCGAGCTCGCTTCCAGAGGCCAGACGCTGCGATTCGTCGACGATCAGTGGGGCTGCCCGACCTTCACCCCGGGGTTGGCATCCAAGATCACCCTCTTGGCGCTTGAGCGCAGAGCTGGCGTCTACCATGTCACACACCAGGGACCTACCAGCTGGTACGGCTTTGTACAGGCCATCTTGGAAGCCGCGGGACAGCCGGTGAGCCTCGTTCAACCCATAAAGACAGCCGAGCTGGATCCACCCCGGCCGGCTCCTCGCCCTGCCTACTCCGTGCTCGACAACGCTGCTATGAGGCTGTCGGGCCTGGAGCTGCTTCCGGAGTGGCATGAGCCACTCGGTGACCTTGTGAAAGCTCTTAAAGGTTGAGCTGGCGCTTGTGTGAAGGTCTTAACGCTTGAGCTGGCGCTTGTGTGAAGGTCGTCAAGGTTGAGCCCCCACTCGTTGTGAGCCGGCAGGAAGAGCTATCCAGGGCGGGCATAGGACCATCGGCTTCGATCTCGGCGGTCGTGGTCAACTATCACGCTGGCGACGCCCTGCTCGAGTGCGTTAGGAGCCTTGTAGATGATGGGGTGGACGAAGTGGTGGTCGTGGACCACGGCTCTAGCGCTGAGACAGCAGAGCTGCTAAAGCGCCGTCCTTCCACAGTGGTGGTGGAGGAGGAGAACCTGGGATACGGCGCTGGGGTAAACCGGGGAGTGTCGGTTGTGACTAACGAATCAGTGCTGGTGTGCAATCCCGACGTAGCCCTGCGCCCCGGAGCCAGCTCGAAGCTGGCCAGGGTCATAGAAGCCGACAGTGGGGTGCTGGTTGTGGGTCCGAGGTTGGAGGACCCCGACGGAACCTTCTACCCCTCGGCCAGGCAGTTTCCCGATCCGCTGACAGCTGCTGGCCACGCGCTGCTTGGGATGTTTGCTCCAGGCAACCGCTTCACTCGCCGCTACAAGATGCTGGACTGTGATCGCGCTGAGCCAAGGAAGGTGGGCTGGGTCTCGGGGGCATGCTTTATGGTGCAAAGGAAAGGCTTTTTGGCCCTGGGTGGATTTGACGAGGGCTACTTCATGTACGCAGAGGATATGGACCTGTGCTGGAGAGCGTGGCAGGCCGGCTGGAGCGTGGTCTATGAGCCAGCGGCCGTGGTGGTCCACGAGAGGGCCGTATCGACGAGCAGGCACCCCTACAAGATGATCCTGGCCCATCACCGCTCTGCCCTACGTTTCGCAGCGCGTACTTCAACGGGTTGGAAGCGGGTGCTCCTGCCCTGCATTGCAGCCATCCTTGGCTTGAGGACGCTCCTGGCGATCGCACGTGAGGCCATCCAGGGCGCGAGGTGAGAGCCATCGGTTTCGCGCGGTAGGGTAGCTACCGGCCATGAGCAGGAAATCCGCAGGATCAATAGGGCGCAAGGTGGCGCGAGCCGCAGCAACGGGCGGGGGAAGGACCTATCGCGGGCAGCGGCCCGTGGGCTGGTACGCCATCATGGCCGTGATTGTGGTCCTCGGTGTCGCGTCCATTGCCTACAGCAAATACGAGCTGGTCACTGCCAAGGACGTGCCCCCTACGCTCCAGGACCACTGGTACGCGGCATACGCCTTCGACATCTGCGGGACCATCCAGCCCAGTCTTCCCCAGAACCCCAACATCAATGCCACCAAGTACCCTCCAGGCATCAAGACTCATGGCAACGGTGTGATAGACATCCACCCAATCTCCTCGGTTGACACCGGCCACAACGCCACCTTCGGCAGGTTCGTGCTCGACTACCCAGGGCTTGTGGTAACTGGGAATGAGATCCATATTCCAGGCAAGAGGGTGTGGCGAAACGGGGACATGTGCGGCAAGGGCCGCAACGCCAAGCCAGGTGAGGTCATATACGAGACCTGGCCCAACTACCTCTCCAAGCAGGGAACCTTTGTAGTTGGTAATCCAGATTCGATAAGGCTTGAGAACGGCCAGCTCATTACCGTGGCCTTTGTGCCCGCAGGCACGAAGATACCCAAGCCCCCCAAGGCCAACATCCAAGCTATGTTGAGCGGCTCCAGCGCTGCGCCAAGCTCTGCTCCGACCTCGGGCAGCGTGCCGGTGACGCCTGCTCCCTCGGGCAGCGTGCCGGTGACGCCTGCTCCGACCTCGGGCAGCTCAAGCTCTTCGAAGTGAGGGCTGTTGTCCTCGTGGGGGGGCAGGGCACCAGGCTTCGCCCGCTCACGCTTACTACCCCCAAGCAGCTCCTGCCCATAGCGGGGGTACCCATGATCGAGCGCGTGCTCAAAGCCTTGGCGGGTGCCGGCATCACAGACGCGGTCCTCTCTCTTGGCTACCGTCCGGACGCTTTTACACAGGCTTATCCAGGAGGATCGGTTGAGGGTGTGACCCTGGCCTATGCAGTAGAGCGGGAGCCGCTAGATACTGCAGGGGCCATTCGCTTTGCAGCAGATGCTGGAGGCATTGACGGTACTTTCGTGGTCTTAAACGGCGATGTCCTAACCGCTTGGAGGATCCTCGATCTGGTGGACCTCCACAGGTCCAGCAACGCTGCGGCGACAATAGCTCTCACCCCCGTGGATGACCCGTCCCGCTTTGGGGTCGTGCCAACCGATGAGAGCGGTCGGGTTGTCGCGTTCATTGAGAAGCCGCCGGCAGGTACTGAGCCGACCAACTACATCAATGCAGGTATCTATGTGCTTGAGCCATCTGTGCTCTATCAGATCCCTAAGGGCCGGAGGGTCTCTATCGAGCGCGAGACCTTTCCTGCTCTGGCCTCGCAGTCCAAGCTCTTTGCGATGGGATCCGATGCCTACTGGATAGATGCCGGGACGCCACAGGCATATATCCAGGCAAACCTGGATCTTGTGGCGGGGGAGATATTTGGGGAGATCCCACCCCTGCCTGGCGCAGAGCTTGTGGCAGAGCAGGTCTGGGTGCAGCACCTGGATGGGCAGAGCCAGCCAGCTCTGATTGAGGGCGATGTCACAGGCCCAGCGCTCATCTGTGCGGGAGCGTGCATTGCAAAGAAGGCAGTTGTCAGCTCCAGTATCATAGGAGCCAATACCAGGGTCGAATCGATGGCGGAGGTGACCGGATCGGTCCTCATGGATGGGGCTCGCGTTCGCGAGCGGGCCGTGGTGGAGAGCTCTGTGGTCGGCGAGCTTGCGTGCGTAGGACAAGGGGCCGTTGCCAGGGGGCTTACCATGATCGGCTACGGAGCCAAGCTGGGAGATGGCGCTGTCTTGGATGGCGCAAGCCTGCAGTGAGCTGGCGGGGCCGGGAGCTGCTCAGGCGAAAGGAGATAGCCGTGTGTGATCACCTGGACTGGGGCAGCTCCCGGTGAGAGTGCTTGTGACCGGCGGCGCTGGCTTCATAGGCTCGACACTGACTGATCGTCTGCTCGCGTCAGGATATGGAGTGGACGTAATTGACGATCTTTCTATGGGGAGCTTGAAGAACCTAGCTGACGCTCGGGCTGCAGCAGCCCAGGGGGCCGACTTCACCTTTCACAATATGGATGTGCGCTCCGAGGCCCTGACAGAGATCATGGTGCACAGAAGGCCTGAGGTGGTCTTCCACCTGGCTGCGCAGGCTGATGTACGGGTCTCGATCTCCAGGCCTGTCTACGACGCAGACGTGAACATCTTGGGCACCTTGAGGGTCCTCGAGGCAGCTAGGATCTCTGGCGTCCGCAAGATCGTCTTCGCAGCGAGCGGCGGCACCCTCTACGGCCCAGCTGAGCGTTCGGAGCTGCCGCTTGGCGAATCGTACCCTCACAAGCCACTGTCCCCTTACGGCGTGTCCAAGAAGGCGGGGCTCGATTATCTGGCCACCTACAGGGAGCTTTACCAGCTTGAGTACTGTGCCCTGGCGCTTGCCAATGTCTACGGCCCTCGCCAGGACCCAAATGGTGAGGCGGGGGTGGTTGCGATCTTTGCCGGCCTGCTGGCCGAAGGCCGTCAGTGCACGATCTACGGCGACGGGGAGCAGACCAGGGACTTCGTTTACGTTGACGATGTCGTGGACGCCTTTGTGCGCGCGGCCGAGCGGGGCAGTGGCCTGGTCGCCAACATCGGCACTGGCGTCCAGACCTCGGTGAACCAGCTCTATCAGATCCTCGCTGCCCAGGCCGGAGAGGTGTCGCCGCCCAGGTACGTGCCTGAGAGGTCTGGCGAGCTGCGCTACAACGCCCTGGATCCGTCAAGGGCGGCCCTCCACCTGGGCTGGAAGCCCTGGACAGCTCTTGAGGACGGGATGGCGGCAGTCCTTGGATCCTTGGGAGCAGGGCCATCCCGCTAGCAGGCTGTTGTTGGTCTGCCGCCAGCGCAGGGCCATCCCGCTAGCAGGCTGTTGTTGGTCTGCCGCCAGCGCAGGGAAAAGCCGGGGCGAACCTATCTAAACAGATCCTCTCTGTGGGGCCGGACGATCTCGTTGAGCACTGAGCCCTCGCGCAGCCAGCCAGGGTCGACCCCGCGCACTACAGCAGCTGGGATCCCGTGGGCTTTGCCCATAACCAGCTCAGCGGCACCAGCTATCTCGTCGGCAACGCAGATCTCGGTGACGGCCAGCTCCCTCCCGTTCTTGTCCAGCGTGCCTCGCAAGTCCACTACCGCGGCTACGCCGGCACAGCCAATGGCAACGTCTGTCAGGCCCCTACGCCAGGTTCGCCCGAAGGTGTCTGATACCACGACACCGAGGCTGAGCCCGCTGCGGGCCCTCAGCCCATCACGTATGCGCCTGGCCGAGCGGTCCGGGTCCACCGGTAGAAGTGCTACTTGGCCGTCTTGGACGTTGGAGCGGTCCACGCCGGCGTTGGCGCATATAAAACCGTGACGGGTCTCGCTTATCACCAGGTCGCCACGGCGCCTCAGTACCCTAACCGACTCAGAAAGCACCACGCCATGGTGGGAGCGGGGATCATGGGGGTCAACTTCGACCAGGCGTCCTTCCGCCTTGGAGACGGCCTTTTGGGTGACCACGACCACATCGCCGCTCTCCAGCTCAGCCCTGTCTGCTATGAGATCGGCCAGCACGTCGCCTGGATGGATCTCCGGCATGCCATGGACAGGCAGCACTCGCAGCTCACCGGCGCTCACACAGGGCTCCTGGCGGTCCCAAGCTACGCCAGCGTGCTAGCCAACCGCAGGGAAAGCGTCGTGGCTGTCTCCCCAATAGTGGCAGGAGCGGCTATCAAAGGCCCCGCTGACCATATGATGGCAGAGCTCGGCCATGAACCGTCCGTTGTGGGAGTAGCCAGGCTGTATGCGCGACTGGCTGCCACGTTGCTCATAGATGAGTCTGACGCAGCGCTGGCCGGTCAGGTAGAGGCCGTGAAGCACCA
>JAMCQF010000044.1 GCA_023379605.1 Actinomycetota bacterium
TGGCCAACCTCTACCACTTAGGGATGAAGAAGGCACGTCGCAGGGCCGCTGAGCTGCTCAGCCTGTTCGATCTGAACTGGGCAGGAGCCAGGACGGCCAAGGCCTACTCGGGTGGGATGCGAAGGCGTCTCTACCTGGCCGCCAGCCTTGTGGGCCAGCCCCAGGTGCTCTTCTTGGACGAGCCTACAACCGGGCTCGACCCCAAGAGCAGAAACGACCTGTGGGAGGTCATAGAGGGGCTTGTGTCCGAGGGGACGACCCTGGTGCTCACCACCCAGTACTTAGAGGAGGCAGATCGGCTCGCAGATGCGATAGCGGTGGTCAACTCCGGAAAGATCGTGGCCTATGGGACCGCCTCCGAGCTCAAGTCCCAGATCGGCGGCGAGATGCTGGAGGTGACCCTGGCTCATCGCAGCGATCTGCCAAGAGCTATCGAGGTGCTAAAGAAGATATCGACTGGAGAGCCAAAGGTGGATGCAGAGTCGCTCTTGGTGGCCGTTGCCATCCAGAGCGGAACCTCTGGCCTGATGGAGGCTCTGAGGGGCTTAGATCAGGCCGGGGTCGAAGTTGGCGACATGGGGCTTCGCCGGCCCACCTTAGATGACGTCTTTTTGACCCTTACCGCCAAGCCTGTGAAGCTGGCGCCTGCCATAAGGGCTCTGCAACCTGCAGGCGAGCCAGATGCTCCGTTGGCATTGCCTGGGCCTCTGGCGCTGCCGCCTTTGCCGCTGTCGTGTTGTGATGAGGCGGCTGCGCTCGGTGCTGAGGCGGCCCTGGCAGTTCCAAGGGCCCCCACGAGCCCACCCGGTCGCAACCGTGCCCGCCACATAGCACGGTCCTTTTCCAAGGCAGCCTCGGATTTCGCTGTCATAGGAAAGCGCAATCTTCTACGATATATAAGGCTTCCCAATCTGCTCGTTGCCTCTGCAATACAGCCGGTGATGATCGTTTTGCTGTTCACCTATGTCTTTGGCGGGGTGATGAAGATATACCTCCATGGAAGCTACATCGACTACCTCATGCCAGGGGTGTTCACCCAGGCAGTCCTGTTCGACTCCACCCAGACCGGCATCGGACTTGCCCAGGACCTGACCACTGGCATGTTCGATCGCTTCCGATCGCTTCCAATCGCCCGCTCTGCGGTTCTTGGTGGGCGAACCCTGGCCGATGGGGTGCGCATCTTGGCCGTGGTTTTGCTCATGGCAGCCATAGGTATCCTTTTGGGCTTCAGGTTCCATGCAGGTGCGCTGGCGGCCATAGCCGGGCTGGCGTTGGCCGTGGCCTTTGGCATCTCGTTCTCGTGGCTGTCGGCAGTGATAGGGCTGCTCGCAGGGGATGTCGAATCAGCCCAGGCTGCAAGCTTCGTATGGATCCTGCCCCTTACCTTTGCAAGCTCCGCGTTCGTGCCCATTGCCACCATGCCAGGCTGGCTCCAGGCCTTTGCCAAGGCAGATCCGGTCTCCCACACTGCCGATGCCCTGCGGAGCCTGTTCTCGGGTGGCCCAGTGGGCACCCAGCTATGGGAGAGCGTGGCTTGGCTTTCAGGCATCCTTGCCGTCTGTGTGCCAGTTGCAGTAAGGCTGTACCGAAGAGCTCCCTAGGCCGGCTCGAAGGATCACCCAGCTGGCTTCCATCCCTGCCGAATTGCTCACAATCAGCACGCAAAGCTGGATCTGCTGTCAGAAAACGCTTGTGCAAGAACACACGGTCTTAGGGCTGGTCTCTAAGAAAGCGCTCTGCTTCTTCCGCCAGCCTCTCAGCAGAGATCTCCCCCGGGTCTGACCTGGCAACTATGCCTGAGGACTCCTCGGCGTCTTGAGCCTGCTCGAGGTGCGCAACGTAGGCAGCTGCGTCCTCGTCGTCGGCAACCAGCTCATCTATGCGGTGCTCGTACTCCTCTGCAGCAGCAAGAAGCTCGGAGGTGTCCACGCTTACACCGAGAACCTGGCTTATGCGCTCGACCAGCGCTTGGGTGGCCTTCGGCGAAGGGGCCTGGGCCACGTAGTGTGGAACGCTGGCCCAAAGTGAGGCAGAGGGCACCCCGTGGCGAGAAAAGGCCTCATGGAGCACCCCCACTATCCCAGTGGGTCCTTCGTAGCGGTTCCTCACAAGACCCAACCGAGCAGCCAGCACAGGGTCGTTGCTAGTACCTGTCACCCTGACAGGGCGGCGGTGCGCTACGTCTGCGAGCAGCGCACCTACCGTGACTACCATGCCAACTCCAAGGCGATCAATCACTTCGATGATCTGGTCGGTAAATGCTCTCCATCTGAGCTGGGGCTCGGTTCCGTGCAAGAAGATCACGTGGCGGCGAGCAGCTTTGGCTGATCCTGCGCCATGGGCACGCTCTAGACCGGTGCCAAGCAACGGAGAGGCGGCTCCGGCCTCGAAGACATTGGCCGGCCAGTCAATCACGCGTGTCTTTCCCTCCACCATCCTCACCTCGGGCCTTGTGACAGTGAAATCGAAGAACTCCTCGGGATCGATCGCGCAGAAGGACCCACTGGGATAGTGGGGGTGCTCCATGAGGCCTTTTCTCGCCACGGGGTGCCCTCTGCCTCACT
>JAMCQF010000045.1 GCA_023379605.1 Actinomycetota bacterium
TTATGAGGTGCTCGATATCAGCCCATGGGCAGAGGCGACGTTTCGGCACTTGCTGCACCACCCATATGCTCAACGTCTACCAAGGAAGTTCAAGATCAACTTTTCGGGTTGCGCCAACGACTGCGGGCAAGCGGTGTTCAACGACGTTGGCGTCGTGGCCGTTTCACGAGTAGAACTCGGCGGGTTGGCTGAGGCAGGCTTTCGGGTGCTCATCGCCGGGGGGCTCGGCGCCAACCCTCATGCGGCTCAGCCATTGGAGGAGTTCACCGCCCGAGAGGATCTGCTGGCGACCATCGAGGCCATAGTGCGCACCTTTGACCACTACGGCAACCGCGACAACAAGCTCCGGGCACGGCTCAAGTGGGTGGCCGACGAGATGGGCATCGACGAGCTGAGACGCCGGGTGGTGCGCGAGCGCCAGCTTTTACTGGCTTCCTCCAGCTGGCCGGGGGGCATCCCGGCCACGGTGGAGGAGATGGGCGATTCACCCGCTGGCATGGCGGCCGGGGTGGCGGCGACCCCGGTAGGGACGGCAAGGGCTTCGCGGTCTGCAACCGACGGGGATCCTTACCTGCGGTGGCGCTCTGCCAATGTGGTGGTCGGGGCCGCCAAGGCGACCGTGTCAGCGATCGTCCATGCTCGACTGGGGGACATCACCTCCGCACAATTCCGGGCCTTGGCCCAGATGGCAGAGGATCTCGGTGTCGATGTCCGGATCACCAATCGCCAGAACCTCGCACTGCGCGGTCTCCGTGTCGAAAACCTCCCCGACCTCTATCGGCGGCTCGTGGCCATCGCTATGGCAGAGCCCGTCGCAGAGCTCGCCCGAGATGTGGTGTCCTGCCCGGGGGCGGACACCTGTAACCTGGCTGTCACCCAGAGCCGGGGTTTGGCCACGGACATCGAGCGGGCGCTGGAAGTGGCAGGCCTGGCAGATGTGGGTGGGGTGCGGATCAACGTCTCTGGCTGCACCAACAGTTGCGGCCACCACCATGTGGCCGACATCGGGTTCTATGGGGTCGAGCGGCGGGCACACGGCCGCTCGGCTCCGGGTTACCAGCTCGTCCTCGGTGGCCACCTTGGGGGCAGGGATGTGGTCTTTGCGCAGCGCGCGCTCCGACTGCCGGCCAGGGTTGCCGCCGAGGCCACCGTGCGCATTGTCGGTCGCTTTGCCGAGGAGCGTCGACCAGGGGAGGAGTTTGCAGTTTGGCTGAAGCGCGTAGGTGGTGCCAAGACCCTCGCTGGGGAGCTTAAGGACCTAGACGTCTGGCCTGATCCGGAGGAGCGACCTGAGTACTACGTCGACTTCAACGAGGCGGCCCCATACGTGGCCGACATCGGTCAAGGCGAATGTGCGGCCAGCTGAGCAGCCCGCGCAGGGTTCAGCTACATGGCCCGGCCAAAGATCCTGGTCCAACAGCAGCTCCACCTCGATCACCCCTTAGCGTCGCACCATACTGGCTGCAAGCAGGCCAAGGGTTCTGACCCGGGAACAGTTCCACGATGGCAGCTGCACCAGCCTGTGCTAGATGACTCTGCGCTGCCTAGGCAAGTTTTCCCCTGTTGTCAAGTTGGGCGGTTACCGGTGACCACACCCGATGGTTCTCGACCGTAGGGCCTGTGCGAACTGGTCGGGAATGGCTTGACCTGGCGGGTTTTCGGGCAACTGGCACCCCTGCGACCCTCGCCCAGCCTGCACTGGCTGCAGACCCATTGGCCATCTGGGGTGCGCCATAGCATCGACCCGCAGTGCTCGCAGCGTTCCTGACCCTGTGAGCACTGCCAGTCTTCATACCTGACAGATGTGAGCGGGCACCCACGCCCGTAGCACACCGCCCATCTGGGGTCTACTGCGATCACGTCCACCGGGCAAACAGGGACACATCTCGCACAGTCGTTGCACTTTAGTGGATCGATCCTGTAGACGACCGGGAATGCCTCGCGCTGGCTTATCGCCAGGGAAAGGCATGCGAACTCGCATGCTCCACAACCAATGCACCCGCTAGCGACCTTGTAAGCCACTTCCTTTCCGCCCCTATCCTACCGGCTGATCCCCTGTGACAGCCAAACGCCAGGCTGAGTCGAACAGCCTCTGGATCGTCTCGGCATACCGGTAGAACTTATCTCGACCCATGGGATCAGGAGACCGCGTAGTAAGAGGAAAGCCGGCAATTGAAAGGGCGTTCAGAGTATGGCTTCTGTCTGCTCCACGATGTTCAACGATATTTGCCAGCATCTCCTCCCATATGCTCCTTGCGCCGCTTAGCACGACGTCTGGTGCGAAGGAGTCGAGATCAGCCAGCTCCCCCTCGGATCGGATGTCGTAGCCATTCAGGACCAGGCCGAACCAGCGAGCCTTGCCTGAGCTGTCGATCACTTCGAGCGCAAGCCTGCAGTCGGCAAACCCAAGCCGCTCGTACTCCTCTGCGTGGCAGTGCACATCCTCGACCAAAGCGTCGAACCAAGCGCCTGAAGGAAACTCAGCCAGTAACCCCACAGCGCTGTTCACGACAACGCTCCCAGCGCAGAACCCGCCCCAGCATCAGATCTTGCTGTGGCCCCACTCGTCCCTGCGAGGATCACGTCGGGCAGGTGCATCCTGCCCCGGCGATCCAAACCGGCTCGCTCACAACGCTGGAGATACTCTTCGATCGACTGTATCCTGAGCACGTCAGATGCCGCCGTCCCGAGCTCTGCAGCGGCAGCGACGCTTCCTGCCGCAAGTATCGTCGCCGGCTCTACGACCTCAGGGGTGGTAAATAGTGCCGATATAAGCTCCTCGCCACGATCGAGGTAGGCGTGAAAGTCAGCTGCCAGCAGCGGGTCGCGCTGCAGGCGGTAGCGCAGGTGCATGGTACCGTAGGACACATGGCGGGCCTCGTCTTGCATGCACAGGCGGAAGATCCGCTTCTCGACCGGGGATGGCGCGATCATCTCTCCCGCCCGAAAGAGCGATAGGACAAGTCCCTCTCCCAGCAGGTGCATGAGTGCCGAGCCCTCATCGTAGCTCTCGGCATCTAGGATAAGCTTCAGGAATTGCTCTACGACTGCAGAAGCCCTGCCCATCCCTCCCCCGTTGGCAAGCGCCCGCTTGCGGAATACCTCTGTGTGGCGAGCTTCGTCCATGACCTGGGTGCAAAGGAACATCTTCGCTTCTACAAAATCATGGTTAATCCGCCAGAGCCATTTGGCAGGAAAGTCCGACGCGACCATCTCTACCTCAGATAAGACGGTCGCAAGTTGGCACATCGCGTGCTCTAGGTCTAGGTCAATAGGCTTCAGCTCCGACCATGGGATATCTCTTGTAGCGCTCCATTGGCGGCTCACGGCCTCCTCGTACAGCTCCATCACGTTGTCTGACCAGACCGCTGAGAGGTCATTGACGGTGTAGCCCATGTCGGGAACATCGTCAGGAACATCTGATCCCCTCGGTGCCATAGTCCTACGAGGGGGATGGTCCGGCAGATCGCCATAGCTGCCGACGGCGATGTCTCTCAAAGTGAGCCCGACGCGGCTTGGAGTGGCCCTTACTCCCCATTCCGCCCCGCTTCCCGAAAGCCACCCCAAGTCGAGCTGCCCTCGGGCTACCCGTGCCTGGTAATTGAGATCTGCTGCCTGGTGAACCATGTTCGCACCTCCCAATACGCCCCCACAATTATGATGAGACAATCCTACAGTGAATGTATCACTGTGTCAAGCCTGTTCGCATGCCTGGCGCTGAGTCGGGACCTCCACGGTGGAGCTTGCGCAGGCGGACTTGCGCTTCAACTCCTCGGTCGTGCGATCAGCTGTGGTGCAGGCTGAGCGAACTCCAAGTGGCCCGGTTGGGCCCCTCGGTCGTCGGCGTTCCTTCCCACTGAGCGAGCAGTGCGTAGAACGGTCCGCTGCCGACTGTGATGTCCTTGGTAGAGCCGAGGACGGTTCCAGAGGCGTTCTCGACCTCGACTTGGGCGATTCCTGAAGAGCTCACTGTGATGGAGAGAAGGTATGCGACACCCACACGTGGCGCTGCGACGAGCACGTCACTACCAAGGTATCCAGATGGGCCGTTTTGAGTGTCGAGCCTTATCCCGTATGCCCCATTTGCAGGATTGAGATTTCCAGCGACGTCAACATAGTGAGTCATCTGCTGGTTCATCAGGAAAAGTCCGAAGGGGTTGCCCGAGGACACGTCGCCCGTTACCCAAGCAGTCACCGTGAGTGGAAGCGCGAATATCTTTACCGACTGAATGCCGGTGAACTGCTCGGGACCGGTGGCTCCCGCCATAGACATTCCTGCGGAGGAAAATCCCAGAGCTGGTCCGACGAACACCTCATTGCCAATCCTGGCCATCGAGGACATCATCGGGGAGCTGGTGACCCATTCGGAGGGGGAGAGACTTCGAATGGTGGTGAAGTTATCTTCGATGCCGCTTCCCAGGGTAGGCATTGCCGGGGGTGTGGTTGTAGAGATGGGCGGCGAGGAGGGAGCTGTGGGAGGAAGGGTCACATGAGGCATAGACACGATCGTTTGCCGATGAGGAGTCGTGCCGGTGTGGTCAACTTTGCCTACGAGGATCACCATGATCACGATGGCAACTATCAACGTGATTAGCGCAAGCGCCAGGTTGGGTGCTCCCTTGCGTAGCCGTGCACCCAGGTCGCTGCCGCCAATGGAGCTGGGCGATCCTGGGTGAGCACTTGACCCGAAACCGCCGGGGAACGCTGGGGGAGCAGGGGCTGGAGGTGATCCAACCAGATCCACCACCACACTGCCGACCGCTTTGTCGTGCCAGCACTGACGCCTGGGATCCCATAGAGGCCAGAGCACATCGAGCAACCACGGTCGTGAACATTAACGG
>JAMCQF010000046.1 GCA_023379605.1 Actinomycetota bacterium
ACCCATGGGCGGGAAGCCCATAGGTGCCACCTACAGCGCCGGTCAGGTGGGAAGTGCAGTCAACCCATGGGCGGGAAGCCCATAGCAGCTTCATAACCTCTGGTGGCGCCGGGTAGGTGAGACGGCGACCCCTGGTAAATATGCACGTCGTAACGTGTAGCCCATGTGCGCATCCACCTGAAGAGGCACAGCTCCATCGTAGGTAGAATCCATCGATGCTGAAAAGGAGGGGAATGCCTTGACTGTGATGCCAGAGCTGGCTCAGCGCAACCTGGGAGCTGTGCTGGGTATGGGAGCCGCCGGATATCCCGACAAGGTGGCGGTTCGCGACAGGGTTGCAGCGCTCAGCTATGGGGACCTGTGGGAAGACTGCCTCAGGGTGGCCGGGGGGTTCATCTCCCTCGGCGTGGCACGTCAGGATCCGGTGCTTGTTATGCTGGACAACCATCTAGAGTTCGTGCGGGTTTGGCTGGGTCTAGCCGTTGGCGGAGCGGTCGAGGTTCCAGTCAATACGGCGTATTTGGGTTCGATCCTCTCCTATGTGATCAACCAGTCCTGTGCCAAGGTCATGGTCGTAGAGAACTGCTACCTCTCCCGCCTGGTCGAGCTGGCCCCCGAGCTGCAGGGATTGGAGACGGTTGTGGTGCGGGGCGACATGCCTGAGGGAGGGCTGCCGTGGAGGGTGGTATCCCTCAATGAGGTGCTGGCCGGGCGCCCCACTGCTCCGGTCACGCTGGACCCGTGGGACCTCCACGGGATCATGTACACCTCTGGGACCACTGGCCCGTCAAAGGGTGTGAGGGTGACCCATGCTCATGCCTACGGGTACGCGTCCCCGTCCGCCTACGGCGTGGCCACCGCCGACGACGTAGCAGTAGTGGCCTTGCCGCTGTTCCACATCGGGGGCCAGTGGGCCGGGGTCTACAACGCCCTGATCGCCGGAGGATCGGCAGTCGTTCTAGATGGCTTCCACGCGTCAGAGTTCTGGAACGACATCCGCGCCTTCGGCTGCACCGTAGGACTGCTGCTAGGAGCCATGGCGGACTTCCTGCTGCGCCAGCCAGCGCGGCTCGACGATGCCGACAACCCGTTCCGGGTCGCTGTGGTGGTTCCCCTGGGCGCCGAGCCGCATGTGTTCGCGCAGCGGTTCGGTGTCAAGGTGTGTACAGCTTACGGTTCGACAGAGGCGTCTGCGGTGATTGCCTCGGGCTTAGACCGGATCGTGCCGCGGAGTTGTGGAACGCTCCGGGAGGGCTTCGAAGCCCGGCTGGTCGACCCCAATGACATGGAGGTGCCAGTCGGTCAGGTGGGTGAACTGGTAGTGCGGGCCCGGGAGCCGTGGATGTTAATGGATGGCTACCACCAGATGCCTGAAGCGACAGTGCGTGCATGGAGGAATCTGTGGTTCCATACAGGCGACGCATTCACCCGGGATGAGTCGGGGACATTTTTCTTCGTGGACCGGACCAAAGACGCCATCCGTCGGCGGGGGGAAAACGTATCCTCGTTCGAGGTCGAATCAGAGATCTCCCGCCATCCGGCCGTTGCCGAGTGCGCCGTCGTGGGCGTGGAAAGTGCACACAGCGAGCAGGAGATCAAGGCTTCGATCGTCCTACAACCAGGGACGGAGCTCAGCGGCGAGGAGCTGGTGCGCTTCCTCACTGGAAGATTACCGTACTTCATGGTTCCCCGCTACATCGAGTTCCGTGATGAGCTGCCCAGGACACCGACCCAGAAGATCAGGAAAGAAGCTCTGCGCGCTGCCGGCACCGAGGGAAACTTCGATGCAGTTGCAGCGGGCGTAGCACCCAAGCGCGATCCGGCCCGGTAACTTCCAGGAGTGAGCTCTTCACTGGAACATAGGCTACTTGAGGAGGTCGTAGGCCGCCACGAAGCGGTTGGCGACGCAGCACGGGCCGAGGCTCTTAGAGCCCAGCGGGACGCGGGAAAACTCACCGCCCGGCAGCGGGTGGCCGCTCTCGTTGACCCGGGCAGCTTCATAGAGACAGGTGCGCTGGCAGAACCGGCCCGTTCAACGAGTCACACTATGAACATAGCGGCTCCCGCCGATGGGGTGATCACCGGCAGCGCCAGAGTGGACGGCAGACCAGTGGGGATAATCTCTTTCGACTTCAGCGTGCTCGGAGGCTCTAACGGTGCGGTAGGTGGTCAGAAGGTAAACGCCGTGGTTAAATCCTGTTTCACTACCGGGTCTCCGCTCGTGATGCTCCTTGACGGAGGCGGCCACCGCATCCAAGAAGGACTCGATGCCCGACATTTCGCTCATGGATTCGATTTCTTCGCCCTTCAAGCCCAGCTTTCTGGATGGGTTCCAATGGTAGCAGCGGTGCTCGGACCTGGCTTCGCCGGGCCGTCCAACTTCGCGGCGATGGCCGACTTCGTGGTCATGAACCGGGCGACCGCCACCATGGGAGTCGCTGGCCCGGCCCTGGTCCGCGCAGCGACAGGTGAGGAGATCGGCAAGTACGAGCTGGGGGGCGCATCCGTCCAAACCGATCTGTACGGCCTGGCCGACCTGGCGGTGGGTTCCGACCAGGAAGCTCTCGACGCGATCGCCCACTTCCTCTCCTATCTTCCCTCCAACGCTGGGGAAGACCCGCCGGTCATTGACGCTCAAGATGCAGATGACCGGCGTGAGGAGTGGCTTGCTGATGCCGTGCCCGCAAATGGACGGGCGGCCTATGACGTATTGCGCATAGTGACATCTCTGGCGGACAGCGACAGCGTGTTTGAGCTGAAGCCCACTTTCGCCCGCAACGTTGTCACCGCTTTGGGTCGCATGGCCGGACGCCCGGTCGGCTTCATTGCAAACCAACCATCCTATCTGGCCGGCACCCTAGATGCCTCCGCATGTGAGAAAGCCGCCCACTTCATCTCCGTATGCGATGCCTATGGCTTAGCCTTGATTTATCTCATAGACGTACCTGGCTTCTTGGTCGGCAGCGAAGCGGAGCGAAGCGGCCTGGGCCGCCGCAGCGGCCGAATGCTCTACGAGCTTGGCCAGGCCACGGTGCCACGCATGAGCGTAGTCCTTCGGAAGGGATACGGTCTGGGCTACATCGCCATGTGCGGGGGTCGAAGCTTCGACCCAGAGTTGTGCGTGGCGTGGCCCACCGCCGAGATCAGCGCCATGTCCGTGGAGGGAGCCGTTGATATCGCATATCGCCGGGAGCTCGAGGCGGACCCTGACCCTTCCCGGCGCAGGCAGCAGTTGATCGACGGGTTCCGCTCTCAGTTGGGGGCGCTTACCGCCGCCCAGGGCTTCGGCATAGACGACGTCATAGACCCCCGCGACACCCGTCGGATATTAATAGAAGCCCTGCGTCGTTCCCCCCTCCGCCGCCCGCCTACACCCGTGTCGAAGGTGCATGGCATCTCTCCCATCTAAGATCTTCTTTTACCAATCTAGGTACGCCCGGTCAAAAAGCCAGCGTGCAAGGCGCGGCTGCGGCACCTCACTTATAATCGCAGAAAATGACAGACCAGCAGGGCGGATGCCTATGATCTCGTCCTAATCACCCTGGGCCCCTATCACAAAGCCTGCAAGCAGCCAAAGCTCAAGTTATCTAGCATTCAGGATATAGTGCCTAAAGAGGATACGACTGGTCGGTCCGGGTTCCTCTGGGACGAGCCGCAAGTTGTTCTATTTTCGCACGTTCATCTCTTCATGGGAACACCCAAGAGGCTATCCAAAGCCAGTTCTATACCGCTTATGGTCGCCTGCATCACGCTAGTGGGCTCACTGGCAGGATTGACCGTTACAGCCGGCACGAGCCTGTCTGCATCTGAGCACCTCACGCACTCCAATGGCGAAGCACCAGGAGGAACCTCGGATGCCACAGTCAACGCTGGGCGCTACCTGGGTCTTGGAACGGAGCACTGTCGGTCTGGCGAAACTTCATCAGCGGACAGGAGATGCTCACCACATGCTATAGCCGGCACCGTCTTGGACACTCCGACCAACCCAAAACCTCCCGAGCCAGAGCCAGCCAGGTGGTCGCTTGCAGTAACCGATGGCGATTCCAACCTTGTCTATTGGGCGAGACCTTCAAGCGGGATCATCGCCCAAACCAGCGTAGGCTCAGCACCGGCCGCGACTGCTGTGGATAGCCACAACGGAATCCTCTACGTAGCCGACTACCGCTCTGACGAGGTGACGCCGGTCCAGATCTCCTCTGGCATCGCGAAGGCTCCTATACAGGTGGGAGACCACCCTATAGCGCTCGCCGTCAGTCCCAACGGCTCCGTGCTCTATGTCGCAAACGAGGATTCAGGTACGGTCACCCCTATTGCCACAGCTACAGGAGTGGCTGGTCCAGCTATCGTAGTAGGGGGTAATCCAGTAGCACTGGCAATGAGCCCCGCTTGCAGTACTCTATATGTTGTCGATAGCTCAGAAGATGAGGTAATCCCCGTTGATACCAGTACAAATAAGCTGGGCAAACCCATCGGTGTTGGACAGGACCCACAGGGTATAGCCATAGCTCCCAACGGAGGGATGGCCTATGTTACTGAGGCAAACTACCCAGTCTTGGATACCGCAGAGGCGTTCTACAACGCTGTGTACGCTCCGGTCTCGTTGGGAGGGATACTTCCAAGGGGAGATGTCCTACCCGTCGCGCTCCCGTCTGGCAAGATAGGAAAGCCCATAAACGTTGGCCAGGATCCGCAAGCGATCGCGGTGAACTCCAGCGGCACCACTGCATACGTAGCCGTTGCTGGCTCAGGAACCGTCGTGGCTATTGCTCTTTCCACCCTAGTGCAAAAGTTCTCGACCAACGTGGGAGATGGACCTCAGCAAGTCGCCCTGTCGCCTGGAGGAAGGACCTTGCTCGTAAGCGAAGCAGGCTCGGGTGCGGTTGCGGAGCTAGATGCATCCAATGGCTATGTCAAAAAACGCTTTGACGTACCGGGCGAACCCCTAGGGCTGGCCGTAGTTGCCATGACCACTCCAGCGGGCACTGGCAATGGGCCTCATGTCTTTGCTGCGAGCTCTAGAGGAGATCTCCACAGCTCTAGACAAACGGCCTTCGAGCCTCGAGCTGCTAGTGAGCCCGCTGGCTTGAAAAGACCGCTCATGGCCTATGTCGCAAACTCTGTCTCAGGAACCGTAACGCCCATAAACACGGCCACCTACGTGCCAGGTCCAGCAATCCCAGCCGGCAGAGGGCCCACAGCAGTTGCTGTGAGCCCCGACGGCAGGCTTGTCTACGTTGCGGACGCGGCCTCAGATGCAGTCACTCCCATAAACGCCCTCACAGATCAGCCCGGACCACAGATCCCAGCTGGTCCTGGTCCAAACGCCGTTGCATTCGCTCCCAACGGTCGCATGGCTTACGTGTCTAATTCGTATGCAGGGACCGTGACTCCCATAAATACCGTAACTGCAATGCCTGAAGCTCAAATAGTTGTAGGTAGTGGTTGCGATGGAATCGCTATTACCCCTAATGGCCTCATGGCGTACGTTGTGGATGCCAACTCGAACTCAGTTACCCCGATAGATCTGATGACTGACACTGCCTGGAGTGCCATCCCTGTCGGGATCCAGCCGCAAGGGATCGCCATGGCACCTGACGGCCTAACGGCCTACGTCACCAACGGGAACTCCAACTCGGTAACCCCGATCGACACGCTTACCAACCAGGCCGGCACTGCAATACCAGTCGGTCCAGGGCCGATCTTTCCTGCAGTTTCACCAAATGGCAGGGAACTCTATGTTCCCAATTTTGGCCCAAAGGTTGCAGTGCCTGCTGGTAACACGGTCACGGTAGTAGACACAGCCACAGGAACGGTCACCAAAACACTTGAAGTCGGCCGAGGTCCGGACTCGCTGGCTGTTACGCCGAACGGCTCGACTTTGATGGTGGTCGACGGAGGATCCGATGCAGTCACGGTAGTGGACCTGGCTACTGGAGAGGCTGGGCCGACGATACCTGTGGGTGAACTTCCACTTGCCATTGCCATAGGCCCTCTTCCCTAGCCTTGAGCCTTGCGCAGGGAAAACTTCGCAAGCCAAGGGGATCAGAAGCGTTATCTTGGACATGGCGCCTATGAAAGACACTGACAGACCCCCCAGGTGGCATATGCAGGTGGCCTCTTGACCATCTTCTCAGGAAATCACAGAGTCTTCTCAGGAAATCACAGAGTGCTCACAGCTGATCCTCCAAACAGGAGTTGTCCAAGGGTGGCCATGACGGCGGCTTTCCTGCCGGTCTTCGCAATGGTGCTTCCTTTTGCAGTTCCAGTCGTTTCACCAACTAGCTCACCTTCTGGATACCACCGGGGTGCCAATACAGGGTTGCCAACCACCTCGGCCAAGCTCCATAGAGATGCCGAAGGAGCCCTGAGCGCCACAAAGGATCCCTCAGTCCTTGGAGAAAGTCTCGCAGGGGGCTCGGGATCGGACGCGATGGCGCTCCCGGAGCCAGCCAGCCCTAGGGCGGTCAGCACAGGAAGTACAGGACCGCTGTGGGCGGCATACTGTGCCAACCCAAGCCCGAAAGCCACGTATCTCTATGGTGCCACCAACGTCAACGCTCAGGCTGGCAACGCCTCTCTTACAGTGGACCTATCGGGCTCCGGAACCATTACAGTACTCCGTTCCACAGCTGCCAACTACGACAACCAGGTGAGCTACTTCGCAACCGGCTATGACACAGAAACCGGCCAGCCACTTAGCGCGACAGGGAATGGAGGTAGCTTTCTCGGACTTCGTTACGTGGTGGGCAGCGGAGCGGCCGCCAGGGTGGGCTTCAGCTGGTTGCGCTCGTGGTCACACACACAGGCATATCTCTCAGCGAGCTCCCCAGTTCCTGTGACAACTTATCGATCACCAGGCAAGCTGGGCCTCAAGATCATAGACACCGATCTGGCCACCGCGGCACCGCTCAACGCTTTGGATGGCAATGTCTCTCATAAAGGTCCAGACGCTTTCGTTCGTCACGTGCTGGTGCTGCGCTCCAAGAGCTCGCCAGTGACGAGCGCGGCCCTTGTAGCGTACGGAAACTTCAGCCCAACCGCATCGCGGGTTGCTTACCTGCCAGTTGAAGACATGGGCTGCGCTGCGCAGGCCAATCTAACCAAGCTCGGGAGCTACTCTACCAAGAGCGAGCTCGCGACGGTTTCATGGCATGGCGTCGACCTTGTCACTGGCAAGCCGTCCTCGGCGGCGGTCTCTATGGGTTTTGCCGGGAGAACAGCGTCTGAACAGATCGGCACTGACAGTCAAGATCCATTAGCACCCCCCGGACCCAAGGATGGATACGAAGAGCTGTCATCTCCCCCATACCTGCTGAGTGGCTCACGCCTGGCCACAGGCCAGGTGACTATAACGCTCGAGCATCCGCTCAGTTTCAAACGATCTGGTGTGGCAACTGCGCGCCTTATTATAGGAGCGGCTCGAACCACTCGTGAGGCAGCTGACCAGGTCAAGTCGGCCAGGGCCTCAAGCTGGCGCTCAGAGCTCCAAGCCGTTGGAGCCGCCTGGCACGTGCTGCTCGCAAACGCCAAGATGCCAAGGACCACTGATGCCAGAGTGCTCGCGGTGGCAAAGAGATCGGTGATCACCATGCTGCTCGCTGTGGACCCGCTAACAGGTGCCATAGTTGCCTCTGCCGACACCCAGGGACCCTACGGCGAGGACTGGGTGCGCGACGGGTCTTTCATCAACGCTGCACTCGATGCCAACGGGTTTCCCTGGTTGGCAACTCGCCAGGATCTCTTCTATGCAGCCAACCAGTCATCCCCGACCCATCCGATCCCAAGTGTGCCTTTCGGAAATTGGCCAATGACGATGTATGTAACAGGCCAGCCCGGAGGCCCTATACCATACGAGATAGACGAAACCGGCTACGGCGCGTGGACGCTTTGGAGACAGGCTCGCTATGTGGCTCCAGCAAAGCGGGCGGCATACCTGCACCAGGTGTTCCCGGCGATCTCACGGGCTGCAGATTACCTGAGTGCTTGCCAGGATCCCTTGAACGGCTTCCAGTGCTATGCCAGCGAAGACGACAACTATGAGCCCACTCAGACCTTGCACGGGGCGCTCCCAGACCTGCTTGCACTGCAGTCCGCGCTCTCGGCTGCGAAGGTGCTGAAAGTGCACAACCCACTGGTTGGAGAGTGGTCCAAACGAGCAGCTAGATTAAAAGCTGCGATAGAGTCTCTATACGATCCAGCTCAGCATGCCTATAGGGAGGGCCCGACCAGCTCGTCGGCGTTGCCTGTCAGCTTCGAGGACGGCGGTCTCATGCTGTGGCCCACCCATCTGCTTGCATATAGGAACCCGACGATGCAAGGCGAGGCTGCTCAGACGCAAGCCTCCATGGACGCCTCCTTCAAGGATGTTTCGGGATCCTATGAGGGTGTAGCTCTGCTCGGGCTGTGCCACGCGTGGAAAAGAACCGACCCTGCGAAGCTGAGCGAGCTGGCTGGCACACTATCATATATGGCATCGACTCTCACAAGCCCCACTGGGCTCTTCGGCGAAGCCTGGCGGCGTTGGGGCGATGGTAGGATCACTCCTTTAAACGACCAACCCCATGTGTGGGAAAGCGCCCTTTTCGATATGTCTGCAACCTGTATCGATTCCAGCACCTGAGGGCCTCGTGCCCCTGACAGGCTAGCTACTCACCAACATGGCGTCCCCGCTGATCCTTGGCCCAGATCGCTATCTCACCCAGTGAGCTCGGACTTGGCGTCTGCGAAAATGGCCTCCTTGGGCTGTGCAAGTTTGACACATGGCATGTCACATGCTATGGTAGAGTTATTCCTAGTCACTACTCAGGAGGGAGTTCATGGGTAAGACGGGGGTGAATAAGCTGCACATCCTTGACTGTGGAGCGATGGGATGTGACTTGACATGGCTGCTGCTAAAGCCTGGGAGAAGTATCCGGCCGCGCAGTGATCGTAACAAGCCGGTAGAGTGGTACACCTGTACCACCCATGCTGTGCTGGTCGAGACCGACGATGGCACCCTGCTATGGGACACAAGCTGCCCGCGGGACTGGGAGACACGCTGGGAACCCACTGGACTCCAGGAGTTCTTCCCTTACGATCAGGTGAGCGACGATCAATACTTAGACGCCCGGTTGGGTCAGCTGGGCGTCAGTCCTGACAAGCTTGACTATGTGGTTCTCAGCCACCTGCACTTTGATCATGCTGGTAACGCGAGAATGTTCGCCGGAACAGGTGCCAAGCTGGTTTGCTCAGACCAAGAAAAGGAGTTCGCATTCGGCTATGACGGTGCGTTCAACGGAGCCCACCTCAAAGCCGACTACGACGGACTTGAGTTCGAAACGGTCAGCGGCGACACAGAGCTGTTGCCGGGTGTCACTCTGATCCAGGCGCCCGGGCACACCCCGGGAACGATGGCCATGCAGGTCGATTTGCCCGAGACGGGCACGATGATCTTCACATCGGACGCGGTCTATATGGGGGATTCCTATGGCCCGCCAGCTACGCCAGCCGCGATCGTGAACGACCTTTCCGCATGGTATGCATCAGTGGAGAAGATTCGTGGGTTGGCCGAAAAGACTAACGCAACCGTTGTATTTGGCCACGACTCAGAGCAGCTGCGCTCAATGCGCCTCGCTCCGCATGAGAGCTACAGATGACCGCTCTTTCGATCCCGGCCAGCCCAGAGAACGTATTCACCTACGGTGCTCCGCAATTGAAGATCGGCCCTGGTGCTTCTGCTGAGATCGGGTACGACTTGGCACAGTACGAGGTGCGTAACGCGTTGGTAGTGACCGACGCCAGAATCGCTGCCACAGGGTTGCCACAGCGGGTAGCCGACCAAATGGCAAAGTTCGGCATAGCCGCTCAAGTGTTCGACGGAGTGCACATAGAGCCCACCGATGCAAGCATGCAGCAAGCCATTGACTGGGCGAGATCGCACGGCCCCTTCGATGCCTTCGTAGCCGTTGGTGGCGGATCGAGCATGGACACCGCAAAGGCGATCAACCTGCTCACCACCAACCCAGGCGAGCTGATGGACTACATAAACCTACCCGTAGGTGGCGGCAAAGCACCCACCCAGCCGCTTCGTCCCCTGGTAGCTGTGCCCACCACAACAGGCACCGGCTCGGAATCCACCACAGTCTGCGTGCTCGATGTGCTGTCGCTCAAGGTAAAGACCGGTATAAGCCATGCGCGGCTTCGGCCAACGCTTGCCATAATCGACCCCGAGCTAACGCTGAGCCAGCCTGCAGGGGTTACCGCCTCGGCAGGAATGGACATCTTATGCCATGCCCTAGAAAGTTACACTGCCCGGCCTTATACCTCCTATGAGCACAAGACGCCCGAGCAGCGGGTGCCGTACTGTGGGTCAAACCCGATTGCAGACATGTGGTCAGAGAAGGCACTGGCTTTGATGGCTGGCTCCTTCCGCCAGGCGGTCTCTCATGGTGAGGATCGCGATGCGCGCGCCGCGATGGCAATGGCTGCCACCTTCGCTGGGATGGGATTTGGTAACGCCGGAGTGCATATACCTCATGCGAATGCATATCCCATCGCTGGGCGGGTGCGCGACTTCCATCCAAAGGACTACCCGCCCGACGAGCCTATGGTGCCCCATGGCATGTCGGTGGCCTTGACAGCACCTGAGGCGTTCCGCTTCACCTTCGATGCGGACCCGGAGCGTCACATACGGGCTGCAAAGCTACTCGCTCCAGACTTGGAAGCTCCAAACGACCTACGCGAGTTCCTGCCCGGTGTGCTCACGGGGATCTTGCGTGACATCGACATCCCCAACGGCGTTGGTGCGGTCGGCTACGTCAAAGATGACATTCCCGCTCTGGTAGAGGGCACGATGAAGCAGCAACGCTTGCTGGCAACATGCCCAAAGCCAGTAACCGAGGACGACATCGCTGGCATCTTCGAACGCTCCTTGGAGCTGTGGTAAGTGCCAATATATGACCTGATCTGCACCAACGGCCATAGGTTTGAGGTCATGCAACCTTTCACCGCTGAGCTGCCAGCCTGCCAAGCCTGTGGGGCCGCAGCAAGGAAGATCCCCTCGATGTTTGGGATTCCCGGCAAAGCCGGCCTTCCTCCGGCGCACGACCGGCTGCCACAGACTTGGCGCGGCACTTACGGAGGCAATAGAGACTACATCCGCGAGCTTCGCGCGAGTGCTGAGGCTAGAGCTCGCATCGAGGAGCGCCACCCCGAGCTTGCAGGCGACCGACGTCCCATTCTCGCCCACGAAGGTAGCTACGAAACCTCACCGCTGCGCTTGGGCGACACGTCGTTGCCAGCTCGCGATCACCGTAGTAGTGACAGCCACAGCCATCATCACGCTCCACTCCCAAGCACGCAACGATCCTCTCAGCCTAAAGGCTGACCTAAAGGCTGAGCGATCTGGCTCCAGCGATGGGCATTGG
>JAMCQF010000047.1 GCA_023379605.1 Actinomycetota bacterium
GCGACCCCAGTACAGGTCCGGATCACGATTTGACAGCTCGACCAGCTCCAGCGCGTCATCTCTCAGGCTGCCTTTCAGGGTGCGCCGCGCAAGCGATCTGGAGGGCGGTACCAGAGGACCTTCACCAATCCCTGGGGCCTTTTCGTGGGTCTCGCCGAAAACCATCGGTGCCTCCGTTCTATCCGAGAACCGCAATGGCAAGGTGCGGGCCACTTCCTTGAGCTTGCCCGTGCCCACCTCGCAGAGCCGTTCTTAGGTGCTTGTGAGCCCGATACTACTCCCCGCCGACCAACTGCGGAGGCTGGCCTGCGGAGCTTAGAACAGAGATGCCCGAGACATCGCCGGCGCTCGCCACCAGCGCGGGCGATCCCTCACCTTTTAGGTAGAGATCAAAGAACGCGGCCGTCGTTTGGGCCACGACCTGCTCTGGTGGCCCTGAGCCTTCATAGGGTGAGAAGTGCCCGGCTCCAAGAAGGCTCAGGAAATACCTCGGAGAGGCCGTGTCTGCGTCATATAGAGCAACGCTGTCGCTCGGATCGTTTACCTTGTCATCGCTTCCCTGCACAAAGAGCATGGGAGGAGTTCCTGGGCCAAACCACTCTCCGCCATAAGACGCGAGCTCTGCCCCAGCCAGCACCACGGCAGCTCTAACCCTGGGATCCCTGCAGCAGGTGCTCGCAGCCAGAGCAGCGACGGTATCACCGCCGTCGGAGTGACCCGCCACTCCTATCTCCGATGGATCGATAAGACCGTAGAGCACACTTGAGGGCTGTGAGCTGGCGGCGAGGAGCTGGGTTATGACAAAGGACATGTCGCCGGGCTGGTTTACTATGTCGGATTCGTTGGGCCCGCCGGGGACGTTGCAAGACGTGAGGGGAAAGCGGATGGCAGCTACCACGAACCCTGCCCTCACCCATGCGTCCAGCAGATGGGTGTAGTAAGAGCGGCACTGAAGATACCCTGGGGCAAACACGATCAAAGGCAGCTGACCCTCTGGCCTTGGCGGATCGCCGCTTGCTGAGAGCTCTGGGTAGAGCACGAGCGTGTTGAGCTGGCGAGGCCCCATCTTCCCGTCGACCACTGCCACCCGAGAGGTGTCGACAAGAGCGAGCGAGGTCTGCCCTATGGAGAGGCTTGTCGATCCCGGTGGGTTCGTGGTGGTAGTCGTCCTCGGAGTTGTCGTAGTCGTGGTGGTCCGTGAGGATCCGGCCGTAGGTGACTTAGTCTGAAGCACCACCGTCGGGGTCCTGCTTCCAGCAGAGACCCATACGGCTACTCCCAAAGCTCCCACCCCAGCCACCGCGGCTGCCACCAGCGCACGCCTGAGCCTATAGGCCCGCGATCGACGCTTAAGTGTCGAACCAAGCGAGTGCCGGTACCTACGCACCGTGCAAGGCTACGCGATTTCCAAGTTGGCATGAGGCCACAAGCCAAGACCGGACCTGGGCTCAGCGCGCATGCTCGGCCCTGTGCTCCCTCGGCGAAGCAGGCGCGGATTCCTTGATCGCCACGAACGGACCCATCACCAATGCGTCCATGGCTGTTCGCTTGAAGTCGGCGACGGCCTCTGCGGGGCGATGCACAATGGGCTCCCCACGGATGTTGAAGCTGGTATTTAGCACCACGGGCACCCCTGTCAAGCGGTCGAGCTCACAGAGCACCTTGAACAGCTCTGGGCTGGTGTCGCTGCGCACGCTTTGGGTTCGCCCAGTGCCATCTACATGGGTGACCGCTGGTATCTGATCACGCTTGTCTGGCCTTACGGCCGATACGAGCATCATGTATGGATTGGAATGGTATGGGCTGAAGTACTCCCATCCGCGCTCATCTAGGATCGCCGGGGCAAACGGACGGAACCACTCGCGATGCTTTACGCTGTGGTTGACAATGTCGCGCATTTCAGGGTTGCGCGCATCGGCCAGGATAGAGCGTGCTCCCAGAGCGCGAGGGCCGATCTCCGCCCTTCCCTGAAAGAACCCGACCACCTTGCCCCCAGCCACCAACCTGGCAGCTTCGGCTGGTGGATTGGCTGCCTCCGAAAAGCTCACCCCCGCTTTCTTTAGCGCAGATGCCATCTCCGATACAGACGCCTCTGCCCCAAAAAACGGATGCTCAAGCGTCCAGCTCCTTGGGTTACCTAGGACTTGGTGCCAGACCCACAGGGCAGCACCAAGAGCATTGCCAGCATCTGAGGCAGCGGGCTGTACAAAGATCTGCTCGAAGCCCGCCTCTTTAAGCAGGCGGGTGTTCATCACAGTGTTGAGAGCCACCCCACCCGATAGACAGAGGTTGGCGCACCCGCTCAAGGCTCGCAGTCCACGCGCCACATGGAGAGCGACCTCCTCGGTGCGGTGCTGGAGGGCGTAGGCGAGATCTTTGTCCCTGGCGGTAAGGTCGCTCTCAGGCTTGCGAGGAGCTCCAAAGCGCTTCAAGAACTTCTGAGAGACCAAACGGCCCTCACGCTGGTACCTAAACCATGACAGGTCGACTTCGAACAAGCCCGAGTCATGCAACCGAACCAGCCCCGCTATGTCATCTACCATGCGTGTGCTGCCGTAGGGGGCCAACCCCATGACCTTGCCCTCGTCTGCGTTGGGCCGGAATCCGAGGAACCACGTAAGAGCGCTGTAGACCTCTCCGAGAGAATCCGGATTGAAGAGCCTGCCTCGCAGGGTCAGCTTGTTATCGCGGCCAACCTGCAAAGTAGTGGAGAGGAAGTCCCCGCCCCGGTCGAGCGTTAGAACAGCCGCCCGTGCAAATGGGCTGGGAAAGAACGCGCTGGCGCCATGCGCGTCATGGTGGCCAACGTGCACGAGCCTTCCCCTGTAGCCATACCTCCGGCGGAACATGCGCTCCCGTGCCACCAAGCGACTATCCACGTAGAGCTGAGCCGCAAGCCGCTTGGGAGCGGCCCGGCGGATCGCATCCACGGCGCCACGCGCCAGGTCACGGGCCGCGTCGTGGGCAAATGCCACTGCGGCCAGGTCGTTCACTCCAACTCCGCCCCTGGCAAGGCAGAAGGCTATGGCCTGGTCGGGAAAAGCCTTGGTGTGACGGTCTCGGTTGAACCGCTCCTCCTCACCCAGCGCCACGAGCTTGCCGTCAATGAGCAGGCAGGCAGAGGTGTCATGGCTAAAGCAGTTGATTCCCAAGACCGGGCCGTCAACTTCCATTCCGCTGTTTCTACCAGCAATCACCTGCGCAAGCAGCGCGGCTCCGCTCTAACCTGCGCCAGCAGCGCTGCTCCGCTTTGGCGCGAGCCTGGACACAGTGCAAGCCTGGACCGAGTGCAAGCCTGGACCGAGTGCAAGCCTGGAGAAGTCCGGCCATAGAGGCTTAACCTGAGACGGTGCTACCAGAAGAGATCCTCCCACACCGGGCCCCGTTCCTTTTAGTCGATGAGATCATAGAAGTAGTCCCCGGCGAGCTGGCCAGGGGCAGGTGGCACTTGAGCGGCCGCGAAGAGTTCTTCAGGGGCCATTTCCCCGGCCGGCCTACACTGCCTGGAGTGCTCATGGTGGAGTCACTTGCCCAAGTCGGAGCCGTGGCAATTCTCACCGACAGCCGCTACGCGGGGAGGCTCGCTCTCTTTGGGGGTATCGACAAGGCCCGCTTCCGCCGCCAAGTACTGCCAGGGGAGGTACTTGAGCTCGAGGTGGGCTTGGCCCACCTGTCGGCTCGCTCGGGCAGGGGCCATGGCAAAGCCAGCGTGGGTGGCCAGACAGCCTGCGAGGTGGACCTGCTATTTGTCCTAGCCCCAGACGAGCCTCCAGCGCGACCTGTTTAGCTACTGGCTATCAGAGTTCACTCATCCCAACCCCCCAATCGGCAATCCATTGACAACTCTTTAGAGTTTTTTCAAGAAAGTTTTCCAAGCCGCCTGCCTTAAACGGGAAGACCTGGAAACCAGCCCTGGGCACCTACCATCTAACAGGTGAACATTCCAAACCCACGACCCCACCAGGCTGGGCCACCAGCCACGGGCCAAGCACCCTTGGGGCAGCGAAACCAGACTGAGCCCGGGCAAATACGAGCCGTGCTGTTCGACTTCGGTGGAGTGCTCGTCTCCAGCCCCTTTGAGACCTTCCACCGCTACGAGGCGGACCACGGCCTGCCCGAGGGGTTCATACGCAAGCTGAACACCATGGACCCTGACGCCAATGCCTGGGCCCGCCTGGAACGAGCAGAGATAAGCTTCGAGCAGTTCTGCGACCAGTTCGAGTCAGACGCAGAAAGAGCAGGGGGAAAGGTCGACGCCCGCGTGCTCTTTTCCAGCCTGCTGGGCGAGCCCCGACCTCAAATGCTCAAGGCAGCCGCGCGATGCCACGAGCGTTTAAAGACGGGTCTTCTCACGAATAACTTCCTGGCTCCTGGAGCGAACATGGGCCTAGAGCTTGCAGCTGACCTGTTCGACGTCGTGATCGAATCTTCCAGGGTTGGCGTACGCAAGCCTGATCCGAAGTTCTACGAGATTGCCTGCAAGGAGCTGGAGATCCATCCGAGCGAGGCCGTGTTCCTAGACGACCTTGGGGTGAACCTCAAGCCTGCGAGAGCCATGGGCATGGCAACTATCAAGGTCATAGACCCCGACCAAGCCCTGGCAGAACTGGAAGAGCTGGTCGGCTTTCCCCTTGGTTGAGCCTTGTGCCTAAGACCAGGTAATCGACGCTTACTCTAAGGATAAGGACGACCATCTGTTCTGGCTCACCCTCCAAGGTTTTGCAGCTCTTTCTGGCAAGCGAAAGGGGCGGGATGAGATAGTGAGGCAGGGATACAAAAGTCCATGCAAAGGACTGTCCAAGCTGTGGACCCCAACACGTCCTGCCCGCACTTGACAGAAATGTTCATCCTGCCCCGAGCGGAGGTGCGGGTGCGACAGATCCTGCCCAATAGGTTCTCGCAAACGACCGGCGAGAGTCCTAAACGGTCTCTGTCAGGAAAAGCTGCGTGCCAGCAGGTCCTCCAGCTCCAGATTGTGCAGCGCTGCGCTACCGGTGGCCGGGCTTCCTGAAGCAACCCTGCTCACATGGCGCAGCTCCCTTGTGCCTCTAAGCACGCTGTGGAGCCTTCCATGGACGAAACCCCAAGCCCCCATGTTCTCAGGCTCCTCTTGCAGCCAGATCACCACAGAGGCGTTTGGATAGCTAGCGATCGCTGCAGCTACCGCATCCTCGGGCCATGGATAGAGCTGCTCGACACGAATGACCGACGCTCTGCCCCGAGGGTCTCCGCTTGCCAGAAGCTCGTCTCGCTTCGCAATAGCATCGCTGGCAACCTTTCCCGAGCACAGGATCACTCGCTCTACCTGGACCGGGTCCATCTCGCTCCATGCTGTATCATCGAGAACCTCGTGGAAGTGGCCCGAGGTTAGATCTGCTATAGGCGATCGCGTGAATCGAGCCCGCAGCAGTGACTTCGGCGTGAAGATCACAAGCGGACGGCGTATGCTACGACGCACCTGGGCCCTAAGCAGGTGGAAGTACTGCGCCGCGGTCGTGCAGTTTGCAAGGGTCATGTTCCCGCCTGCGGCCAGGGTGAGGAACCGCTCGATCCTCGCAGAAGAGTGCTCGGGTCCCTGCCCTTCGTAACCGTGTGGAAGCAGTAGGGTAAGCCCGCAGGTCTGGCCCCATTTGTCTTCGGCTGCTGCCAAGAAGTTGTCTATTATGATCTGGCCTCCGTTGGCAAAGTCGCCGAACTGGGCCTCCCAGGCAACCAGGGACTCCTGAGCTTGGACCGCATAGCCGTACTCGAAGCCAAGAGCCGCGTACTCGCTCAACAGCGAGTCATAGGTAAGAAACCGCCCTGGCCTGGACGGCAACGACATGGCTTCGCCGCTTGGCAGAGAGCCAGACGAAGCTAGCTTCTCGCTGAAAGCAGCAAGCGGAACCAGTTCCTCACCTGTCACGTAGTCCACCAACACGGCATGGCGCTGGCTGAAAGTTCCACGACGAGTGTCCTGGCCAGTCAGGCGCACATCGGTCCCCTCAGCGAGCAGCGAGCCGAAGGCCATCGCCTCCGCCAGGGACCAGTCCACGACCCCTTCTGAATACAGGTGCGCACGTGCTTGGAACTGCCTTGCCAGCTTCGGATGCAAGGTAAAGCCTTGAGGGGGTATGTGCACAGCGCTTGCCACCATGTCAAGGATCTCCCGGCGTACCCCAGTCTCGATCGGAGGGAGCGGGACAGCAGGTGGTGGGCTTGCGGGCAGGTGGTCAGGGGCAGGGGGCTTGGCCGCACGCGTCTCATCCAGCGCAGCCTGCAACCGGGCCGAGAAGCCTTCGAGCGCCTGCTCGGCCTGCTCTAAGTTTATATCGCCGCGCCTAACCAGGGTCTCTGTATAGAGCTTGCGAACCGAACGACGAGCGTCGATGAGAGCGTACATGCGTGGTTGGGTATAGCTTGGGTCATCGCCCTCGTTGTGGCCGTGGCGACGGTAGCAGACCATGTCTATCACCACGTCCTTGTGGAAGGCTTCACGGAAGCCGACGGCGAGCTTTGCAGCACGCACGCAGGCCTCAGGATCGTCCCCATTGACATGGATTATCGGAGACTGCACCATCTTGGCGACATCTGTGGGATACACAGACGACCTTGCCGCCTCCGGTGCGGTGGTAAAGCCAAGCTGGTTATTGATGACCAGATGTATCGTACCGCCAGTTCGGTATCCTCGCAGCCCCGAGAGGTTTAGGGTCTCTGCCACCACACCTTGGCCGGCAAAAGCCGCATCCCCATGTATGAGCACCGGGAGCACTCTAAAGAGCTCGTCGGTCTCTATCTGATCCTGCTTGGCCCTTGCCATGCCCTCTACGACTGGATCCACTGCCTCAAGATGCGATGGATTTGATGCGAGCGATACCGGGATCTCTATCCCTGACCTACCCGAGAACTTTCCAGTCGCACCCTTGTGGTACTTGACGTCACCAGACCCCTGCACCGTGTCAGGATCGAGATCTCCCTCGAACTCTCTAAATATCTCCGAGAATGATTTGCCCACTATGTTGGCGAGCACGTTGAGCCTGCCCCGATGTGCCATGCCCAAGACCGCTTCCACAACCCCACAGCGGGCAGCCTCGTCCAGAGCGGTATCGAGCAAAGGTATGGCAGACTCAGCGCCTTCAAGGCCAAAGCGCTTCTGGCCAACATAGCGGGTGTGGAGGAACCGCTCGAAAGCCTCTGCTGCATTGAGCCTGTCTAGGATGTGCCACTGCTCTTCGGGGTCAAGGGACTCTGAGACCCCTTCTACATGCTCCTGGATCCACCGCTTTTGGGCGGGATCTTGGATATGCATGTACTCGATGGACATCGTCCTGCAATAGGCGGCGCGCAGTACCCCAAGTATCTCATTCAGGGTAAGAACATCGTGACCTGCTAATCCGTCTGCAATGAACTCCCTATCGAGGTCCCAAAGCGTGAGCCCGTAGGTGGCAGGATCCAGCTCAGGGTGGGTTTGGGGAGGCTCAGCTCTCAAGGGATCAAGGTCGGCCATCAAATGGCCGCGCACCCTGTACATGTTGATCAGGGTCTGGACATGCACCTGCTTTAGCAGCTTGCTGTGATCCTCATCTAAGGAGTTGACATCCTTGTGCCATTGCACTGGCTCGTATGGCACCCCTACCGCCGTAAAGACCTCGTCGTAAAACCTGTCCGCGCCCATGAGCAGGTCGTGTACACGGCCGAGGAACCGTCCTGATTCTGCCCCTTGGATAACCCTGTGATCGTATGTAGAGGTGAGTGTAACCACCTTGGAGATGCCCAGCCTAGCCAGAACCCTCCTGTCGGCGGCTTCGTACTCGGCTGGGTAGTCGAGGCTTCCCACGCCTACTATGAGACCCTGGCCTGCCATGAGGCGTGGCACAGAGTGAACGGTTCCGACCGTGCCCGGATTGGTTAGGCTCACCGTGGCGCCCGCAAAGTCATCCGCCGTAGCCTTGCCGGTGCGTACCTTACGGACGAGATCCTCATAAGCCAAGACGAAGCTACGGAAATCCAAGGTGTCCGCGTCTCGTATGCAGGGAACCATGAGCATGCGAGTTCCGTCAGCCCTCTCGACGTCCACGGCCACACCCAGGCTTACATGCTCGTTGTAAGCTACTCCTGGCGTCGTCTTCCCTAATCCAGTGCTTGGTGGGGTTACGCTATCTACAAAGACGACTCTCATCGACTCCATCTCCGAGAGCGCCTTGACCACGGCATAGGCGATGAGGTGGGTGAAGCTCACCTTGCCACCCCCTGTGCGGATCAGATGGTTATTGAGCGTAGCTCGGTTGATCTCCAAGAGCTTCGCGGGAACATCTCTCACGCTCGTGGCAGTAGGCACCTTCAGGCTTGCTTCCATGTTGGACACCACACGCGCCGCCGATCCCCGAAGCGGCTTTACAACCACCTCGCCGCCTTGGGTGGAAGCCACAGCGCCATCACCACCAGTTGATGACGCCTCTAAAGGCACTGTGAGCGGAGCTGGAGTGGACCCAACGGTGGCGCCAGCCGTGGGAATGCTGGAGACAAGCTCACCAGGTGCCTGAAGAGCCGCCGGGCGTGAGAAGTCCTCAGTGGAGGCGGTCCTCTCCGACCATGCGACTGGCTCTGACCCTTCGACTCGCTCTGAGTAAGCAGCCTGGCTGTGCTGGGGCGCTTGCAAGCTGCTGGCGTCCAGTCCAGATACCCCAGGATAAGGAGCTTGGTAGCCCTCAGATCCTCGCTTTGAGTCTTTGGCCTGATCGCCTGCAGCCAGGACCTGACCAGAGATGGGAAGCTGAGTCCCAGAGCCCAAGGGACCTGGGACGTAGTCGGTGAAGAACTCGCGCCAGCTTTCGCTTACTGAGCTCGGATCGATCCTGTATTGCTCGTACATATCATCTACCAGCCAGGCGTTGGGCCCAAAAGCACCGGCTGGAACAGCGGGCCTGGCCACACTGCCTTCAAGAGGGTCACCCGATCGAGCGCTTGCCCGTTCAGCTCCTTGTCCGTCTACCTGTGCTGGCTCGCTGGTTGTACTTGTCACATTTTTGCAGTCTAGTTAGCTCCAAGCACCCATCCTCCAGCAATCCGCTCTTTTGGAAATCCCCACGATCGCTCTGATGCGATCTACCCAGCGCTTTCCATCTACCCAGCGCTTTGCCGTTGCAAGTATCGGTCATGCCAAAGCGAAGCCGGCTCACATGCTGGCCGCTGTTGAACTAGCGAGGACGGGCTCACGTGCTCGCCCTTGCCTGACGTGGCGATCCCATGGTTCCTGCCAGAACGACGATCCCAGCTGCCAAGAACGTGCAAGCCATAGTGAGAAATGCCTGCGCAAAGCCCACGTCTGTGACCACGAGGCCAATTACCGCCACCCAGAGAGCTCCAATTGCTTGGGAGACCGTAAAGAAGATGCCAAAGCCGGCTCTCGCCAATCCGCCGCTTAAGTAATCCGAAAAGAGCGTCTGGCGCAAGGCAAGCTCAGAGTAACTGAATATTCCCATGGCGAGCCCAACGAGTCCAAGGCCTATGTCCCCCTTCCCTACAGCCACGAACGCGAGCAGGGCTACGGCACCAAGCGCGTAGTTGGCCAGCAGGATCCTCCGATGGCCAACGTGATCTGCGATAGACCCCATCAGCACAGGACCGATCACCGCCCCTATGTAGACCACCGTTAGCACTACCCCCAACTTCAGGGCACTGAAATGCAACGAGCTGTGCAGGTATGCCGGAACATAGACCCCCAAGATGCCAATACCCTGGCCCCCTGCCGCGATCGTCCCTGCAACCAGCAGCGCCAATACCGACCGCTGGCGAAGAAGCTGCATCACCTGGTGGCGAAACGACCCCAGGCTGCCAAGGTCATCGCTGCCTTTGGGCGTGCTGGGCTCCAGCTGTGTCGAGACAGCTGGCAGTCTATGCCAGGGTGTTGGCAGCCAGAGTGCAACCCCGACCGTGGTCGTTGCTAGCACTATCGCAAGCAGCCAGAATCCCCACTGCCAGCCTCCCGATGCTATGACTGCGCTAACCGCCAAAGGAGCTGCCAAAGTGCCGATGTTGCCTGCGGTCACATGCCAGCTCAGGATCGTCCCTCGCCGCTCTGGGTGCCGGTTGGACAGGTAAGAGCTGCCGATAGGATGCTGAGGCCATCCAGTGACAGCCTGGATGAACCGCCCACCCATGAAGATCGCTATCCCTGGAGCCAGCGCAGACAGGGCAGCACCAAAGGTAGAGCCCAAGTTCTGGCCGAGCAGGAGCACGCGTGCGGAGGTCCGACGCACTACAAGAGCGAGGCTCTGGAGCAAGCTCCCAGCCACTGCGGACACAGACAGCAGCGCTCCTACGACGGCGTAGTTGGTGTGGAAAGCAGCCACGACGAAAGGGATCGCCACTCCAAGCCCAGCTACGTAGGCATGCTGGCCGGCATGAGACCATCCAACGATCACCAGGTCTCTCCACCCACGCCGTTTTACATAAGGAGCCGGCGAGTCGCGACCTGTGGACCCAGTAGGCACCACCCCAGAAGAGCCTGGCTCATCTAGCCCACCGTGATCAGCTGACCCGGCGGGAACCTTAGAAGCGGCTGGAGCCAGCGGTGAGCGCGCTGATCGATCTCGCCTAGCCATGGAAAGCCCAGGCTATAGGAGATCCATAGCTGGGCAGCGAGTCAAGCGCACTACAGTGGCTGTACTGCGCCCTACTGCCAGGATCGGGCGCTGTGGTGCCTTGGGCGCTGTGGTGTCGCGTTGGCGTGTCAGGGCAGCTAGCCTCCTACTCATTCCCTGGTGGCTGCCCTCGCCCCGGTTGCCCTATATATCCTGCTCATCTCAAAAGCACAAGGAGAGCCAGTGAGTTCTGACAGCAATGTGACTGCCCAAAAGAGCGGGCTGGCTCTGTTTGTGATCGTCACCGGGGTCTTGATGGCAGCCGTCGATACAACCATTGTAGTGCTGGCTCTGCCCGAGATGGAAAGGGGCCTCCATGTGGCACTTTCGGGCATCATCTGGGTGATCATAGGCTACCTGCTGGTCATAACGCTTCTGGCTTCCCAAGTTGGAAGGCTTGGGGACATGTTCGGCCGCGTGCGCATGTACGAGGCCGGTTTCCTGGTGTTCATCGCCGGCTCGGCTCTGTGCGCTCTTGCAACAGATGAGACGACAATCATCGTATTCCGCCTTCTTCAGGGCATAGGGGGTGCCCTCATAACGGCGAACTCCGGCGCGGTCATAGCAGACGCCTTCCCACCCAATAAACGGGGCCGTGCCTACGGGTTCATAGCAATAGGATGGAGTGCTGGGGCAATACTTGGCATACTCCTCGGCGGGCTAATCATCACCTTCATCTCTTGGAGATGGATCTTCTGGATTAACGTGCCAACTGGCATCTTCGCGTTCGTGCTCGCTCTAAAGGTGCTCCGCGACTCAGGTGAGCGCCAGCACCAGCAGCTCGACTTGGCAGGGATGGCAGCTTTGGGCCTGGGGCTGTTCGGTGTTCTGTGGGCCATCACCGAGCTCGCCACATCTGCTTTCTCCGCAGGTCTTTTGGCCTGGCTAATCGGAGGAGCTGCCCTGCTCGTGGTCTTTGTCCTCATCGAGAAGGCGATAGCTGCCCCCATGGTCGATCTGTCGATCTTCCGGATTCCCACGATGAGCCCTGCGCTTTTCGCCTCGCTGTTCCAGGGCTTAGCCAACTATGCCGTGCTCTTCCTTGTGATCATGTACTTGCAGGGGGTACGCCAGCTCACGCCGCTGCAT
>JAMCQF010000048.1 GCA_023379605.1 Actinomycetota bacterium
CTGCTGCGCTTGAGCACCTCAATGCCAGCAGCAAAAAGAATCTCGTCGGCATATATATTGCCTATACCTGCAACGAAGCGTTGATCCATGAGCAGGGGCTTGAGCTTGCCCGAGTGTTGCTGGAGCATGGTGGCAAACCGTGTCCAGCTCATCACCTGCATTAGTGGATCGAACCCGAGATGAGCCAGCTCTGGCACATCCTCTTCTATCTTCTCAGGCCTTGTCACAAACATCTCACCGAATGTGCGCGGGTCGACAAACCTCAGCTCTCCGCCCTGGCTGAAAAGTAACGTCACCCTTGTATGCCTGCTCGGAGGCTCTTTGTTGCTCTTGATCAAAAGGAGCTGGCCGCTCATACCCAGATGCACAACTAGGATCGATCCTGTGTCGAGATTGAACAGCAGGTACTTTCCCCTGCGGCCAATCCCAGTCAGCTTGTGACCGTCCAAACCCGTTTGGAACTCCAAGGCGTCTGCGTGACGGCGGATGGAGCGCGAGGCTCCCGGCAAAACCTGCACAGCCTTGATCCTGCGTCCGACGATCTCGTGCTCCAGCTCTCTGCGTATAGTCTCTACCTCAGGCAACTCCGGCATCGCACTCCCCCTTTGATGGTTTCGAGCTCTCCGGCTCGCCAGCGCCAAGCCGCCCCCAGGCCTGCTGTGCCGCAGCCTGCTCCGCCTGCTTCTTAGAGCGTCCGTCCCCACGTCCCACCAACTCACCTCCAACATATACGCAGGCGGTAAACATCCTGGCATGGTCAGGTCCGAAGCCTTGGACCTCGTATCTTGGAACCTCGTCGTCCCTACGGGTCACAAACTCTTGCAAGCGCGTCTTGTAGTCAGCTCCACCTGGGACCTTCGCCGCTTGGCGCGCTTTTTGGGCCAGCAGTCCAAGCACAAAGGACTGAGCCGCTGACCATCCTCCCTCCAGATATAAGGCGCCGATCAAGGCCTCTAGGGCGTCTGCGAGTATCGATTCCTTTAAGCGACCTCCCGAGGACTCCTCGCCCTTGCCAAGCAGCAGTGCCTCTCCAAGTGATACCTGAGCTGCTGCTTTCGCCAGGGCCGGAGCGCTCACAACCGATGCGCGGACCTTGGCAAGCTCTCCCTCCGGCATGGTTGGGAAAAGGTGGAAAAGGTAGTCGGTTATGACCAAGCCGAGCACTGAGTCACCCAAGAACTCCAAGCGCTCGTTTGACTCTGACCCCGGCACCTCAGAGCACCAGGATCTATGAGACATCGAGAGCTCCAAAAGAGACAGATTCGCTCCCGGCCAGCCGATCCTCTCGGCTAGGTCTATGAGCCTGGTCTCACGGGCGTTTACCTGCGACGATGAAGCTTCCACCATGCTCTGGCGGCTTCTCCCTGCTCGGAGCGTGAACTGCTCGACTGCCTAGATGCGAAGCGCAGCCAGGCCGTGCCGAGCACGCTTAGCTTGCCCCCTGGCTCAGCTTGGCTAGCACGTAATCGACGGCATCCCTGACCGTCTTTAGGTCCTCTAAGTCCTCGTCATCAATGCGAAAACCAACGCTGCGCTCCCCCAGATCCTCCTCCAGGGCTTCGACCAGCTCTATGAGGGCGAGCGAATCGGCATCGAGCTCCTCGGAGAACGAAGAGGTCTCCGCGATGCCGGAGGGGTCTATCTCAAGAATCTCGGCAAGCTGGTCCCGAATGAGCTCGAACACCTCCTGCCTGGTCATCGGGCTTTTTCCCATGTGGGTCTCGGCGGGCAACAGAACTCCTTACTCGGCGTGCTCGGAATATGGGTGGGACATGGAGTGAAAGGCGAAGATCTAAGAGGATGATACTGGCCGGAGAGGAGTGCCTGCTGCTTGACTGGGGACACCAAGCCCAGCGCCACCCGCAGATGCACTGCCATCCGTGCCTAAGCCCGAGCCCGAGCTTCCAACGGCGCGGGCCAGATGATCCAAGAGCCCGTGGGAGCCAAGGTCGTTCGCTACGCTCAAGGCCGAGTGAATGGCCCGGGCTGAGGAAGACCCGTGGCTTATGATGCAGACCCCGTTCACCCCCAGGAGCATCGCCCCACCAGTGGAGTCTGGATCCAGGCGTTCTGCAGCTGGAGCGAGCAGCGGAAGCAGTGTTGCGGCTGCCTCTCTTGCCGCGTCGGTGGAATCTAGGATTCCCAACAGAGTGCTCATAAAGTACTTAAGGGCACCTTCCAGCGTCTTTAAGGCCACGTTGCCCGTAAAGCCGTCGGTCACCACCACATCCACAGTTCCAGTCATGAGATCCCGCCCTTCCACATTGCCGACAAAGTCGACCTCGGCGCCGCCATCACCGGCCGCCAGAAGCGCGTGTGCCTCTTTCACAAGGGAATTTCCCTTGGAGGCCTCTTCCCCGATGGACAAAAGTCCCACCCGTGGACGGGTCAACCCGTAACGCTCTGCAGCAAAAACGGCGCCCATCTGAGCGAACTGCAGGAGCATCTGAGGCGTGCACTCAGCGTTTGCCCCCGCGTCCAAGAGCACCAGGGGATTATCACCAGCCCCAGGCACAGGGGTGGCGATGGCAGGACGGTGGACGCCTGGTATCCGGCCCATTCTCAAAAGCGCGCTGGCCATGGTCGCTCCGGTGTTCCCAGCGCTTACCATTGCCAATGCCTTCCCATCCCGCACCAGCTCTGCCGCGCGCACGAGCGAGGAGTCCTTCTTGCGCCGGACGGCGCTCGCTGGGTCTTCCCCCATCTCTATGACCTCGCTGGCTGGGTAGAGATCCAGGCCACCTATGTCTCCGACCTCCTCGGGTCTACCCACGAGCAGGACTGGCAGTCCCTCTTGGGACGCCTGGAGAGCTCCTGCCACTATCTCACCCGGTGCCCGATCACCGCCCATGGCGTCCAGCGCAACCGGCAGCATCAACCCGCTGCCACAGCCGCTGAACGCGATGGCCATTGAGCTGCTGGGCCTGCAAGAACCTTGCATCCCCTTGGCGCCATTGCTGACATGGCATCCATCAGTCCACGTCTATAGCCTGGCGACCCTTGTACCACCCGCAGTTAGGGCAGACCACATGGGGAAGCTTGGCGTGGTTGCACTGCGGGCACGTGCTTCGGGCGGGCTCGCTCAGCCGCCAAGCAGAGGCTCGGCGGCTACGGCTCTTGGATTTGGACGTCTTCTTCTTCGGAACAGCCATGACGGTTCTTGATCCTGCCTCCTCAACACCCCCCGTGTCGAGCCGGGGCCTTCCCGGGGACGTGCTGTGCTCACGAGCTGTGCCCAGCTACAAGCTAGTTCACGTCCTTAGCAGGAGCTTTTAGGGCATCGAGCGCGCTCCAGCGTGGATCTTGGGTCATTGTAGTGCATCCGCACTGGCCGTCACTCAGGTCATGACCGCACATTGGGCACAGGCCAGGACAATCCTGCCTGCACAGAGGCAGGGACGGTAGCTCCAAAAGCAGGCTTTCCCTGATCATGGGAACCAAGTCCAGCTCGTCACCCATATAGGTAAAGGGTCCATCCAGACCATCCTCCCTCGACAGGTTGGCCACCACCCCAGACTTGAGCTTTGGAGGAGGGCTGAAAGCACGCTGAACAAACAGCTCCGAGGTGCTCACAATCAGGTCTCCGTATGCCATCCCAAGACACCTCCTGCACTCCCCCTCCCAGCGAGCGCGCAAGGTGCCTCGCACCATTATCCCAGCGTGGACAAGCTCGAGGGTCACCTCCGCTGTGATCTCGCTTGCCTCCGGCACACAGCTGTAGGGAAGCGAGATGCCCGCAACACTCCCCCGGCGCACCTCACGGCGGACGCTGGACCGGCTGGCTTTAAGGGCGGTTAGGTTAAGTAGAAACGGTTGGCCCTGCATGACAAGCGCCTCCGATCAGATCTCATCTCCATCTAAGCGGTCCTGATCAAAAAAGCCTCCGTCTTGATCTTCGCCAGAAAGCTCCTCTTCAGGTGCGCTCTCAGCAATAGCTGCTGCAAGCGTGGCGTGGAGCTTCTCCCGGCCTGCCTGTACGGTCTTCGCCGTGCGCTCCAAGACGATCTCGAATGCCGCGAGCCGCTGATCACAGTAGTCCTCGGCCTCGTGGCGCAGCCGCCGCGCCTCTTCGCGGGCGTCATCGACAATTCGCTGAGCCACGTGCTTGGCCTGTCGCACGACCTCTGCACGCTCGACCATACGCTCGGCCTGGACGCGAGCTTCTTCCAGGATCTCCTCGGCCTCCCTTCGCGCTCGGTCCAGCTGCTCCTCACGGTCACGCAGCATCGACCGAGCCCTGTCTATCTCTACAGGAAGGCTGTCCAAGACGGCCTCTAGCATCCCTATTACCTCATCCCGACTCACCAGGACCGAAGCCGACAGGGGCATGGACTTCGCACCTTCGACAAGGTCGATGAGCTGATGAAGCATCGCCTCCGCATCGGGCTGATCAGTGCTGGAGTAGCCTGGGAGGTCCAGATGGCCTTCGTCTGTCATGGATGGAACATCCCCTCCAACCGTTTGGCAACTGGTGGTGGAACCATGTCGCTTACGTCACCACCAAAGCGTGCGACCTCCCTTAGCAGCCTGGACGCAAGGAAAGAGTGGGTTGAGCCAGTCGGGATGAATAAAGTCTCTATGCCCGCCAAATGCAGGTTCATCTGAGCCATCTGCAACTCGTTCTCAAAATCTGTCACGGCACGCAATCCCTTTACGATGACAGTCGCTCCGACCTCTTTTGCCACATTCACCACAAGCGTTGAGACCGAGACAATGCGGACCTTGTCCAGGTGCGCTAGCGACTCCTCGATCATGATCTGGCGCTCTTCCAACCTGAACAGGGGCTCATTTTTCTGGGGATTGCGAACCGCAGCCACAACCACTTCGCTGAAAAGAGGAACGGCACGCTCGACGATCTCGAGATGACCGTTGTGAAAAGGGTCAAATGAGCCAGGGAACAGGGCGATCGTCATCTCGCGAAATGGGGGGTCGCAGTTGGATCTGGATGAGCAGTAAAAGATCGATTCACAAGGGTAACGAGCGTACTGCCATAACGTCTCACACGAAAGACCTCCCATCCTTCTCCCAGATCCAAAGGGCGACTCGACTCCAATACGGCAAGCCTCGCAGGAAGCTTGCTTAGCAGCACTGGCCAGGAATCGAAAGAGTAGGGGGGATCGCACAGTGCAAGGTCGAAGCCCGTCCTAGTGGTGCTGACCCAGCTTAGAGCGTCAGCTTGCAAGACCTTGGCGGATTCACCTGGAGCCTTCAGCCGATCCAGGTTGGACACAATTGCTTGAGCGGCGAGCCGATCCCGCTCCACGAAGGTGACAGATGACGCCCCTCTGGAAAGAGCTTCTATGCCAAGCGCACCAGTTCCTGCAAAGACATCCACAACCTTTGAACCTTGCACTGCCTGCAGCGAGGCAAGCATGTCAAAGATGGCCTCGCGCACACGATCGCTCGTAGGGCGAACCTGAGAGCGTGGTGGCACCCTGAGGGTCTGCCCCCTCCACCTGCCAGCAATCACACGCATGACTCAACCACTCCTACAGACCAAAAGAATCTCACCAGCGGGCGCCATCCAGCGCAAGTACCAATCTTTCCCGTCGTTCTACTAGGCGATGGCAATCCATTTCGCAACCTACATGGCTGCTCGGCTGCATCAGATGCCAATTCCGGTCCTGTGAGAGGCTCCCAGTGGCTGGAAGAGCCTGGGTCGTTCGAGCCGCTGAGCCCTGCTCCAAAGCCGTCGGTGGGCTGAAAGCCCATGAGAGCCTGGTGGGCTGAAAGCCCATGAGAGCCTGGTGGGCTGCTGCCCTTCTCCTCCTCGCATCGACAAGCTGGGTCCTAGCCTCGCCTGGCACCATTGGCGCTAGAGCAGCCGCCTCCCTCCATTTTCGGGCGGGTTTGGCTTTCTCTTCTTTGCCAGCCCGAGCTCCAGCCCCCAACCAGCTCCTCTTCGGCGCTCCAGCACCTGCCAAAGCCGCACCGACACGCTATCCAGCTGCCACGAGTCCTCGATCTCGCTCTGCTGGGCCGCCACAGCAGGCACACAGTAGCCCTGGGGGCCCGAGAGTGGTCGACGGGCCAATGCCGAGCGATCCTTCCCGAAAGGCTCACTACGCCTGGGAGCCTCAGATAGCTGTAGGTCCATCTGGGGAGCTCTGGGCAATAGGCGACAGCTGTGACGGCTTCGTCCAGGAGGGAATCTGCCAGGTGGACACGGCTGACTTTCCAAAACAGCCACCTGCGACAATGCTTTGGCGATCGACGAACGGGGGCCGGTCGTGGTCCTTTGTGAGCGACCCCATGCGCATGGTTGGCGGCCTTAGTGACCTGCCGGCTGGATACGACAGTGATGTAGCGGTTGCTACCGCCCCAGAGGGCAACCACCCCCCACTCATCTACGTTGTGTCCAACTGGGCTGGGAGCATAGAGCTCGCAATCTCAGAAGATAATGGGCACAGCTGGGTGACAAGTTCGCTCAACGGCTTTGTCGCCACAGACAGGCCCTGGCTGGCTGCTAGCGGACCGTGCACGCTCTACATGAGCATCCACCCATTGACTGGAGCTTTTGATGTTGCTTCCGAGCCAGTGGTTGCCAAGTACAACGGGTGCCAGATCCTTGCAGCGGCCAAAGCCGGCCAGAGCATCGCCATCCCCAAAAGGGTGACCCCCGTAGAGCCGCTGACACAGGATGTGGCAGCGACAGATCAGGACTTCGCAAAGCTTAGGATCGTCGGGTCCAGCATCTACCAGCCCTATGTGACCTGCGACAGTGACCCTGCTACAAATCTGAGCTGCAACGGTAGAGCCGATGTGGAGACACTGGCTGTCGCTGTGAGCCACAACGAAGGTGCCAGCTTCGAAGACGTCCCGGTGGCAACCGGGCACATGGGCATAAACCTAAACGACGGGACCTGGCCTCTATCGTTGGCGGTGGACTCCCACGGCTTGGCTGTCATTGTGGCTGACACCGGGTACTCGCTATGGACATTCGTCTCGCACAACTCCGGCATGAGCTGGAAAGAAAGACTCCCGATCGATGCCGGCCTGCACTGGTCCTTTGCCGGCGTACCCTCGGTAGCGGCCTCGAATACCTCCTACTCGGTGGGCTGGTATGCCAGCCCACCGGCTGTCCCTAATCACTCCCAACGATGGTTTTTGGCAACTGCCCTGGTGCAAGGGAACGCTGCCCCTACAATCACTGTGCTGCCAACAGAGCTAGCGACCACGCCATACAACACCCCTCTCGCTGACACGCTCTCGGAGAGCT
>JAMCQF010000049.1 GCA_023379605.1 Actinomycetota bacterium
GGAGTCGGTGCCGTCTGCCGCCCTGGCTCTCCACAGGCCGCCTTCCACAGCCATTGCCACCCCAGCCGAGTCGTAGCCGCGGTACTCCAGCCGGCGAAGCCCATCGAGCAAAGACTCCGCTACTTCCTGGCCACCAGCGACCACAATAATGCCGCACATCGAAGCAAGCCCGCCCTACTGGATAGCCGTAGCCCTAGAAAAGCCAGCCGATGGGTCAGCCGCCACCTGGTTCCCTGCCTCAGCCCCGTCCATGCTTCCAGCGCTCTCGCTGGCTTTGCCACTATGCGCGCTTTGGCGCCCCAGGGAGCCACTGGAGCCACTATCCGCGCTTTGCCGCCCCAGGGAGTCACAGACCACTGAGCAAAGGCGCTCCACATGCGAGCGCGCCTCATCTTCGCTCTGTGCCTCGACCATCACCCTCACGACTGGCTCAGTTCCGCTTGCTCTCAGCAGAACCCGGCCGCTGCCAGCCAGCTCTGCCTCCACCGATGCCACTTCGGCCCAGATAGCCTCGGCCGAGTCCAGACGGTCAGGATGGTCCACAGTCACGCTCGCAAGGTGCTGGGGGAAGCGGACCATCGCCGGCCCAGCCAGGTCAGCCAGGGATAGGCCGCTCCTGCGCACCAGATCGCAAAGGAGCAGAGCCGTAAGTATCCCGTCCCCGGTGGTGGCCAGATGCCTGAAGACCAAATGGCCGGATTGCTCACCCCCTAGCACGAGCCCGTCCTGGGCAAGAGCCTTTAGCACATGCCTATCACCAACAGGAGTCTGGCGAACCTGTATCCCACGAGCGCTCATAGCCCTGTGAAGGCCTAGGTTGCTCATGACCGTGACCGCTATTGCATTGCCCGCAAGACGACCCCTTTCGGCCATGTCAACAGCGAACATGGCGAGCAGTACATCCCCGTCGACCACCCTGCCAAGGTGGTCTACCGCCACAAGGCGGTCCGCATCTCCATCTAGAGCCAGCCCCAGCTCCGCGCCGGCAGCAACCACCGCTTCCGCAACGTTCTCTGGGAAGGTAGACCCACATCGATCATTGATGTTGGAGCCATTGGGCTCGCCTGCAAGCAAGGTCACCTCTGCACCAGCCCTTGAGAGAACCCTGGGAGCTATCGCGGCCGATGCGCCGTTGGCAACGTCTAAAACCACCCTCATCCCGTCTATCCGGCGATGCTCCAAGGCTGAGATCAGATGATCCATATAGCCCTCGCCAGCTTCGAGATCGGACAAAAGGCGCCCGACCCCATCACCAGATGGCCTGGCTCTGCTGTCGCCCTCACCAGCAAGTAAGTCATCCAGCTCGCGCTCGATCGCCCGCTCGACCTCGTCTTCCAGCTTCAGACCTCCCGGTGAGATCAGCTTGACCCCATTGTCGTGAAAAGGGTTGTGGGAGGCAGAAACCACCACGCCTGGCAGGTTATGGTGGGAGGAGGCCCAGGCAACTCCTGGGGTGGGTAGGACACCAAGGTCCACCACGTCTGCGCCCTCGCTGGCAAGCCCAGCTGAGGTGGCAGCCTGCAGCATGGTTCCTGAGCGCCGCGTGTCCCTCCCTATGAGAAACCTCTCGGCTCGGATGACTCTCGCAGCCGCCCTGCCCAGAGCAAGGGCCAACTCAGGGGTGAGCTCAGAGTTGGCTACACCTCGGACTCCATCAGTGCCGAACCTCGCTTCCACCACGCCTCACCGCTTGGAGTACTGCGGTGCCTTGCGAGCCTTCTTGAGTCCGTACTTCTTACTCTCCTTCTCCCTTGCATCGCGCGTGAGAAGGCCAGCACGCTTGAGAGCAGGGCGCAGATCTCCGTCCACCTCCAGCAGGCTCCTAGCGATACCAAGTCTCAATGCTCCAGCCTGTCCAGCAATGCCTCCCCCATCTATGGTGGCATCGATGTCATAGATCTCGGTGGCTCCCGCAACTCGCAGTGGCTCTGTGGCGGCGGTGCGGTGCGTGGCAGATGGGAAGTAGTCCTCAAAGATTCGGTGGTTCACAGTGATCTTCCCACTGCCAGGGCGGAGACGCACTCGGGCTACAGCCCCCTTGCGACGGCCTGTGGTCTGGGTAAGCGGCTTTGGCATCTCCTGCTCCTATGGCTTTCTAGTACCCGCCCGGCGTGCTCCGGGCAGGTCGAGGGCTTCTGGCAGCTGGGCGCGGTGGGGATGCTCAGGACCCGCATAGACCTTCAGCTTTGCCAGCATCTGGCGTCCCAGCGGCCCTTTGGGCAGCATTCCTGCTACAGCGCGCCTTACCACCTCCTCTGGCTTGGTGGCGAGCATGTCCGAGTAGGCCGTCGCTCGCAGACCGCCCGGGTATCCACTGTGGCGGTAGGAAGTCGCCTTGGCTGCCTTGCCCGCAGTCATCACTACCTTGGCGGCGTTCACGACCACTACATGGTCACCGTTGTCCAGGTGAGGCGCAAAGGTGGGCTTGTGCTTGCCGCGCAGCACCCGGGCTACCTCTGTGGCAAGCCTTCCGAGCACCAGGCCTTCGGCGTCCACGCTGTACCAGGCGCGAGTTATTTCAGATGCTTTGGGCGAGTACGTACGCAACGTCTGTCCTTTGACTCAAATAGCTGGAATATGATCGGTCTTAAAGAGCACCCGGGCGCTGGATGTGCTCCAGGTTCCCCGATGCTGGCCCTCTTGGAGGTTTGGGTACCGGCGAGGGAGGCACAACCAGCCCATCTCGCACCGCTTTGGTGCTCCGGCACCTAAACGATAGGTGCTATAGAAAGCGCTGGCAATATCGCCTGGCTAGGCGCCCCCCACAAGCCACGCCAGATCTGGCCCGCGCTGGAACCCCTCTGGCTCAGCCATCTCTGATGGGTAGCGAACCATGACAAGATACAGCCCACAGGCGGGAGCTACTGGACCGGCACGGGCTCTGTCCTGGGAAGCCAAGATAGCTGCCATGTCCCCTGCTCGCAGCTTGCCGCGCCCGACCTCCACCAAGGTGCCCACTATCGAGCGAACCATCTGATGGCAAAAGGCGTTAGCCTCGATCTCAAAGGAGACCAGCTCGCTGCCGCTCGTCTTCCAGCCCACATCGAGAACCCTCCTCTCAATGGCACCGCCACGGACTTTGGGCGGACGCCTGCAGAACGCAGAGAAATCGTGCTCGCCCAAAAAGACATCGCTCGCTGCCTGCATGGCCCGCAGGTTCAACCTCGTCCTAA
>JAMCQF010000050.1 GCA_023379605.1 Actinomycetota bacterium
GGATCACGCCCATGAGCCCCGAGCCATGAGCCCCGCCGAGCCAGGATGAACGGTCCAATCTCATGGAAAGGGCACTAGTAGATAGCTGACCGGGCGCTAAGCGCCACAATCCAGACAGGAGATGCCTTGAGCACCACCCCGCTGCATTCCCCGCCTGCACCCCAGCCCGACCAGGCTCCGCCACCTTGGGCATCGCTGGCGCCGTGGGCGGCACAGGTTCCCGAGTCCACCTCCGAGGAGGTGACAGCGGCTGTCGAGCGCGCCCGGGATGCCTCCATTGCCTGGGGAAACGCTAGCTTCAAGGACAGGGCCCGTCACCTGAGGCATCTCCGCCATGCCCTGTCTAGACAGGCCGAGGAGATCGTCTCAGCCGTGGTGGGAGACACCGGCAAGATACCTGCCGAAGCCCTATCTGGTTGGCCCGACCAGCGTTGCGAGCTGATCGCGTACTACGAGCGCCACGGCGAGCGCGCTCTGCAACCTCGCAAGGTCAACCCCGGCCTCCTCATGGCTTACAAGTCTGCGGAGATCCGCTACGAACCGTTGGGGGTGGTGGGCGTGATCAGCCCTTGGAACTACCCGCTCGTGCTCTCGCTCGGACCTGTTGTGACCGCTCTTTTCGCAGGCAGCACAGTTGTCCTCAAGCCATCTGAGATAACCCCGCACGTCGGCCTTGAGGTAGGCAGGATCTTTGCTGAGCTGGGTGAGGATGCTGGGAAGCACTCGGGGATACTCCAGGTTGTCACAGGTGCCGGAGCGGTGGGAGAGGCACTCGTGCGATCAGGAGTGGACAAGATCGCCTTCACGGGCTCGGTCCGCTCCGGCCAGGCCGTGATGCGAGCAGCTGCCGATACCCTGACACCGGTCCTTTTGGAGCTGGGTGGGAAAGACCCAATGATCGTGCTCTCCGATGCAGACTTAGAGCGCGCTGCGCACGGAGCGGTCTGGGGAGCATTCACCAATGCTGGCCAAACCTGTATGGCAGTAGAGCGAGTTTACGTCGAAGATCCAGCTTTTGACCCATTCTTAGAGCGTGTACTGGAGATCACCTCAAGGTTGCGCCAGGGTACAGGCACCGGCAGCGATCTCGGGGCTATCACCTGGAAGCGCCAGCTGGAGGTGGTATTGCGTCACCTCGATGACGCGCTCTCCAAGGGAGCCAAGATCCTAACCGGAGGGCACAGGGTACAAGTGGGCGGGCGCGAGTCAATAGAGCCAACGGTGCTTGTGGACGTCGACCATTCCATGGCCGTGATGCGCGAGGAGACATTCGGGCCGCTCCTACCCATCATGAGGGTCCACAGCGCCGACGAGGCACTCAAGCTGGCCAACGACTCCTCCTACGGGCTCAACTCTTCAGTTTGGGGAAAGAACCCCAGCTCCATAGAGAAGATCGTTGCGGGGCTAAAGGCAGGATCGGTGTGTGTGAACGACTGCATGATCTCCTATGCGATCCCGGGCCTTCCATTCGGCGGCATAGGACAGTCGGGGCTTGGAAGAACCCATGGCATAGAGGGGCTCCGTGAGATGAGCCAGGTGAAGTCAGTTGCAAAGGACCGCCTTGGGCTCTCCAAGGAGCCGTACTGGATGCCACTGCCATCGTGGAACGAGTCACTTGCCAGAGCAATCCTACGCCTACGCCACCGCTAGGCTGGATCCCAAAGCCGGCTGTTCCGCTGGTAGCTAGCGGTATGGAGCCCATGGCTCAGAGTTTGCGATGGTCCCAGGATACTATCCGGTCCACATGTATCTTGACCACGACCCGCTTGGCGAGCATGGCCTCGATGAACGGGTGCATTTCCTCGGAATAGGTCCCGTAATACCGTTCGAATAGATTTACTCCAAGCTCCCACATGCGATCTCGATCCTCTACTATCTCGCCCCAGCCTACGAGCTCAACCCCACGAAGCTCCTCGTATGTATCCCCATCCTCAACCAAGCAGGTCACCCTGGGATCACGCCGAATGTTCAGGGCCTTTTGAGCCTTGGCCTTTGTCTCTACTGCCAGAGAGCCTTCCAGAAACCCATACCACATGGCTACAGCATGGATCGTCCCGTCGTGGTTCATCGTGCACATGGTCATAGGCCTTCGCTCGTGCAGGAATGCATCAACTTCTCCCGCGGACATCTTGACCACATCTCGCTGCTTTACGCCACCGGCCATAGGTCCTTTTGGCAGGCCCATGTACTCCCCTCTGTTGCAAATAGATGACCACAGCCAAGGCTAGCCAACCAGAATGCAGCGATGCTACCGGTGGGCACCCTTAGCGACTGGGCCGGCTGGGAGCTTGGGGGAGACTGCTCGCCAGGTGCTGCTAACGTGATCAAATGAGCTTTCTTATCGATCCCCCCCTGCTTGTGGGTACGGGGGCTGCCATTGAGTCAAGCGTCGACGATCCCAAGCTGGCAACCCGCCTGGAGCTAGGTGTTCTGGTCGTGTTCCTCCTCACCTCCGTGTCGCTCTATTTGAACTTGAGATGGACCGAATGGCTCTGGCGCATGTGCGGCGCCCAGTCGGGTCGAGATTGGATGGTCAACTCGGGGGTTCTCAAGCTGGATCACGAGCACCTCTCGCCAAAGGCCCACACCGTCTCGGCTGCGATCTTTGCCACATACCCGTTGTGGATACACTTAGGGCGTAAGGCTGCCGCAGCCAGGAGAGCATGCTCCTAAAGCTGAAAGCCCTGAGGGTCGCCTCTGTCTGGCCTGCCGTCGCTTAGGGAAACCGTCCTGTCAAGTTGAAAGCCACTCACCCTGGAGAGGTGGCGTAGTACCGACTGACTTGTCAGTCTGTTCATCGCCCGGTGCTAGGCTGGGGATATGCCCTCACGGCAAGCCATGGGTCCCCAACCTCCGAGAATGCTTTCACCTGCTAGGCCAGAGAGCCAGTTCGGAAAGACCGAAGATCCTGCTCGTAGGCAAGACGAGCAGGCTTCTAGCCGCGCCGCAAAGACCCGCGAGCCACCCCGGGCGGTGAAGCGGGCCATGAACGACGAAGACAAAGAGCACAGGCGCACGGAGATCCTAAGTGCGGCCAAGGTGGTTTTCGCCACCAAGGGGTTCCATGCCACCACAATTGCAGACATTGCCAGACAGGCAAAGCTCTCCTATGGCTCAATCTACTGGTACTTCGACTCCAAGGACGGGCTCTTCCACACGCTCATGGAGGTTGAAGGAGAGGCACTTCGCGACCACATCAACCAAGCCCTTGCCTCCACTCCTGCATCTGCGGGACCACAGGGCCCCTTCCGCGCCGCGGTTCAGGCAACCTTTGAGTTCTTCGAGGCCGACAAGGCACTGGTCAAGCTGCTCTTTAGAGACTCCTATGCCCTGGGGGACAGGTTCGAAAAGCACCTTTTCGGCATCTATGAGGAGTTCATCTCAGATATCGAGGTCATGGTCAGATCAGGTCAGAAGGCTGGCATCATCGCCGATTACCCTCCACGCATGGTCGCCTTCGCCATCGCGGCGCTCATTGGCCAGATCGCCCACCGGCGCTTGGTGACCGACGATGGGCTGGAAGCAGGCGTTGTTGCCGAGCTCGTGGTATCGCTGCTCTTGAACGGCCTGCTCCCAAGGGACAGGACATCCTTTAGTGATATGTCAGCCGGCCTCACTGGAGCAGGTGTTTTCCCACGCCCCAAGGTGGGACAAGAGATCCTCGATTGATAGATCAGTCAGTAGCAGTTAACCTCTTGGGATGGGCGACGAAGAAAGAATCCCCGTGATTCTTGCAACCGGGCAGGCAATTGAACGCGACAGCTTGGTGACCGCTTTGGACATGGCCGAGAGAGCCTCCTCCGCAGCCCTTTCCACCCTGGGCTCCATCAGTTTCTCAATTGAGCAGGTGTCGGTCGTGAACATCCTCTCTCCAGGCGGCCCAGCGCCGGCCTCTGCTCTGGCTAAGCGGCTCGGCCTCTCCCCCACCAGATGCGAGGTCACAACCATAGGGGGCAACTCCCCCCAGTGGTTGGTCAATCGTGCGGCCTCGGCAATAGCCTCAGGGCGCCTTGGCGCTGCTCTTATCGCTGGGGGCGAGGCTATGCGCTCGCTCAAAGCTGGCGGTAGCCGCACCGGAGCGCCGGATTCCTGGGATGGCAAGGATCCTGTCGTAGGCGAGGATCGTCCCGGGGTGGGAGCGGCCGAGAGCGCGATCGGTCTTATGCTGCCAGCCCACATCTACCCTATGTTCGAGAGCGCTCTCGCAGCTCGGGCTGGAAGGGACTTCCAGGCCCAGCGCGATCGCATTGGTGCTCTGCTGTCGCCATTTAGCGAAGTGGCAGCGAAGAATGCCTTCGCCTGGTTCCCCACCGCTCGCTCTGCTCATGAGATCGCAGAGCCATCGCCTTCGAATCGCTTAGTGGCTGAGCCGTACACAAAGCTCATGTCCGCCTTTCTTGGAAGCGATCATGGAGCTGCGGTGCTCGTCACCTCACTTGCTGCAGCCAGAAGAGCGCGCGCCAGCTCCCAAGCGGTCTTTGTGTGGTCGGGTGCGGATGCAACCGACGTCTGGGACCCCTCAGCAAGGCCAGATCCAGCCATGTCGCCCGCAATCGCAGCGGCAGGCCAAGCGGCCTTGGAGGCTGGCGGGATCGCAGTTGACGACGTAGGGATCTTCGACCTCTACTCCTGCTTTCCCTCTGCCATCGAGCTAGCCATGGAAGCTCTGGGCATTGACTACACAGATGACCGGCCGCTCACGGTGACTGGAGGGCTTGCCTACTTTGGGGGTCCAGGCAACAACTACACCACGCACGCCATTGCCTCTATGGCAGGGGCAATCTTAAACGGCACTGGGTCCTCACAGAATCACCTCGGAGGCGGGAACCTCGGGTTGGTCTCTGCTCTGGGCTGGTATGCGACAAAGCACTCCATAGGCATATACGGCGACAAGCCTCCGCCGGAGGGCTTTCGCATGGGGGACACCCGCAAGGCTCAGCTTGCAATTGACAGCTCTGCGGTGAACGTGCTTCCCGGCTTTGACGAGGGTACTTTTGAGCAGGCGACAGTTGTGGCATCGACGGTGGTCTACAACAGGGATGGGCTGGCTCAGGCAGCTCCTGTGATCGCCAGGACCGATAGCGGCTGCCATGTGGTTGCCAGGGCAGCACCTGACGAGCTCGCTGCCATGCCAGGCCGCAATCTCGTAGGAACCAGGCTGTGGCTTTCGGGACGCCCGCCGGAGTACCGTCTCGCACAGTGATCGCCGGTTGGGGCCACAGACCCAACCAACCTTACCAAGGAGGTCTCCAACATGTCAGTAGAGCGGGCACGCCACGGCAAGACAGAGGTCTTGACAATCAACCGGCCCGAAGCGCGCAACGCAATAGACGGGGCCACATCTCTGGCGCTTTCCAAGGCATTCGACGATCTGGAGCATGACCGCGACGTCTGGGCGGTCATCCTTACAGGAGCTGGGAGCAAAGCCTTCTCCGCCGGCATGGACTTGAAGGCTTTCGCCAGCGGTGAGGTGGGATCGATCGCCGGGGCAAAGGGGGGCTTTGCCGGCATAACCCAGAGAGACTTTCCCAAGCCGCTCATCGCCGCTGTCAATGGCTCAGCACTGGCGGGAGGATGCGAGATCATGCTCAGCTGCGATCTCGTGGTGGCAGCTGAGCATGCAACCTTTGGAATCCCAGAGGTGAAGCGTGGGCTCATAGCGGGTGCAGGTGGGCTCATCAGGCTCCCCAAGCGCCTCCCGTTGCCAATTGCCCTGGAGCTGGCCCTCACCGGCGACCCGATAGACGCATCCAGGGCCTTGGCTCTGGGGCTTGTGAACAAGGTCGTTCCCGCAGACCAAGTGCTACAGGAGGCTCTGGTCTTGGCCGAGCGCATCTGCGAGAACGCCCCACTGGCAGTCAGGGCCTCCAAGCGGGTCGTGACAAAAGCAGCTGGAAGCGCCGAGGAGGACGGGTGGAAGCTCAATGCAGCAGCGGTGAACGAGGTCTTCTCCTCTCCAGATGCCATGGAGGGACCCGTAGCCTTTGCGGAGAAGCGCAAGCCCAACTGGACCGGAGTTTGAACGCGCCCATTCCAAGGCCACTTTAGGCAGCGTTCTCCCAAGCCCACATCCCGATTCCCGCCCGCTCCGAAGAAGCTCTAACCTATGGTGTAAACCTGGTACTGGTCTCCACCCTCACCAAGGTCCATAGCAAAGGAGTCCCAAGTGCATCCCTTCATTGTCGCTGACATAGCCTCCGAGCCGGTCATCTTGATCGTCTTGTTCGTGATCGTTCTGGTCTTTGGAGCAGGCCAGCTGCCCAAGCTCGCTCGCTCGCTCGGCTCGGCCTCTCACGAGTTCCGCAAAGGCCAAGAAGAGGGCGCCAAGGGTCTCGAGGGTACCCAAGACGACTCCAAGAACGCTGATAACGGCGGTCGCAGCTCCTCGAGCTGAGCCCTGAATTGGGGGCTGTTCCTCTATAATCTTAGATCTCTGCAAGCCGTCATGGGCCTGAGAATTACCGGGCGTGCTTTAACAGATTGCCTTAGCGCCTTAGCGCACTGATAGCGTCATCGCATGGCATCCGATGTCTTGGAGCTGGCCGAGAGGCTCTGGAACGGCGAAGTCGAGATCGAATCGGTCCACCCTGTCTCCTTACCGGTCACATCCAGGCTGGCAGAGCCAGCTCATGGTGTGGCTTTCGTTCCTTCCTTTGCGAACGTGAGCGCTGTGTCGACCGGGGATGGACTGGTGCTTGTGGACACCGGCAGCGCTCCCCTGGCAGCATCTGTTAAAGCTGAGATCCGCAGATGGAGCCCCGAAAGGCTCAACACCGCCATCTACTCCCACGGGCATATAGACCACGTTTTCGGCGTGGGGCCGTATGAGGAAGAGGCCAGGTCCATGAACTGGCCAGCCCCTGTCGTGATAGCGCACCGTGGAGTTCCAGAAAGGTTCGATCGCTACAAGCTGACCGCTGGGTACAACTCGGTCATCAACCAGCGCCAGTTTCAGCTGCCGGGCTTCTCCTGGCCCACCGAGTACCGCTACCCGGACCGCACCTACGATCAACATCTCGCCTTGGACGTCGGGGGCGTGGAGGTGGAGCTTCACCATGCACTCGGAGAGACCGACGATCACACCTGGACCTGGGTGGAAACTCACCGGCTGGTGTGCTGTGGTGACCTGTTCATCTGGGCCTCCCCAAACGCAGGCAACCCACAGAAGGTTCAGCGCTACCCCCTGGAGTGGGCAGCTGCACTGCGGCAGATTGCCATCAAGGAGCCAGAGATCCTCCTTCCAGGCCACGGCTTTCCCGTCCTGGGAGCAGACCGGGTCGCCACAGCTCTCTTGGATACAGCTGAGCTGCTCGAGTCCCTCTGTGAGCAAACGCTCACCCTCATGAATCAAGGCGCGAGACTGGACGAGGTCCTTCACACTGTAACGCCCCCCGCCCAGCTGATGGAAAGACCTTACCTGCGCCCCATCTACGACGACCCGGAGTTCATAGTGCACACGATCTGGCGGCGCTACGGCGGCTGGTACGACGGCAACCCCTCGACGTTGAAGCCCGCCAGGGAATCGGCTGTAGCAGCTGAGCTAGCCAACCTGGCTGGAGGAGCCAAGGTGCTGGCCAACCGAGCCGTAGCCCTCATGGAAGCAGGGGACCTGCGCCTGGCGGCACACCTGGCCGAGCTCGCAGCTCTGGCCGCCCCAGCCGACATGAGCGTGCACGCAACAAGAGCGGAGGTGTTCTCAAAGCGGGCCATGGAGGAGTCCTCCACGATGGCAAGGGGCATCTTCGCGGCAGCTGCGGCAGATTCCAAGCAGGCGATGGGTCTAACTGCGAGCTGACCATCGGGAGCTCCAGAGGCACTAGATGTGGCTCTCCAACTCTGAGCTCTGCCTATGTCCACGGTTGCGACCAGGGATTTGACCCCAAGTGACAGGCGGTGGACCCCAAAGGGAAAGTTAGGCTCTCCTCAACTTTATATTTGACCTTCCTTGCCGCTAGATTCTCATTCGTGACCGCCGAGCCCGAGGATCTAACGGTGCCTTCTGAGAGGGGAAGTGCCCGCAACTCAGCTATAAGCAAGCCGCACAGGAGCCGTGGAGCGCTGGCTCTCGCCGCACTGGTGGGGGCTGGAGTGCTCCTCGCCGGCTGCAACCTGCCCGCCTACGGTGCCCATCACGGATCCACGACTCAGGGGCATGACACCTTCAAGCTGTGGCAAGGGGACGTCACGGCGGCGATCGTTGTCGGTCTTATTGTCTACGGTCTTATCTTCTGGTCTGTCTTCCGCTACCGCCGTAAGCGCAGCGACAACTCCATGCCCAGGCAGTTCCACGACCATCCCAAGCTGGAGATCGTCTACACGATCATCCCACTCATAATGGTGCTAGTTATCTTCTACTTCGCGGTCCTCACGGAGAACAACGTCGATGCTGTCTCTAGCCATCCCGACCTCACGGTCAAGGTGACCGCCTTCCAGTGGGGGTGGAAGTTCCACTACCTGGGCAAGGGCGTGGAGGTTATAGGCAACACCCAGCACTACCCCCAGATGGTGCTACCAGTAGACCAGCCGGTGAAGATCATCCTCGTCTCTGCGGACGTAGTCCACGGCTTCTACGTCCCCAAGTTCGACTTCAGCCGCTATGCCCAGCCAGGAGTAGTGAACCTGTTCGACCTGAACGTCCGCCACGTGGGGGTGTACCGGGGCCAGTGCAGCGAGTTCTGTGGGCTTTACCACTCGGAGATGATCTTCTCGGTGAAAGCGATCCCTGACTCCCAGTTCCCTGCATGGCTTGCACAAGCCCGCACCACGAGCCCGAGCCACCTCCTCCCCGGCGCTCCGGTGACTCCGGTGCCGCCCAACGTCACGCCGCGCCTGTCCACCCAAGTCCCTTAAGACCCACCACGTCCATCACAGAGGTGCCACTTAAATGACCATCCAGCAGGAGAGAGTCGAGGTCCTCCTCCCAGAGGAGCATCCCCACCACGCTGAGCCAACAGGCCTGCTCAAGTGGATGACCTCCACCGATCACAAGGTGATCGGCAAGAACTACCTCTACACCTCCATCGCCATGTTTTTACTGGCCGGCCTGATGGCCCTTGTCATGCGATCTCAGCTCGTAGAGCCCGACAACACCCTTGTGAGCTTCCAGCAGTACAACGAGCTGTTCACCATGCATGGCAGCTTGATGCTCTACCTCTTTGCCGGGCCATTCGCCTTTGGTGGGCTGGCAAACTTTATAATCCCGCTCCAGGTGGGCGCACCCGACATGGCATTCCCGAGGCTGAACGCCCTTTCATATTGGCTGTACCTCTCTGGATGCATAATAATGCTGGGCGGGTTCTTCACCACCGGCGGGGCCGCTGACTTCGGCTGGGTCTCTTACGCACCCTTGTCTGAGGCGACCAACTCCCCGGGTGCCGGCCCTGACATGTGGATACTGGCAATCCTGCTAACCGGGTTCTCGGCGATCTTCACCGCAGTTAACCTTATCACCACGATATTCTATCTCCGGGCCCCGGGCATGACCATGTTCCGCATGCCGATATTCACCTGGGGCATGCTCGTGACCGGCATCTTAATCCTACTGGCCTTCCCGGTGCTCTCTGCCGCGATGGTCATGCTCTTTGCCGATAGGCATTTCGGCACCCACATCTTCACGGTCCAGGGAGGAGGGGTGCCGGTCTTATGGCAGAACCTCTTCTGGTTCTTCGGCCATCCGGAGGTCTACATACTGGCGTTGCCATACTTCGGGGTCGTCACCGAGATACTGCCTGTCTTCTCCAAGAAACCCGTTTTTGGCTACAAGGGGATGGTCTTTGCCACAATAGCGATAGCGGGGCTTTCCACCAGCGTCTGGGCACACCACATGTTCACAACCGGCGTAGTCCTGCTCCCGTTCTTCTCGCTCATGTCCTACCTGATAGCAGTGCCGACGGGGATAAAGTTCTTCAACTGGATAGGCACCATGTGGCGGGGACATCTCTCCTTCAAGACCCCGATGCTCTTCGCCATCGGGTTCCTCATAGTCTTCCTGACAGGCGGCCTGTCGGGGATACTGCTTGCATCTCCACCAATCGACTTCGCGGTGCACGACACCTACTTCGTGGTGGCCCATTTCCACCAGGTACTCGTAGGGACTGCGGTCTTTGCCGGCTTTGGAGGGTTTTACTACTGGTACCCCAAGATGACAGGGCGGATGATGAGAGAGCCCTTGGGGAAGGCACACTTCTGGACCTTGATGGTGGGGTTCTGGCTCACCTACGTACCAATGTACGCTCTCGGGCTCATAGGCATGCCGCGTAGAGAAGCTACCTATCCCGCAGGGCTCGGCTGGACGCTTTGGAACCAGATCTCAACCGTAGGTGCCTTCTTGATGGGGGCCTCTTTCATCTTCTGGCTGGTCAACATCTGGATATCGTGGCGCAATCCCATCCCAGCGGGAAGCGATCCTTGGGAGTACGGCCAGAGCCTGGAGTGGTTTACCACATCGCCTCCTCCGCATCACAACTACAACAAGCTCCCCCCAATTCGCTCCGAGCGGCCCACATGGGACTACTACCACCCCGAGGCTCCCAAAGTGGAGCGTAACGGCAAGCAGGTCATCCCTGCCCTGGTCGGAGCTTCCAGCGGGTCTCCCGATGCCTCTAATGGACCCGGTGCGGCTGGGAACGGTCGATCCGGAGGTGGCTCTAACCCGCCGGAAGGACATGAGGATGGAGGCCCTAGTTGAGGCACGAAGCCTATCTCTACTTAACGATGCTCGCTTTCTTCGGTCTGGTAGCCGTTATCTACTGGTTCACATCGATAGAAGACTCTGGAACAATCATGCTCGCTGCGAGCGCTTTACTGGGTTTCCTGCCTGGGAGCTACTTCCTTTGGTGGTCAAGGAGGATGAGGCCGAGGCCGGAGGACAGAAAGGACGCCAGCATCCCAGATGGCGCAGGGGTGATCGACTCCTTCCCTGGGTCCAGCATCTGGCCATTCGTGCTGGGCATGGGGCTGGCACTTGTGGTACTCGCTCTTATCTTCGGCATCTGGACAGCTGTGCCAGGAGGAGCCCTCATCGCCTCAGCTATCATCGGCGTGACGGTGGAGAGTCGTAGAGGCGGCACGGTCTGAGCTCAATCTGGTGGCTGTCGGGTCGGCTGGAGCGCTGCTCTTCCTTCCTGGGCCAGCGCGCCCGTGCAATCCTCTAAGTTGGAGCTAGCAGGAGCGCTTGCCAAAGCGGTGGCGCCAAGAGCTACTCGAAAGGACCGCCATGGCGAAGGACAGTTTTGGTGCGCGGTCGCGCATTGTGGTGGACGGGGCGGAGCACGACTACTACAGCTTGGACGCGCTCTCTTCCTTCCAGGACATCTCGCGCTTGCCGTTTGCCATAAAGGTACTGCTCGAGAACCTACTGCGCCATGAGGATGGGGTGGCTGTGACAGCTGCTGACGTTGAGGCATTGGCTGGATGGGGACCTCACCTAAGCGGGAGGAGGGAGATAATGTTCTCCCCGGCCAGGGTACTGATGCAGGACTTCACCGGGGTCCCCGCCGTAGTGGACCTGGCTGCAATGCGAGATGCCATGGCTGCAATAGGTGGTAAGCCCTCCCAGATAAACCCTCTGGTGCCGGTGGATCTCGTGATCGATCACTCCGTGATAGCCGATCTCTCCGGCACTCCCGATGCCTTTTCCCGCAACGCAGCGCTTGAGTTGAGCCGCAACCGTGAGCGCTACGAACTGCTCAAGTGGGCACAGAGCGCCTTCGAGGGGTTCTCTGTAGTGCCACCTGACACTGGGATCTGCCACCAGGTGAACCTTGAGTACCTGGCCCAAGTGGTTTTCACAGGCTCAGATGGCCTCGTCTATCCCGACACCGTTGTGGGCACTGACTCCCATACGACCATGGTCAACGGGCTTGGTGTGCTCGGCTGGGGTGTGGGCGGCATCGAAGCCGAGGCTGTGATGCTGGGTCAGCCCATGCCCATGCTGATACCACCGGTGGTGGGTCTTGAGCTAACCGGTGAGCTGCCGGCGGGGGCAACGGCCACTGACCTCGTTCTTACCATAACTGAGCTGCTCCGCTCCCACGGAGTGGTGGGAAAGCTTGTGGAGGTCTACGGCGAAGGGATCTCCACCCTGCCACTCGAGAACCGCGCCACCATAGGAAACATGTCCCCAGAGTACGGGGCCACCTGCGCTATATTTCCCATAGACGTAGAGACCCTCCGCTACCTCCGTCTCACCGGGCGCGACGAGCACCAGATAAAGCTGGTCGAGGCCTACGCCAAAGAGCAGGGTCTGTTCCACGAGCCATCCAGCTCCGCTGCCTACTCCGAGGTCGTCCGGCTGGATCTTGCCACCGTGGAGCCGAGCATTGCCGGGCCGTCGAGACCACAGGATCGAGTACCGCTGGCAAGTGCCAAGCAGGCATTTCGCGCATCGCTTGCCAAGATATCCTCTTCCAACCCAAAGAGCGGGCCTTACCTTGAAGGCGCTGCCACACCGGCACCTCTGCCTCCCAACGGTTCAGGCGATTCTGGCGCAGCTTCCACAGCCAGGCAGGTACGCGACGGAGATGTCGTAATAGCGGCGATCACGAGCTGCACCAATACCTCCAATCCTCAAGTCATGATAGCAGCCGGGCTGCTGGCAGAGAAAGCCGTGGCCAGAGGGCTTCGCTCCAAGGAGTGGGTGAAGACTTCCTTGGCACCAGGTTCCAAAGTGGTCACCGAGTACTTAGACAGAGCTGGTCTAACCTCACCACTCGAAAAGCTCGGCTTTAACCTGGTTGGGTACGGATGCACGACCTGCATAGGCAACTCCGGCCCTCTGCTTGACGGCATTGCCCAGGAGGTAAGTGATAGGGATCTGGCTGTCTGTGCCGTCCTGTCCGGTAACCGCAACTTCGAGGGGCGGATACATCCATCAGTCAAGATGAACTATCTAGCATCCCCACCATTGGTAGTTGCTTACGCTCTGGCAGGGACGATGGACATAGATCTTGCGACCGAGCCACTCGGGACCGCCAGCGACGGACAGGCCGTGTACCTCTCCGATCTTTGGCCCACACCGGCAGAGGTTATAGAGGCAGCACGGTCTGCTATCCGCCCAGAGATGTTCGCCGAGACATACTCCAAGGCGTTCCAGGGCGACGAGAGCTGGGCAGCCCTGGGGGTCCCTTCAGGTGAGTCCTTTAGCTGGGACGAGGCTTCCACCTATGTTAGAAAGCCACCATTCTTTGACTCCATGACCATCGAGGAGCCTCCTCTTGCTCCGATACATGCAGCAAGAGTGCTCGCGCTGCTTGGCGACAGCGTCACCACAGACCACATAAGCCCGGCTGGCTCCATCCCACAAGGAGGTCCAGCCGGGCTGTACCTCCTGGGCAAAGGGGTAGCCAGGGCGGACTTCAACTCGTTCGGCTCCCGCCGTGGAAACCATGAGGTCATGATCCGCGGCACGTTCGCCAACATTCGCCTGAGGAACCTCCTTGCCCCACAGACAGAGGGAGGATGGACCCGCCACATGCCAAGCGGCGAGGTCATGACCATATTCGATGCCGCCACACGCTACAGGAGTGAGGGGGTGCCGCTCATCGTCCTGGCCGGAAAAGAGTACGGGTCAGGATCATCTCGCGACTGGGCGGCCAAGGGCACTGTCCTGCTTGGAGTAAGGGCAGTGATCGCTCAAAGCTTCGAGCGGATCCACCGCTCCAACCTCATAGGAATGGGAGTGCTTCCCATCGAGCTCATCGGCGGAGCCACCGCCGCCTCCTTGGGGCTGACCGGCGAGGAAACCTACGACATAGCTGGCATCGAGAGCCTTGCTGAAGGCGAGCTCCCCGAGACAATAACGGTTTTGGCAGATGGCAATCCCCTGCCCGTAAAGCTCAGGATAGACACGCCACGTGAGGCCGAGTACTACCGCAACGGGGGCATCCTTCCCTACGTTCTGCGCCAGCTGCGTAGCTAGAGCTCACGTGGTCCAATTAGCCTCTGGGTAGCTTCGTCCGCTCCCTTTTGCGCTCTAGCCACCAACGCCGCTCGGGCGCATTTGCCTTTGGGCGGGTCGCTCATTTGCCTTTAGGGCGCCCCCAGCTCGGGCTCTCAGCGCTCCACTTGGCGTACACCAGCTGGGCCAGCCTCTGTGCCGGTCTCATCACCAAGACTCCCAGAACCCACGAGCTCGGCAACAGGCATGTGGACAGGAACGGGCTCGGGCTCCAGCTCCTCTGTGCCATCTCCGGGTCGGGGCTCTGCTGGCTCGGCAAGGTACTCACCCTGCGGTGTCCTCTCGACTATCATCGCTCGCTTGCGCTTTCCCGAATCAGGCAGGGCAGCCAGCTCTTTGGAGATCTCGTAAGCGAGGAACCCTACTATGACAGGCACGACAAAGACGAGGACCCTAAAGCTCCACAGCACAGCGTTGAGCGAGACATGGAGGTAATTGGCCAGCACGTCTGTGGAGCTGGCCCCAAAGAGCACGAAGTAAAAAGCGAGGATGCCAGCTCCCAGACCGGTGCGTCGTGGCCTGTCACGGGGCCGGTCGAGGATGTGGTGCGGCAGGTAGTCACCCGTGAAGCGGGCCTCTAAGAACGGCCAGGCGTAGAACAGACCAAAGGTGAGCCCAGGCAGCACGACGGCGGGCAGAGTCACTTCCAGCGGGATCGTATGTCCAAACCCGGCAAACTCCCAGCTCGGCATGATCCTGAGCGCTCCGTCCAGCCAGGCCATGTACCAGTCGGGTTGGACCGCATAGCTGACCTTGTATGGGACGTAGGGCCCGAACTGCCAGATCGGGTTGATCTGGGCAAAGGCACCGAGGCCCAAGAGCACTGCCGCCACCATAGCCTGGAAGCCAGTGGTCTTGAGCATGAAGTTCGGCCACATGGGTGATCCGACCACATTGTCTTCCCTACGTCCAGGACCAGCGAACTGCGTGTGCTTCTGGCGCACGAGCAGGAACAGGTGAGCTCCTATGAGAGCTGCGATGATGGCTGGGACAATGAGAACGTGGATTATGAAAAGGCGCGGGATGATGATCCCATTGCCCGGGTAGTTGCCCCCGAAGAGAAAAAAGGCGAGGTATGTGCCGATCAGCGGGATGGACAGGATGATCGAGAACATGATCCGAAGCCCGGTTCCTGAGATCAGGTCCCCTGGAAGTGAGTAGCCGATGAAGCCGTTTACTATGGCCAGTGTCAAAAGCGTGACACCCACGGCCCAGTTGAGCTCCCTCGGGCGGCGGAATGCTCCTGTGAAGAACACCCTGCACATGTGAACCGCTATCGCGCCCACAAAGACGTCTGCGGCCCAGTGGTGGGCCTGGCGCATCACGAGCCCGAAGCGCACCTTCAAGCTCAGGTTGACCGTCGAAAGGTACGCCTCTGACATCTTTCTACCCTTAAGGGGCAGGTAGCTCCCGTGGTATATGACCTCCTTGGAAGAGGGTATGTAGTAAAGGGTCAGGAATATGCCTGTCGCTACCAGCACTACGAAGGAGTACAGCGCGATCTCACCGAGCATGAAGGACCAGTGATCGGGGAAGATCTTGTCCATGAACGTCCTACCGGCCTTGGACACCCCAAGCCGGTCGTCTATCCAGTTGAGGCTCCGGTCAACTGCCGAGCCCTTCCTGTCCTTCCTGGCGGGCCTTGTACGGCTCTGTGGTCGCGTCGGCCCCTGGGCTGCTTGGGTGCTCATGTGGTGGTCCGCTCCCAAAAGCCCGGCCCGATCGGCTGGTCGTAGTCGGCCTGGGCACGTAGGTATCCCTGGTCATCGACCATGAGCGGGAGCTGCGGAAGCGGTCTCGGCGCAGGGCCGAACACCGGTACCGCACCGTCATAGATGTCGAACAGCGATTGGTGACACGGGCAGAGAAGCTGTTGGAACTGCTCCTCATACAGGGTCACAGGACATCCAGCGTGAGTGCATACCTTGGAAAAGGCCAGGTATCCAGCGGGCCCCCAGGTTTCCCGTCCTGGTTGGGTGACAATTGGCTCTGTGGCCACCCTGATCAGCAGCGTCTGGGCCACTGCAGAGCCCGGAGCCTGCTCGGGAAAGACCGTGAGTATCCCGCCCACCTCCAGGTCATCTACCGTGATAGCTCGCCCGCTGGCAGTGACGACTCGCGAGCCCTTGCGCCACGGCGTATGGAAGAGGGACTTGCCCGGAAGTGGGCCCAGCGAGCGCAGAAGGGGGAAGGCCATCACCACTGCTGTTATGCCCCCTGCCATGGCGAGAAGCTTGATCAGGAACGGGCGCCGGCCTATCACGACCTCTGCCCTTTCCACCACGGCAGCTTGGAAGGCCTCTTGCTCGAGCTGGGTTCCGTGCAGGATGTGGCGGGGCTCCTCGAAAGGACCGCGCGGGGTTAGGTACTTGCCCCACGCTGCTATGCCGAAACCCAAGGCGAACAGCCCTACTGCTAAGAACCCGCCCATCACCCGCTCGCTTGCAGCCTGCCAGTAAGAGGCTCCAAAGGCCGCAAGGCAGAGGATCGCAAAGATAAAGCATGCTGCTATGACCTTCTCAGCACGTGCGGGGTTCTTGGCATAGGGCTGGAGACGGGGATCATCCGGTGGCAACGTCCATGGGCGCGCCAGCTCCTCGTGGTCCACCACGGCGGTCTCCTGCGTAGTGCTCACGTCCTATCTCCAATCCAGTACCCGATCAGCATCAGTCCTCCCACTCCTATGAGAAGCGCCACAAAGCCTTCAGCCACAGGTCCAATGCCTCCAAGCCCAAAGCCGCCAGGGTTGTCGGGATGCTGGATTGGACCGGTCACGTAGGCAACGATGTCGTCAACCTGCTGGGTGCTCAGGTTGCCCGGACCGAACCTGGGCATGTTCCCAGGCCCGGTTCTGATCGCCTCTGCTACTTGGCGAGGGGTAGCAATGTGCAAGGTGGGGGCGAACGCGCCTCCCGATAGAGCGTCCCCTGCGCCTGTGATCGTGTGGCACCCTGCACAGTTCAACGTGAACAAGCTCTGTCCTTGGGCAAGGCTCGCATGGGAGAGGTCTACGAGAGGAACGCCTGGCCCGCCAGGATCCAGGGATGTGACCCACGCAACGACGTCGTGAGTCTGGGCCGGGTCCAGCCTTCTCGGCTTGATGGCCGCTTGTATATCTGCGTTGGCAAGCGGCATGCGGCCCGTTGACACCCAAAAGTCGATTGTGGCAGCGCCAAGGCCCTGAAGATTAGGAGCGATCTCAGTGCCGGCGGCATCTGGGCCGTGACAGCTAGCGCAGTTGGCCTGGAAAAGAGCGTAGCCCTCCTTTACGTTCGCATTCTTGAAGGTGATGGTCGGATACCCCGACTTGGGTGCGCCGTTCTCACCTGGCTGCAGACCGAACTCCTCCGGTCCGGCGCTGCCCGGTTCGCTCGGAAGGTAACCAGAGCTGCCTTTGATCGGGAAGGGCTCGTGGGTGACAGAGGAGCTAGGGTCCGCTGCCGCGCTGGACCCAGAGCCTTTGGAGTGCGTGGATCCCTTAGGAGTAGAAGCGCTCGCTTTGGTAGCTGTCCCCGCCGACAAAAAGCCCACCGCCACCACTGCTACCACTACAGCCATCGGCAGCAAGCGGTAAAGCACCAGGGAGCTAGAGCTCTTCTGGCGCCTGGTGCGGCGCGCTCTGTGTGCACGGCTGGACCCGTCCCTGCCATCACCGTCGAAAGAGCGCTTTGATCGTGAGAAGCTGAACCTCTTCATGGATCTGGATTCCCCTCTCACCCTGTTTTGAGCAGGAACAGGCAGCTGAAGATCCCGATCCACATGATGTCGACAAAGTGCCAGTAGTAGCTCACGGCCTGGAACACTGCGTGCTCGCCAGGGTCTCCTGCGGGGCCTTTCAACCTCGCGAGGAGGAAGATCATGGCCACCAAGCCCAGCAGGACGTGAAGGCCGTGGATGCCGGTCATGATGAAGAACAGAGACCCGTAGGCATTGGTCGAGGGACGGGTCGTGAGCGTCGCCCACTCGTAACCTTGGTTCCCCAGGAAGGCTGCTCCCAGGATCAGCGTGAGCACGACCCAGCGCTTAGCCAGGTCCCTTCGCCCCTTCTCTTCGTGCCAGAGTGCCTTTTGCATGGTAGGGCTCGAGATGAGCAGCACCACCGAGAAGATCGAGGCCTGGATGAGGTCCAACTTTGTCCCTGGTGGTGGCCATACAGCAGCATGGGCACGAATGCTGAAGTAGGCGGCAAACAGCCCGCTGAAGAACATGAACTCCGAGCCAAGCCAGACCACCACGCCTACCGCCAGAAGCGGAGGGCGCCTCGCGGCCACGGTGTGGCCTGGACCTTGGTTCGGTACCGACACAGTCTGCGTCACAGCCCTATTTCTTAGCCGATTACCCACCCCCAATACCAAGTCGGGGAGAGCTCGAATCTACAAGAGATGCCGACCAGCTCAAATGCAATGCCCTAAGCCTTGGGCTAGAGATGGGGGAATCTGCTGGGAATGCACCACTGCAAGCCTTCTTGTGGCTCTCGTAAGGGCAACATAGAGCGCTCTAAGCCCTTGGGGAGCCTCTGTGAGCATGAGAGTGGGCTCTACCACCACCACAGCGTCGAACTCCAGACCTTTGGCCATGCTCACAGAGACCAAGGTGATCCTCTCTCCAAGGCCTGATTTGGCTGCCTCCCCGAAACAGAGCCCAGCCTCATCCAGTGCGCTGGTAATCGAAGAACCAAGCGACGGGGGGAACACAACTCCCAGACAAGCGTGCTTGAGCGGGCTCGAACCGTCCAGGTCCCCAGGCTCTAAAGCCGCGAGCTCTTCTGCGACAACCCTGGCAGTTGTGCTGGCCAAACATCTCTTGCCAGCTTGAACGGCTCTGGGATGCGCGGTGCCGTAGCGCACCGGGGTCGGCCCCTTCACGCCAGGGAGGGCTTCATTTAGAACCGGGGTGGCAACTGCCATCACCGGTGCAGGTGTCCTATAGCCTACGGTGAGCTCCATGAGCTCAAAGGGCTTTTCAAAGCCCAAGTGCTCTACCACCTGCTCCCAGCTTGAAGGGGCCCACGGTCCAGTGGCCTGGGCCATATCCCCAACCATGGTCATGGATCCCGAAATGGATCGTCTCCCCAGCATCCTCAATTCCATCGGAGAAAGATCTTGTGCCTCATCTACTACTATATGGCCGAACTGTCGGACAGAATCAGGCGGGAGGTCCTCACTAATCTGAGACCGACCTAAAATTGCATGCTCTCCGTCCGAGAAGCCAGCCGAGACCTCCCAAAATCCATTGGCGCCATCCTGGGACTTCGAATGCTGCGCAGCCTTTGAGCGCTGGCGTGAGTGCCTGGATCCCAACAGGACAAGAGCCTCATCGAGAAGTGCTATATCAGAGCGAGTCCAGCGCACTTGCTCTACTGATGCACTTCGATCACGATAAAGCATGTCTTGCTCATCTGAGTCCAGGAGTCCTTTTGCGGCGGAGCTGAGAAGTGGTCGTGCACCGAACAGATCGTGAAGGAGCTCTTCTGGTGTAAGCCTGGGCCACATCCGCTCCAAGGCCTCTACGACTGCGGGATGTCTACGAAGGCGAACCCGAAGCTCGCTGTCGCCAGAGCTGGCTGAAGCACCGTTCAGATCTGTGCCGTCTCCTTGTTGGCGCCATGTTGAGCTGTAGCGCTCGGCCAAAAGCCTCAAAAGCGCTGCCTCCACATGCCGGCGTCGCTCGTTGTGAGATCCCCTTCGACGACGCGCTGCCTCCACGATGCGTGCGGTCTCCTCAGGTCTCACCCTCAGGACCTTCGAGCCGAACGGGAAGCTGAGCTGCTTGCGCAAGGGACGCTGCCTGTCGGCGACGGCTCGGCGAATTAGCTCAGCCATGCGCGGATCACCCTTGAGGCGGGCAGTTCTGGGCTCTTCCTCCATGGAGGTGCGGATGCGAGGGTAGAGACCACTTACGGTGGCTAATGTGACCCCGTTCTCCCCCAACGAAGGCAGGACGCGCTCTATATACCCCAAAAAGACAGGGTTCGGACCTACGACCAGCACTCCTTGACGCTCGAGGGGGAACCTGTGGGTGTAAAGCAGATAGGCCGCCCTATGCAGGGCTACCGCGGTCTTGCCTGTTCCTGGACCACCCTGGACCACCAAAACCCCTGAAAGCCCGGCACGGATGATCTCGTCCTGCTCCTTTTGGACTGTCGCCACGATGTCGCCCATGCGCCCGGTCCTTGGCTTGCGCAGAGCGCTCAGCAATGCAGCCGAGCCAGCCACCGTGCCGTCCAGGTAATCAGACTCTGCGTGGGTGCCATCTCCGTCAGGCGTTTCTGGCTCTAAAACTCCAGGAACGCCGAGATCGATACCGCCCGGGTCGTCTCTAGCAAACCACTCGTCCTCAAGGGCCCGGATCGTTCTGGCAGCGATATCAAAGTGCCTGCGAAGCCTAAGACCCATAGGGTCCAAGGGCGTGGCCCGGTAGAACGGCTCTGCCACCGGAGCCCGCCAATCCACAATGAGAGGGTCTTGCTCCTCGTCCCAGACGGCCAGGCGGCCCAGATGCAGGACCTCTATGCCAGACGGGCCAGCCAGTTGGCGATCTCCCTCTTGGCCGACCTCCCCAGATTCCCCTTCCTGGCTGGCGACAGGCTGGTTCGCCACCTGGTCGATCCGGCCGAAGCACAGGGGCAAATCACCTATGTCCAGCTGAGCCAAGCGCGCCATACCCGTGCGCACCATGACATCTCTCTCAGTGCGTGCCTGGAAAGTGCCACCTCTGCTCTCTGCGAGCAGCGGCTCATAAAGAGACCGAGCGGCAGCACGCATGGCATCCAGGCGCTCGTAAGCCCTGTCTAGGAACTGCTGCTCTTCTTGGATGTCCTTGTCTGTAGCCACCTGGCTCCTGGTACTCGCACTCAACTACTCCGAGCGGGTGCCCAAGCGCTCGGAAGGCCAAACAGTCTACTGCCATCAGTTCACTTGCGATCAGCCTGGAGACCCGACCAAAGCCTGGCGCACTTAGGACGCAGCACCGGCCTTTGAAGCGACATGGCGCCCACTTCACCATGGGGGGGCGGACTTGGGATCAAGCCGGCGGTAGGGTCAAAACGTGAGCTCTCCGCCTGCCAAGACCCATGTTTCCGAAAACAGGACCGACCCCGCCTTCCTGCTCGCCTGCAACTGCAGGAAAGCGCCTTATGTTCCTGTATGGTTCATGCGCCAAGCTGGGCGCTCTCTGCCGGAGTACAGGGAGCTGAGAAGCAGGGGGACCATCCTGGAAGCGATAATGGATCCCTCTGTGGCTGCTGAGATCACCCTTCAACCGATCCGCCGCTATGGAGTAGATGCAGCCATCCTATTTTCCGACATCGTGGTGCCCTTGGTGGCAGTTGGACTCGAGATTGAGGTCTCTCCCGGCACAGGACCGGTCTTGGCCAAACCATTCCGCTCTCGCTCCGACCTTTCCCGCCTGCGCCCCCTTGTCCCAGAGGAGGACATGGCCTATGTGATAGATGCTGTCAAGCTCCTAAGAAGCGAGCTGCCTACGTCAATCCCCCTCATCGGCTTCGCTGGCGGACCGTTCACACTGGCCAGCTACCTAGTGGAGGGGGGCCCATCTAAGGACTTTGCCCTCACGAAAGCATTCATGTGGTCAGAGCCGGTGCTGTGGCGTGAGTTCTTGGACCTGCTGGCCGAGATAGCGCTTAGCTCTCTTCTGGCTCAGGTTGATGCGGGGGCGCGCGCCGTACAGGTCTTTGACAGCTGGGTCGGTGGCCTGAGCCCGGACGCATATGCCCGCTTCGTCCTGCCGTCGGCTCGCCGGATATTCGATGGGCTTCGGGCGCTCTCGGTTCCCAGCATCCACTTCGGAGTAGGAACCGGAGAGCTGCTGAGCCTCATGGGTCTCGCAGGGGCAAACGTCGTAGGTGTTGACTGGCGTGTGCCCCTCGACATAGCAAGGCAGCGTGTTGGCCAGGGCCGTGCAGTGCAAGGCAACCTCGACCCCGCCGTCTGCCTGGCTGCATGGCCAGTGGTAGCTAGGGAGGTAAGGTCAGTGCTCAAAAGCGCTGGCAGCGCACCTGGGCATATCTTCAACCTCGGCCATGGGGTGCTTCCCTCCACCGATCCAGGGATCTTAAAGGCAGTGGTCGATCTGGTGCATGGGGAATCCACCAAGTGAGCATGAAGACTTATCGCCCAATTGGGGTGCTGGCCATGTCCTATGGGAGCCCTGCCTGCATGGACGAGGTGAGGGAGTACTACACAGACATCCGCCATGGCAGGCAGCCCTCCCAAACCGAGGTCGAGGAGCTGATGATGCGCTATGAGGCCATAGGGGGCCTGTCACCTCTCAGCCAGCGCACGCAAGCTCAGCTGGACGGTCTGGCTGCAAGGCTCGACGCCCTCTACGGAGAGGGGTCATATGTGGTGGCCGCTGGCACAAAGCACTCCAAGCCCTCCATCGAGGACGGCATATCCGCGCTTGGCCGGGCGGGAGTGCGCAAGGCAGTAGGGCTGGTCCTGGCGCCTCACTATTCGGCCATGAGCGTCGGTGAGTACGAAAGGCGAGCAATAATGGCCGCCAGGGCCGTCAAGCCCGCCATCGACCTGCAGATGGTGCGGAGCTGGCACCTACATCCGGGTTTGATCACCCTCCTCGCCGCCAGGGTGCGCGAGGCGTTCTCCAGGTTAGATGGTCCCACCAGAAAGGAAGAGCCCGCTCAGGACAGGGAAGGCCTCACCGAGCCGGACGGGACCGGCTGTGGAACCACTCCCGAAGATCCGAGCAGACCAAAAGCTCCAGTGCTATTTAGTGCCCACTCACTCCCCATCAAGGTTCTAACCACTGGCGATGCCTATCCGGCACAGCTACGCGCAAGTGCCACAGCAATTGCGGACCTGGCCGGTGTGACCTGTTGGCGCCTGGCTTGGCAGAGCGCCGGGAGATCCCACGAGCCCTGGATAGGGCCTGACCTATCAGAGACAGTAAAGGATCTTGCTCGCAACGGAACTGGCAGGTGCGTTGTGTGCCCGCAAGGCTTCGTATCTGATCATCTCGAGATACTCTACGACATCGACATCCTCGCTCGAAATGTCGCCTTGGCGCACGGTCTCGAACTGGTAAGGACCGCCTCGCTAAATGACGATCCCCAGCTCATAGCAGTACTGGCAGACGTTGTCGCTACGGCGGCGACGTCCATGGGAGCGGCCGTCAAAAGGTCTCCTTTCCCAGGAAGTGGCGGCTCATCTTTGGAGCTCCGATGACAGAGCCAGCCCAGAGAATTGCAGTCATAGGCGGCGGTATCTCCGGGCTCTCCGCTGCCTGGGAGCTCTCCGGTGCTGTCGATCCCTCCCAGACGCAGCTAGTAGTGCTCGAATCGGATCGCAGATGGGGAGGAAAGATCGATTCCTTCGAGTTCGAAGGTTCTCAAGTGGATCTCGGCCCGGACGCCTTCCTCGCCAGGCGCCCAGAAGCCGTGGGGCTCTGCCAGGAGCTTGGGATAGAAGCCGAGCTTGTGGCTCCTTCCGCCTCCAGGGCCTATGTGTGCTCACGCGGCAAGCTGAGGGCGCTTCCTTCGGGGCTGGTGCTCGGAGTCCCAACCCGCTTTCTACCAGTGGCTTCCTCAGGAATACTGCCGTGGCCTGGTCTCTTGCGGCTGGCAATGGACTTCATTGCGATATCACCTAGGACTTCGCTACCAAAAAGCGTCGGTGGATCCCAAAGGAGCCAAGACTGCTCCGTGGGGGACATAATTCGCACTCACATGGGTAGCCAAGTGCTGGACCGGCTGGTAGATCCGCTGGTAGGCGGCATTCATGCGGGAAGGGCAGCACGGCTCAGCGCTGCGGCAACATTTCCACAATTGCTCCAAGCCTGTGCCACCGGGCCAAGCCTTGCTCGCAATCTGAGGCCGCCTGGCACCCCAGACAGAGCTGAAAAGCCTACGCAACCGATCTTTCTGTCCGTCCAGAGGGGCCTGTCCTACCTGATTGAGAGCCTGGTGGCACAGCTCTTGTCGCGGGGCATCTCGCTTCAACTGAGCACCACTGTCAGATCTTTGGGCCGCAGCGATGGGCGGTGGGTCATAGGTCTTGAGGAAGCCGACCTTCAAGCCGACGGGGTGGTGCTGGCCGTCCCTGCGCCCGTCTCAGCTAGCCTGCTGGCTTCGCACTCAGCCCAGGCAGCTTCGCTTTTGGGCTCGCTTGAGCACGCTTCAGTTGCCATAGTCACCCTCGCGTACGCAAAGGAAGACGTGGCCACTGATCTGAGCGGGACCGGCTTTGTGGTGCCCGCTGTCGAGGGCCGGCTCCTCTCAGCCTGCACCTGGCTGTCGAGTAAGTGGAAGCACCTTGAGAAGCACGATGAAGTGCTCCTCCGAGCATCGGTCGGCCGCTTTGGCGATGAGAGGTTCATGGCCCTAGACGACGAGGAGCTGCTTTCGGCTGCCCACGCAGAGCTCTCCGAGATGCTCGACCTATCCGGTCCGCCTCTGGCCGGTAACGTAAGAAGATGGCCTGGCGCATTCCCCCAGTACGCTGTTGGACACCTGGAACTGGTCTCCCAGCTGCAAGACAGCATCTCGGAGCTGAGGGGCCTGGCCCTTGCAGGAGCCGCCCTCAACGGGGTGGGGATTCCTGCCTGCATAGCCAGCGCCCGGGCAGCTGCGCGGAAGGTCCTTGCCGATCAGCTCAGAAGATGAGCCCCCCTAGACCAGCTGATGGGCTGACTATCCGTGCACGGACCGACTAAGTGATCCCATGAGCACCTCGGCCCCGGACAGCTCGATCAGGTTGGGCGAGCCATCGAATCTGGCAATCGCGCAACAACTACCCGAGACGACTTCGAGCCGCCCGGTTCGCTTAGCTCGCTTGGCACTGCCCGCCCTTCTGGCAGGCATAGCACTTGCGGCTTCGATCCCCCCATGGGGATTTTGGATCCTGGCCTTTTTCGGTGCAGGCTTGCTGTACTGGCGACTGGACGGCCTGGGGATGCGCCAGCGGTTCCTGGTCGGCTTCCTAGCTGGCATTGGACTGTTCACCCCGGGTCTTATCTGGGCGACCTCGTTCAATGTCGCAGGGGGCCTTGTGCTGATCATTTTCGAGGCGTGCTTTTTGGGCTTGGCCGGTGCCGCAACGACCAACCGCGCCGGTAGGCTCCTCGCCTTCCCCGGAGCATTCACCCTGGCAAGCGCGTTTCGCCAGTCATGGCCATTTGGCGGGCTTCCCTTGGGAGGAGTAGCCCTGGGTCAGGCGGTAGGACCCCTTGCCTACACCGCCCGCCTAGGCGGACCTGTGCTCGTAGGCGCGTGCGTCTGGATCGGGGGTGCTGGACTTGCCCAGCTGGTGGTGGGATCCCGGCAAGCAGGCTCACTGGCTTCGCGCGCTTGGGGCGCCTCAGCGCTGGTGGTGTTGGCTGCTCTAGGTCTGGCCGGTTGGATGGCCCCCAATGGGGGTCCTGCCACTGGGCACTTAAGGGTGGCTGCGATACAGGGAGGGGGAAAACGCGGCCTGCGCGCTATCCAAGTCAACCCCGATATTGTCTTTAGGGCACAGCTTGCGGCTACTGATCAGCTCTTCGACCTTCCCAAGGATCGCAGGCCGGAAGTGGTGCTTTGGCCAGAGGACGTCATAGCGCTTCCAGGAAGGCTGAAAGGCTCGTATCAAGATGCCGATGTGGCCTTTCTCGCCGAGCAGCTCCATGCAACACTGCTGGCGGGGGTAACAGAGCCAGTTGGAACAAAGTACTTTCGCAATAAAGAGGTCGTCTGGGCTCCTTCAGGGAAGGTGGTTGCGTCCTATGAGAAGGTGCACAGGGTGCCCTTTGGCGAGTACGTCCCGTTCAGGTCGATCATCTCTCATTTCGCCAATCTCTCCGATATCCCCCGTGACGCAATCCCTGGAACCGGTACCGGAATGGTCCAGACACCAGTTGGGAAGCTCGGGATTATGATTTCCTACGAGGTATTCTTCCAGGATCGAGGGCGCTCAGCAACCCGGGCTGGCGCCAAGCTTCTCTTGGTCCCAACCAACACGTCCTCCTATACCACAAGCCAGGTGCCTACCCAGGAGATCGCAGCATCACGCCTGCAGGCGATATCGGAGGGCAGAGATCTGGTCCAAGCTGCCCCTACGGGTTACAGCGCTTTCATCACAAACGACGGCCAGGTGCTGATGCGCTCTGTGCTGGCCCGGCGTCAGGTCATCGTGGACTCTGTGGCAACCCGCAACGGCTCGACTATCTTCGAGCGCTTTGGCAGCAAGCCAATCCTGGTTCTGGGTCTAGCAGCGCTTCTGGCAGGCTGGTCGGCTTCCTATAGAAAGCGGCGCTCGGGTCGTCGACTGAAAGACGCCTGAGCCTTCCGAGCCGGCTCAGCTCTTTTGCGCCACACCTGCGGAGTCAAAAGTCGCCATCTCAGCAAGCACGCGCGCTGCTGATTGGACTATGGGAAGGCAAAGACAGGCACCAGTTCCCTCCCCCAGCCTAAGGCCAAGATCCAGTAGGGGATCTAGTCCCAATGCTTTAAGTGCCACGGAAGCCCCCGGCTCGCTAGAGCGATGCCCTGCTATGCAATAGTCGATGCAACCAGGGCAAAGTGCTTTGGCAACGAGAGTTGCAGCGCAAGAGATCACCCCATCGATCAGCACCGGTACTCTCTGGGCCGCTCCGCCAACCACAAATCCTGCCAGCGCTGCGATCTCGAGCCCACCGAGACCTGCGAGGATCTCGAGTGGCGAACGCCCCCCTCCTAAGCGCTCGAACCTGGCAAGTGCCCGGGAGATCACGTCCACCTTATGAGCCAGCATGGAGTCATCGATGCCGGTTCCCCGCCCAGTCACCTCGCTCGGAGCGGTACCCGTCAGGATAGATATGAGAGCTGCAGACGGTGTCGTGTTGCCAATCCCCATGTCGCCGGTGATGAGGCAGTTAAAACCCTGTGAGACAAGCAAACACGCGACGCCTGCCCCTACGTCCAGCGCGCTTGTGGCCTCAGAGGTGCTCATGGCCGGGCCCTGTGCGATGTTGGCAGTACCGTCGCGTACCCGTGCCTGAACAAGGCGAGGGGAGCTCTCAAGGGGCGATGCCACACCAACGTCTACCACCAGGACTTCCGCGCCCACTTGGCGGGCAAGGACATTTATCGCCGCACCCCCGGCGCAGAAGTTCGCTACCATCTGGGCTGTCACCTCTGCTGGCCATGGGGTGACCCCCTCGGATATCACCCCGTGATCGCCTGCAAATATAGCCACCGCTGCCCGATCCGGAAGAGGCGGCGGGCTGGATCCCGCCATCGCGGCCAAGCGGGCGCCGATCGGCTCCAGGGCACCAAGTGCTCCGCGGGGCTTGGTGAGCTTGTCCTGAAGCTCGCTGGCTTTGGCAGCCGCACCGGGATCGGCTGGTTCAAGCGCAGCCGCACAGCGGCCAAATGACCCGTCAAAGCGTCCCAGATCCCCAAAAAGGGCGCCCAGCGCTTGGCCGGAACCCGCAGCTGGGCTCTCTTGGTTATCCTCTCTCACCGCAAAGAGCTTAGACCGACTCTGGCTCTGCCTCCGAAGCGGCCCCTCCTATGGCAGCCTTGTCGTGAGTCACAAACAGAAGGCGGTTGTAGAGGATGAACTTGGCAAGCCATAGCACCCCGAAGGCCGTGAGGTTCGCTGTGTTGACCAACACGCTGGCCGCAAGGTGTGAAAGGTTATTGGACTGCGCGAACCTCTGAGCAAAGTCCACTGTCATTATTGAAAGCGCCATACCGGCCAAAGAAGATGCCCAGAATGGAAGGACTTCCTTGAAAAGGTGGGAGCGACCTGACTTGCCCCACGCCCAGTTCCGGTTCAGGTAGTAGGAGGGCACCGCAGCCACGACATTTGCCACGATGTTGCATGCAACCGCTGGCCACAGCCTGAGCACGCCGTAGGTAAGAAACAGCACTGCCTGGCTCACAATGGTGGAGACCACCGAGACCATGCTGTACTTCACCACTTTGCGCCCGAGTGGAGAGCGGATCCACTCGATCAGGGACGCCACCCCCAGCCGGGAAGGGGGCACGTCAATCGTGTCAGGCATCAGCGGGGGCGCCACGGACCCAATGTTACAGGTTCTTCACAAACCTTTGCGCTCGAGCTCTTCATGGCTCATGTGGCTCTAGCGATGACTCCCACAGAGCCGGCTGGGCACCGCTGCCCAGCACCTGCAACTATGGCCGTATGGGCGATGCACTCGATTCTCTTGTCATGCTCTTGGACATAGAGCCAATAGAGGTGAACATCTTCCGGGGGGTAAGCCCTAATGAGCCGCGCCAGCGCGTGTTCGGTGGACAGGTTGCTGCGCAGTCGCTAATGGCAGCTGGCAGGACTGTGGACCAAGGGCGCGTCCACTCCCTACACGCCTACTTCCTGCGCCCCGGCGATCCCAATGCACCCATCCTCTACGAGGTCGACCGCATTCGCGATGGCCGCTCCTTTACAACCCGACGAGTGGTGGCCATCCAACACGGGCGGGCGATCTTCAACCTATCCACCTCCTTCCACATCGAAGAGGAGGGATTGGAGCACCAGATGCCAATGCCTGAAGTACCCCGCCCTGAAAACCTCAAGACCTTCCAGGAGCGGTTGGCTCCCTGGGCTGACCAGATAGACGAGACGCTCTTGAGAGCGCGCTCTATAGACATGCGCTTCATCGGAGAGCTTCCCTGGGACGAGCCGGCACGTTCCCGGCCGCCTCGACAGCAGCTGTGGATCAAAGCAGACGGCGAGCTTCCAGAGGATCCTCTCCTTCACGCCTGCATAGTCACCTACGCCTCGGACATGACACTGTTCGACTCAATACTCATGCCCCATTCAATCCGATGGGATGACCCCAGGTTCATGGGAGCGAGCCTGGACCACTGCATGTGGTTCCATAGACCCTTCAGAGCCGATGGCTGGCTCCTCTACGATCAGGAGAGCCCGGTGGCCTATGGTGCGAGGGGGCTGGCAAGAGCCAGCCTGTTTACCGAGCGCGGGGACCTTGCAGTGTCACTGGCCCAAGAAGGGCTAGTCCGGTACCGCCGCGCTAGCAAGGCTGGGTGAACCTGGCGGCACACCACTGCCTTTTCCCGCGCCGCAGGAGCACAATCGAGCCATCCAAGAGATCCGCGACGCCCACCATGCGTCCCTGACGAGCACGGGTTCCATTCACCATGATCGCTCCGTTGTCCAGATGCTCTCGTGCCGCACGCTTGCTCGTTGCCAGCTTTGTTGCCACAAGTAGATCTACCAGGTCCATCCCGCCTGCTTCGAGCAGTGAGATAGGAAGTTCCACAGTAGGCACTCCGTCAAGAACCTCGCCAAGGGCCTGGCTTCCTATGGAGCTGAGCTCGCCTTTGAAAAGCGCCTCCGAGGTTTCCTCTGCACGGGCTGCAGCCTGCTCCCCGTGAACCATGGCGGTGATCTCACGGGCCAGATGCCTCTGGAGAACGCGTTGCTCTGGAGCGGACCGGCTCTTGGAGAAGAGCCCTTCGAGATAGCGGCGATCCACGAGCGAGAAGTAGCGGGCAAACCTCTCTGCTTCCTCATCGGCAAGGTTTACGATGAACTGGTAGAGGCTGTAGGCAGAGGTTCGCTCTGCCGAAAGCCATACCGCCCCGCTCTCGGTCTTTCCAAACTTGGTACCATCCGAACGCAGCAGCAAAGGGCAGGTAAGTCCATAGGCTTCGCCGCGACATGTGCGGCGGATGAGGTCTATGCCAGCGACTATGTTGCCCCACTGGTCAGAAGCGCCCATCTGGACAGTAACTTCCTTGTCACGATAGAGCCTCAGAAAGTCATAGGCTTGAAGAAGCGAGTAGCTGAACTCGGTAAAGGTGATCCCCGAAGCTGGATCCTCCAGGCGACGGCGGACGCTGTCCTTGCGGGTCATATCCGCTATCGAGAAGTGCTTGCCCACATCCCTTAGGAACTCGATCACTCCAAGGCCAACGAGCCAGTCGGCATTGTCCACGAACTCGGGCATGGAGTCCTTGTCAAGCACCCGCTCAAAGATGGACTCCAAGATCGACCGATGCCTCTGCACGTTGCGCCTTGCCTGGTCGGCGGTGAGAAGGGTCCTCTCGGCAGAGCGGCCCGAGGGATCTCCTATCAAGCCAGTCCCCCCGCCAAGCACTACGACAGCTCCCAAGCCTGCCCGCGCTGCCCGGACCATCAAGATGAGCGGCAGGAGATTGCCTATCGTGAGCGACGGCGCTGTCGGATCAAATCCTATGTAGAACCTTCTATTACCCGCTGCAAGGTGGTCGATCAGCTCCTTTGGGTCCGTGCTGTCGTAGATGAGCCCCCTCCAGGAAAGGTCGTCGAAAAAAGCGCTCGGAAGGACTGGAGACATGGAAGCTGAAGGGGAAGAGTTCGCTTCAGCGCTCGCTTATGGGGACATACGGACGCTCTTGAGAGCCTATGAAGAGCTGGCGGGGACGCGCGATCTTCATGTCCTGGTCAAGCAGCTCTACCCAGTGAGCCAACCACCCAGAGGTCCTGGCGATGGCAAACAGCACAGGGAACATCGTGAGAGGAAAACCCATTGCCTGGTAGATGAGCCCGGAGTAGAAATCTACATTGGGGTAGAGGTGACGAGACACAAAGTAGTCGTCGGAGAGCGCCACCTCCTCGAGCTTCAAGGCAATGTCCAGCAAGGGATTCTTGCCGGTCACCTCAAAGACTGCATCAGCGGTGCGCTTTATTATCTTGGCTCTGGGGTCGTAGGTCTTGTACACCCGGTGGCCGAAGCCCTGCAGACGGGTCTCGCCTGCTTTGACCGCAGCGATGAAGGCATCCACCTCATCCATCGAGCCGATGGATGTGAGCATGCGGATAACCGCCTCGTTGGCTCCACCATGCCTGGGACCGTAAAGAGCTGCACAAGCTGCCGCGCATGCCGAATAGGGATCGGCATGCGACGAACCAACCACCCGCATCGCCGTGGTGGAGCAGTTCTGCTCGTGGTCGGCATGGAGGATGAACAGGATGTCCAGCGCCCTTGACAGGAACGGATCTGCCTGAAAATGGGGCTCAGCGACCTTCCACATCATAGACAGGAAGTTCGAGGTAAAATCCAGCGAGTTGTCTGGGTAGACAAAGGGCATGCCTACGCTGAAACGGTGAGTGGCAGCTGCAAGTGTTGGCATCTTGGCTATAAGACGGATGATCTGCTTGTTGCGAGCCTCTAGATCGAATATGTCCTTGGCATCCAAGTAGAACGTCGAGAGTGCAGCTACTGCAGATACCAGCATGCCCATGGGGTGGGCGTCGTAGTGGAACCCTTCGAGGAAACGCTTGCGAACGTTCTCGTGAATGAAGGTGTGGTATGTGATCTCCTGGCGCCACATCTCGAACTGGTCCTTTGTAGGTAGCTCTCCGTGGAGCAGAAGGTAGGCAACCTCGAGGTAGCTGGATTGCTCGGCAAGCTGTTCGATCGGGTAGCCCCTGTAGCGCAGGATGCCTGCCTCACCGTCTAAGTAGGTGATGGCGCTCTCGGCAGCAGCCGTGGACACGAACCCAGGATCGTAGAACCAGATCCCTGGCAGAAGCTTCTGCCAGGCAACGGCGGAAACGCCCCCGTTCTCGATGGGTATCTCCAGGCACTGCCCCGTGCGATTGTCTGTGATAGTTATGCTCTCGGCCACCGGTTCCAGCTCCTTTTTCGGTTGTCGACGCCCGGCGATCTAACGCCAAGCCTTTCTATTCCCTCTATTCCCGCAACAGCAACCACCACTGGCAATGTTGCGGTCCCAGCTCTTCGGTCCAGCTCCCAACACGACAGCCACCACGACCCAAGCACTTAGCGATCCTAACCGGTTGGGGATCGACTTGGTATGCTCCAGTGCTCAACCACGAACATCCCACCCGAGCCTGCAAAGCAGAGCCTGGCCTAGACCCGAGACCCATGGGACCGATGCCTCCTGGCCGAGCGAGCTATGCGCGGCCGATGCGGATGTTACTGCCGAGGCTCAGCTCAAATCCAGCCTGTAGACGTTGGTCTCCCGGCGCTCGAAACCCAGCCGTGCATAGAGGCGATTGGCTGCCTCCCGAGAGGGCCGTGAGGTGAGGTCCACGTTCCTAGCTCCTACGGCCCGAGCCCTGGCCGTGGCCTCCATGACCAGAGCCCTGGCTACGCCATGGCCTCGCTGGTCTGAGTCCACCACCACGTCTTCAATCCAGGCCCTCACGCCGCTTGGGATCCGAAAGGTGACAAGGGTCAACGTCCCCACTACAGCCTCCCACAGCTTCTGGTCCGCATTGCATGCGACGAGCACGGTGACCGCCGGGCTCGATAGCATTTCGGCCAGCTCCTCTGAACCCATTGGAGCAGCGGTGGCAGAGAGCTGGGCAACCAGCCTGGAGAGGGCCTCGGCAGCTCCCTGCAAGCGCGCTGGGCTCCATACATGGCCCAGCGCACCACCAGGGCCATCTTGGACCAGATTGGTGAGCTCCTCTATGGTCACTTCCAGCTCGTGTGCCCCAGGCTCCATCGTGAGCAGTGTAGCTGGCGTGCTTTGAGCTACCGTGAGCGGTGCTGGCAGCTGCGCGGTTGAAATGTGCAGCCCATGTAGGCCTATCCAGACAGCGGAGCTGTAATGGAACGGGCAGCTACCAATTGGACCCCTGGGGTCGCTACGGTGGAGGTATGGATGCGCTTCGTTGGTCGAGACGGCCACGGCTTCAAGAGCCGGTACTGATAGCGGCTTTTGCTGGATGGAATGATGCCGGCGACGCTGCTACCAGCGCAATAAGGTATCTGGCGCGCTCGTGGGCTACAAGGCCCTTCTGCGAGATCGATCCCGAGGAGT
>JAMCQF010000051.1:0-12956 GCA_023379605.1 Actinomycetota bacterium
ATGAGATGGAGGAGCGTCACAAGCGTGAGCTTCGAAGGTGGCGCAGCGAAGAGCTCCGCTTCGGGCTCTCGGTGCTGGCAAGGGTATGCATCAAAGGACCGCCAACCGCAGACTCGCTACGGGCGTTCGATCTGGTCTGGACAGCTTCGAGCTCTCTATCGCGCAATCCAAATGAGACCCTCCTGCTTCAAGCGCTGCTCCTCCGTCTGGACGCGATGAAGGGTTGAGCCTCGCCCGCGCGGTGAATGAGCAGCTCTGGGATGAGATGCTGCTCCTCCGACTGGACGCGATGAAGGGTTGAGGCGCTTTGTGTGTGGAGCTGGCCGGGCTCGCTTGGCCGGGATGATACTGGTCCGGGAAACCTGGAAGCGACACAGTCGGCTTGTGGCTGTGATGGGTTAGCCTAGGAGAACTGCCCGGGTAGCTCAGCAGGTAGAGCAGCGCACTCGTAATGCGCAGGTCAGGGGTTCAAGTCCCCTCTCGGGCTCGAGGTAAGACCAGGTCATAGGGTACGTGTGACACACCGCCCGCTAGCCCAGCTGCGCTCATGGCGGCTCATCGTCCGGCGCTTATGTGCGGCACAGCACTCGCTAGGCCAGCTGGCCTGAGAAGGCAGAAGTAAAAGATTGGAGTTGTCCTATGAGTGAAGAGCATGGCTATGACGTAGTTGTCATCGGTGCGGGCTCTACGGGCGAGAACGTGGCAGACAGGGTGGTAAAGGGCGGGCTTTCCGCTGTGATAGTGGAAGCCGAGCTGGTCGGTGGGGACTGCTCGTATTGGGCCTGCATGCCGAGCAAGGCGCTTTTGCGCCCGGGTCACGCTCTTGCTGCTGCTGGGAGGGTCGGCGGAGCCCGCCAGGCCGTCACAGGTGGCGTGGACTTGCCAGCGACGCTCGAAAGGCGCGACCGCTTTGTCAGCAACTGGGACGATTCCGCTCAGCTGCAGTGGCTCGAAGGAGCCCACATTGCCCTGGTGCGCGGGCATGGACGCCTTGCAGGGGTAAAGCGCGTAGAAGTGGAGAGCCCATCTCAGCCCGTAACGCTTGTAGCCAGCCAAGCTGTGGTCATAGCCACGGGCTCCCTGCCCGCATTGCCGCCCATCGCCGGTCTTCAAGAAGCTCGTCCCTGGACCACCAAGGACGCCACCAGCGCAAAGGTGCTGCCTGAGCGGCTGGTCATACTAGGTGGCGGGGTGGCCGGTTGCGAGCTCGGCCAAGCTTGGGCAAGTATGGGCAGCCGCGTCACCATCTTGGAGATGGCTGACCGGCTGCTTCCTGGATACGAGCCCGTATGCGGTCAGCTGCTTGCCCAGTCCATGGAGCGCTCCGGCATCGATGTGCGGACCGGGGTAGCCGTGGTGAGCGCTGAACGTCCAAGCTACGGGTCGGTTGTCGTGCGCCTTGGAGACGGGACTGAGATCGAAGGAGAGGAGCTGCTGGTCGCAGCGGGCCGCCAGCCGCGTACAGAAGATGTTGGCCTTGAAAGCCTCCACCTCCAACCAGGTACCTGGTTGGAGGTGGACGACACCATGGCCGTGAAAGCCGTCGATGGAAATTGGCTCTACGCACCAGGAGACGTGAACCACCGTGTTCTACTCACCCACCAGGGCAAGTACCAGGCACGGGTGTGTGGCGATGTGATAGCCGCTCGGGCCAGAGGCGAAGTGGAGCCCCGGCCGTGGAGCCCCTTCGCAGCGACGGCAGACCACAGTGCAGTTCCCCAGGTGATCTTCACAGATCCTGAGATAGCAGCCGTCGGTCTTGGGGAATCTCAGGCAAGGCAGGCAGGCATAGCGGTTCGCGTCGTCGATTATCCCCTCGGTCAGGTGGCTGGAGCCGCTCTGTATTCTGATGGCTACTCAGGCCATGCCAGGCTGGTCATCGATGAGGATCGCAAGGTGGTTGTGGGGGCTAGCTTCGTTGGCAGTGCAGTAGGGGAGCTTCTCCACGCTGCCACCGTGGCGATCGTGGGCGAGGTGCCACTTGACCGTCTTTGGCACGCAGTGGCTTCGTACCCCACCATAAGCGAGATCTGGCTTCGCCTTCTCGAGGCATACGGGCTTTGAGCCGCCAATCTTCAGATTGCTGTTCCGGCTCTCTGCGGAGCTGGTCCAGGGCACTGTTGAGTCCACAACCCATCCTATCTGGACGGTACAGCACGTGTTTTTGATCGTGAGATCAACTTCTATTTGAGTTGTCTAGAGTTTATTCATCATCCATTGCGATCACGCGGAATCGAGGAGCAGCCTTATTTAGCGAGTTCATGGTGAGCATGGTGAGCATGGTAAGCACTGAACGAGAGCGAAGGCTCCGAGATAGCGCTCCAGATTGTGGCTGCTTTAGTGGACGCTGGGATCAAGGCAGTGGTGGTGAGCCATCTTTGTACCTTCGCTGATGGCTTTTACAGGCAAGGAGCACGTACAGCGATGTTCTTGCGGGCAGAGCGCGAAGGAGACTGGCGACGCAGGTTTAGGCTCGCAGGAGATGAGCCGCTGTCTAGCAGCTTGGGGTCGACCTGTACGAGAGAATGGGGGGGCTTGATGGGGCTCGGAAGATGATTTGATTTGTTGACGAGACGAGCTTTGTATGGCGATGGCCTCCAAGGACCTTACAGCAGAGGCAGCGAGTAGGCAGCGCTGGGGTTGGATGTATAACGAGGAGAGGAGACTGGCAGCAACTAGAGCCTAGATCAGGCAATAATTGCCATATGAGCACTGAGGGCACTGTAGCGGAGTCGTCACGAAGCAGCGCAGTAGTAGAAGCCGTGCTTGGTGCAAGCCGGGTTCTGGTTGCTGTAGCTGCACGCTCGCTGGCTGAGGTAGGAGAAGATGTTACCCTGCCCCAGTACCGGGCGCTCGTTGTCCTGGCATCAAAGGGTCCCCAGCGGGTCGCTTCGCTGGCGGAAGCGCTGGGAGTAACCCCACCCACCGCAACTCGGATGTGCGACCGGCTTGTTCGCAAGGGACTACTGAAGCGCCGGATATCACGAGAAGATCGTCGTGAGGTACGGCTAACTATAGCGCCAGCTGGTCAGGAGCTTGTGACAGAGGTAACTCGGCGGCGAAGGCTTGAGATCGCACGCATTCTCTCCAAGATCTCAGTAGAGGATCAACAAGCGATGGCGGAGTTGTTCGGCAAGCTAACCAGGGCTGCCGGTGAGGTGCCCGACCAGGATTGGGCGGTCGGCTGGGAGCTATGAGCCCGACCTTGCTGGCCAGGGAGCATGGCAGTGCCTTGAGGGAAGATGGCAGTGCTATCTCTCAAGCACACAGGGTCATACCATAAGCGTTGTCGCCCAAGGCCAGTGCCCGCCCGTAAAGGCTGTGCGCACGTGGAGCGAAGCCAGCACCGGCGTTGTCGCCCAAGGCCAGTGCCCGCCCGTAAAGGCTGTGACCGCCCAGCTGCCTGCCCGAGCTCAGGTGGTTCTGGCCCGGAGGCACCCCTGTAGACCTGCGGAGTAGCTTTTAGGCCATCCTAGGCAGGAGTGCTCAGTGGCTCAGGACGTGGATGCCGTGGACCGAGTGGAGCGGATGCAACAGCCGCTCGTGGTGGCAGTGAGGGCACGCTATAGGGGCTGTCTCACTGCTGGTCTTGTCATTCCTGATATATAGCAAGCGACCGCATCGCTGGCAGCGGGTGAAGCGAAGTGCACCGAATATACCGAGCAGGCCCACCAGGGCCATTGCTCCCATGACAGTTCCGCTGGTCAGTACCAGCAATACAGTTACGATCTGAATAACCATCATCTCAAGCCACCTCCTTGAACCTCTGGTAGTGGTATTGGGCTATCGCCACCCGAGGAGTCTTGTTGATCTACCTACACAGTATAGCTGCTATAGCTATTAAATAGCAACCATATCTACTGCTATATGCAATTTAAATTGAAGACCAGCCGTCTGAACTGACTTTGCCTTGATTGGTCGAAGTGCATGAACACCAGCACCAGGGCAAGCTCCAAGCGTGCTCCTAAGGCATTGATGCGAACGCGAGCGGTGCTGGTGGCAGGTAGGGAGCTATCGCGGGTTGGAGATGGGCGCTAGGCGATGTCGAGCACGACCTTGCCTACAGCACCGGCCTCTACGGCATCATGGGCATCTGCGACCCGATCAAGAGGAAAGTGGTGGTAGGCAAGCTCGGACAGCGCTCCTTGCACGAGGGCCTCACTGACATCGGCCACAGCTTGATCCAGCGCCTGTGGTGGGACGCCGTAGAGGAGGATGAAGCGGATGGTCACGTTAGCGTTCATGCACCTGCGCACAGGAAGGGTTGGGTCGGAGGGCTCAGCAGCGTATGCGACCACAGTCGTGCCCGGTCCGGACAGAGCAAGGTCAAGTGCGAGATTGGACCCAAGTGCCACCTCAATGATCCGATCAAAGGTGGCAGAGAACTCCATCAGTGCTTTGTGTACCCCAGGTTCGCGATAGTTGACAACTAAGTCTGCGCCCGAAAGTGTGGCCAGCTCAGCCTTGGCATCACTGCTCACCGTGGTTGCCACCCTTGCTCCTGCATGCTTGGCCAGCTGGATGGCGAAATGCCCGACTGCACCAGCTCCTCCGGCCACCAGCACACTCTTTCCGCCTAGGGGTCCGTCGGCGAACAGGCAGCGATGGGCTGTCAACGCCGGAACCCCGAGGCTGGCGCCGAAGTCAAATGAGATCCCAGGAGGGAGAGGGACGGCCTTGTGCTGCGGGACGACCGTCCACTCCGCCGAAGTTCCCCATGGTCGGTCCTTGGCGGCCAGCCACACCCACACCCGCTGCCCCAACCTCTCTTTGTCCACTCCGTCGCCCAGCGCGTCGATCTCGCCCGCTCCGTCCTGGCCAGGGATCTGGAAATCCTTGGGGGGATTCCCTGTGGCACCACTCCTAGTCTTCCAGTCTGTGGGGTTAACCCCCGATCGCCATAGGCGGACCCTGACCTCTCCAGGGCCCGGATTGGGGGAAGCGATGTCGGTTACCCTTAGGACCTCATGAGATTTGCCAGGGCGGTCATACAAAGCTGCGCGCATGGTCCTTGCGTAGCTGACCCAGTGCCGGTTCGCAAGCCGTCATCTGTGCTTGGCTTGCCTGCTTTATCAGTCCTCGCAGTTCAAGGCTTGGCTTAGCGCCACGGCTGAGCGCCACGGCTTAGCGCGCTGAGCGCCACTGATGGAAGCCCAAGTGGCTCCGGGGCGGACCAGTGCCTTTACCGCTGGTTTGGCTGGTGATCTCCAGAGGAGCCCTCTGCCAGATAGGAAAGGTCGAACCGATGCTCTGCCTGGATTGCAGTGGAAAGGTTGGTCGCCACCAGGGATTCTATCCGAGAGCCGAGTATCGGTATATGGACGCTCACCTTTGCGTCCAGCTCCAACTGACTGCCTTCCTCGAGGCTGCTCAGCACGAGCGTGCCATTGACCGAAGCTGGAACGCCTTCCACCTCCAGGCTCCACTCGGCGTGCCTTGAAGAATGACGGCCTGCAGCAGGTGCCCAGCTAATCGTCTCCAGCAGCTGGTCTTTGGATCCGACCAAACTACGAGCGATCTGAGGAAGATCCAATGACAGCTTGCGGCGCAACCTTACTGTCATTGCACCGCTCCAGGCCGTCATTCTTCTACGAGCCGCTGAAGGGTGATTTGAGCTCTCAGGGTCGGTGGTAATTGGCCCCGACTGGTGAGAAGATCCCGGGGGAATGTCGCTTGTGCCAACCTCAGGCCCTGTATGCAGCTCCAGCGAATTGCCAGGGGGGCCGAGCTCGAGGATCTCACAGGGATGATGGTCAACAGAGAGGGACATTTCTCGGTAATATGTCTCTTCACAGTACATCGCGAACACTGTCATAGGATCTTGCGGATAGTGCTGGACTAGGTGAATGGCAGCTGTCACGGCCAGAGTGTATGCACTAGGATCCGTGTCGTGCTCGTCGTGCATGCCCTTTGGTCCTCAAAGCGGAGCCTAGGGCTGTGGGCCGAGACCACAGAGGATCCGTTGACTGCAAGCGGAGATGCCAAGGTGGCAAAGCGGGGTGCAACCACCCCCTCCTTAAGTGGTAGCCGGCCCAGAGGTGATTGCGGTGAGAGCGCTCAGCCACAGCCCCACCCATTTGCCGCGCCGGCAGCTGATCTCCTTTATGCGATCGGCAAGGTGTCGACAGGCGAGGCCTCCAAAGATAATTGGGTTTTCGCACTTCCGAGCTTGCCGTCCTCTCCTGTTCCATCCCCTGTGGCCATGCGGTTTCGGCATAGGAGCCGTTCGCGCGCAAGGCTTCGGCTTGTTCCATGGACCGTCCCCGTGGTGGTCCCAAAAGCGCGTGATGCGGCAAGGCTCATACAACATATATCCAGCACGCGGCTTGAAGGTGTCCTTACAGGGCCGTCTGTCCAGTGCCTGGCTGCTGCTGGGTGCCTGGCTGTGGATCTCGTTGCACGCGGGCGGGTCCTCCCGGCCTTGGTGGAAGAAGATGGCGGAGTTTTCCTCGCCCGCTGGCTGGCTGTTCCTGGACCTCAAGAGCATAGGCAGATCCGTGAGCTGGCTCAAGCTCTACCACCCATGTGCAGATCAGAGCTGGACCCATCCGATGACGGCCCATTCAAAGGACAAGATCCAGGCGTGGTCGTCCAGGGCTTTGTCTGTGCCGTGGCCGACTCACTGGTCCGCTCTGCTGTTGCAGGCCACGAGCCCCTGCCACCTCGCGCCGGGCTCGCCTCGCGCCGGATACCAGTTCCAGAGGCATTCCTCCTCGCTCTGGTGGAACCTGAGGCCTCTAAGGCCGTGGTGCAAGCAAAGGATGGCCTTCAAGCACGCGAGCTCAAAGAGCTCAGTGATGCTCTGCTGGCATGGCATCGCTCGGGGCAGCCCCAAGTGGGCGCAGCCAGAACCTGCTTTCGACTGATCCCACCCTCACAGGAAGAAGAAAGCTCCTTTCAGACAGCTCACCAAGCAACAGACTTGGACGTGGTCGGTAGTGATCGGGCCGAGGAGTCCTGGCGGCTCGAGGTACTGCTCCAATCCGTGGATGACCCGAGCCTCATGGTCGCAGCGCCTGCAGTGTGGGATGGCAGTCCGGCTGCTTCGGCCTTCGAGAGCTCTGGGGTCGACTCACGCCAGTGCCTGCTTAGAGACCTCGGTCGCGCCAGCCGCATCTACCCGGAGCTGGAGCCTGCCCTTGACACGGCGCGCCCCGAAGCGCTCGAGCTGGACGTGGCAGGAGCTCACCACTTTCTAAGCCATGCAGCGCCTTTGCTAAGCCAGGCAGGCTTTGGCGTCCTCGTGCCTCCGTGGTGGCGCTCTCGCCCGTCGCGCCTGGGCGTTCGTGTACGGGCCAGGCCTGCTCATTTAGATGGGAGCGGGTTCGGTCTTGGACTGGATGCTCTTTGCGAGTTCAGCATGGAGGTCGCCATTGGAAACCACACCGTCTCGCTGGAAGAACTGAGGCGCTTGGCCCGATTGAAGGTGCCCTTGGTGAGGGTACGAGGCCAATGGGTGGAGCTCAGACCCGAAGACATAAGTGCCGCGCTGGCGCTCATAAGCGAACCAAGCTCAGCCAGCCAGACCGCGGGCGATCTTTTGGGCGATCAAGTGGGCTTCATGTCGGCCTCTGGCGTATTAAGGGCTGCTCTGGGCCTTGACGGCATTGCCGGTGGGTTGCCGGTGGTGGATGTCCAAGGGGAGGGATGGTTGGCTTTCCTGCTCGGGGCAGATGCAGATCGCAGGCTGGAGCCAATGCCCACCCCGTCTGGCTTCGGAGGAAAGCTCCGTCCTTACCAGGAACGTGGCCTTGGGTGGTTGTCGTTCCTGGATCGTCTTGGTTTGGGGGGGTGTCTAGCAGATGACATGGGTCTTGGAAAGACGGCTCAGCTCCTTTCGCTACTTGTAGCAGAGCGCGATGTTTGCCGAGACGAAGGTGACATACCCCACCCAGGGCCAGGCGATGGACTGCGATTGCTCGGTCCGACACTGCTTATATGTCCGATGAGCGTCGTCGGGAACTGGCAGCGTGAGACCGAGCGATTCGCTCCAGGGCTCAGGGTGCAGGTCCATCATGGCTCTGAGCGAGAGCGGGGGGAAGGCTTTGTCGAGGTTGCGCAAAAGGCGGACATCGTCATCACAACATACGCGCTTGTAACTCGTGACGAGGAGTTGCTCTCAAAGGTTGCCTGGCATCGTGTCGTGCTGGATGAGGCCCAGAACGTGAAGAACGCTCAGTCGAAGCAGGCAATAGCTGTGCGCAGCCTTGGATCAAGTCGCAGGGTTGCATTGACCGGAACCCCGGTGGAGAACCGTCTGTCGGAGCTGTGGTCGATCATGGAGTTCTTGAATCCCGGCATGCTTGGATCAGAGCGGGCTTTCCGGGAGCGGTTCGCGCTGCCCATAGAGCGAGGTCACGACGGTGAGGCAGCAGGACTGCTGAAGCGCTTGACAGGACCGTTCCTGTTGCGAAGGCTGAAGACCGACAGGTCGATCATCTCGGACCTTCCAGCGAAGGTGGAGATGAAGGTCCTGTGCAACCTAACCCGGGAGCAGGCAACTCTCTACCAGGCAGTCGTCGATGACATGATGGCACGAATCGAGGAGTCTGATGGTATGGAGCGCAGGGGGCTCGTGCTTGTCACCATGGTTAAGCTCAAGCAGGTTTGCAACCATCCGGCCCAGCTGTTAAAGGATGGCTCCCACCTTTCGGACCGCTCTGGCAAGCTTTCCCGGTTGGAAGAGGTCCTAGAGGAGGTAGTGGCCGAAGGAGATCGTGCTCTGTGCTTCACCCAGTTCGCTGAGATGGGCCAGCTATTGAAGGCCCACCTTGAACCAATCCTGGGTGTGGAGGTCCCGTTCCTCTATGGCAAGGTCTCCAAGACAGCCCGCGACCAGATGGTGGAGCAGTTCGGCAGCAAAGGCGGCCCACCTGTCATGCTCGTGTCGCTTAAGGCCGGCGGTACAGGGCTGAACCTCACAGCGGCCAACCACGTCATACACTTTGACCGGTGGTGGAACCCTGCGGTCGAGGACCAGGCCACTGACCGAGCTTTCAGGATCGGCCAGCTCCGCAACGTTCAGGTGCGCAAGTTCGTGTGCGTGGGCACTCTGGAAGAGCGAATTGATGCGATGATCGAGGAAAAGCGCGCACTGTCGGAGGCAATAGTTGGCAGTGGCGAGGCCTGGTTGACCGAGCTCTCAACTGAACAGCTTCGCGAGCTCGTGGCACTCTCGGCTGATGCTGTGGCGGAGTAGGCTGGCACCTATGCGCTGCAGTGACACTTGCACTCTGCAGCGGTGACGGGCGAGGGTGCAAGACCCTCCGGGAAGGCTGCTTGAGTCAAGCAGTGAGAAGGGAGATGGGAGCGGGACAGTGGAGACGCTAGCGAGGCGGTGAGGGAAGGAGAGCCATGACGACCAGCAGAGCTGAGAGAAGTGCCGCCTAGGAAGAGGCCCCGGTCGGTTGGAGACGGGCGCGGTCGGGAAGGATATGGCAAGTCGTGGTACCCGCCCGCTTCACATCCCCTCCCAGCAGAGGGAATACGGGCTCGGTCGCAACGCGGTGAAATTGGGAGCACCTGGTGGTCGCGACGATTTATCGCCTTACTCCATTCGTTTGGTATGGGAGCTAGGCTGGATCGAGGCAAACGCTATGCTAGGCAAGGTCAGGTGCTGGAGCTTGTGATCTCGGAAGGTGAAGTGAGCTCCAAGGTCCAAGGAACCCGCGCTGCTCCCTACAAGGTCACCATCAGGGTTCTTCCTCTCTCGGACAAGGATTGGGCCCAGGTTGAGGAGGCCATGTCCCAAAGAGCCATCTTTCTTGCCAAGCTCCTGGCGGGCGAGATGCCTGAGGCCATAGAGGAGGCTTTTGCCCAGTGTCAGCTGGCGCTGTTTCCAACCGCTGCACGCGATCTGGTGACGGGGTGCAGCTGTCCGGACTGGGCTAATCCCTGCAAGCATGTGGCTGCCACCTACTTCCTCCTTGCCGAGGCTTTCGACGAGGATCCCTTCCTCATATTCCAGTGGCGGGGTCGTAGCAGAGAGGAGCTGCTCGAGAGCCTGAGGTCTCGTCACCTGGGTGCTCTCCGCTCCAATACCACCGGTGGGCCGGGACAGCCATCGGCGATGATCCCTGCTCCGCCCACCATAGACATCGTGCCGCTGTCGGAGTCCCTTGAGTCCTTTTGGGATCTCCAGGTGCCGGGCACCTGTTTGTCTGATGCCGGGTTCATTGACGAGACCAGCGAGTTGCGTGGAGCGGGTCCGCCGGTGGATCCTGGCGCAATCCTAAGGGAGCTGGAACCTCTCGGGGTCACTGTGAGGTCCAAGAGCTTAACTGAGCTGTTGGCGCCGATGTATGGTGCTGCAGCGGGTGAGGCACTGGATTTAATCCTAGGAAGACCCGATGGCGGGAAAGGCGCGCGATGCGGGCCCAGCCATCCACTCACAGGCAGTAGAGATAGAAGCAATAGCATAGAAGAAATAGAAAGAGAGAGATAATGGCAATTTCTGTAGGAGATCCTGTCCCTGATGTGCAGGTCCACAAAGCGACTCCAGAAGGGCCAAAGCCCGTTCGGAGCCGCGAGGTTCTAGGCAACGGGACAGTGGTTCTTTTCGCAGTGCCGGGAGCTTTCACGCCAACCTGCTCTGACTACCACCTCCCCGGGTTCGTGCTGCGCGCCCCTGATCTGGTCGCAAAAGGGGTCGAGACGATAGCTTGCATAGCCGTCAACGATGCCTTCGTCATGGGTGCCTGGGGTGCCGACCGAGGAGTTGGGGACAGCGTGGTCATGCTGGCCGACGGCAACGGAGAGTTCACGAAAGCCATGGGGCTAGAGCTTGATGGGAGTGGGTTTGGCATGGGCATGCGTTCACAAAGATACGCGGCGATAATAAGAGACGGAGTTTTGATCTCGCTTCAAGTGGAGAAAGGCCCAGGCCTGGAGGCCAGCTCTGCTGAGGCGATCCTCGCTTTGCTTTAGGTCTTCGGGCACTATGCGGCTCACCACCCTGCTATCTAGATAGCAGGGTGGTGAGCCTTCAGACTCCAGCAGAGACGTCTTCGGTCGCTATACCTAGGCGAGCCATTTCCTCGCGCACCTTGCGTTCGTGGTCCTGCGCGTCTTGCTTGGCCTTCTTGGGCCTCCATCGTCCGGCCATGAGGAAGATGAGTGGGAGGAAGACTATCTCGCCGCCTACACATACCCACCACCAGTGTTGCCACTGATCCGGTGATGCTTTGGCTGCAGAAGCAACGTTGGCGCCATGCGCTTCCACATAGGCCAGATCGGCTGCTGGGATCGCCGATTTGGCCGACACTACAGCGGCACCGTGGGCTGCCAGGTATGCCAGGGCCGGCTTTGGCACCTTGCTTATAGCGATAAGGTCACCAAGGGCCGCTGTAGAGCTCACATGCAGGCCCGCTGATATCTCAGATATGGCCTTGGAAACTGCTCCAAGGTTTCCCGGGTTTGCCTCAAGCGCTGCGAGGGTCGCAGGGTCTATCATCTGAAGTGCAGCAACCTGCGTAGGGTACTTGGTGGCAATTGCCTGGACCTGGGGCCCGTACTTGGTGAGGGTGGCAAGCTGAGGTCCGTACTTCTTTGCGATCGTGGAAACCTGGGCTCCATAGGTGACAAGCGGGGTAGCCGAGCTCACGAGGAATGGCAGGACGAACAGCGATGCCGATATCACGATCCGGATTATCCATCCCCATACCGCAAGGCCGGTCGCGGTCAACGCAGGGTTCCTCCGCTCCACCGTTTCGGTGAAGCTCGCCATCCACGGGGCATAGGCAATCGCCAGGAAGACAGCTAGGACCGTGATCATCCATACGAACGTATAGTAACTCGTAGTAGGATGCGTCGCCCTGGTGAGGAAGACGATAGTCATTATCGCTGCCCCGATGCCGCCGACCAGCATGAATGGCTTGCGCACCTTTAGACGGTCTGAGATTATACCTACCACGATAAGTGCGCCGGCATCGAACGCCCAGAACCAGTTGCCGATCCCGTCCGCCATTGGAACTGTGAAACCAAACAGGGTGGTGAAATAGACCGTAAAGAAACCCACCGCTGTGTAGTAGATGATGAGGAACACAGAGATCGCAAACGCGGAGGCGACAATGTCCAGGTGCAGCATTTGGCGCCAGGGATGGTCCATACCGGCTTCGAGGTCTATCCCCTTTGCCTTGGCCTCTATAAGGGCACGGTCACGTATGCTCACCATAAGCTGATCTCGGAGCCTGGGCGAAAGCTCTCGAAGCCAGACCAGGGCTATCACGAAAACACACAGCCCAACGATGCCACAGATAATGAACTGGTCCTGCCATGGATGTAGGTGCGGGAGTGTGTTGGTAGCCACCAGGTCCACGATCAGGCTGCCAACTACAGGGCCGAGGGTCCAGAACCCCATGGCAGATGCCCTGCCGAGCTGTGGGGAGAAGTCCCGTATCAACGCCGGTGTTGCTACAAGCATGACACCCTCTACGAGGCTCACGGCCACAATCACAATTGCAAAGGCCCATTCGGTGGTGGCATTGGGGATTGCAAATACTATGAGCAGGCCGGTGATGCCGAGGCCGTAAGCGACAAGGTTGGCTCGGCCCCATCGGCCTGCCAGACCTGCCAGCAGAGATCCGAAAGCACCCACGAGGTTGCCAACTACGGATATGTCCACATAGAACAGGAAGGACATGTGATAGGTAGCGATTATGTCTGTGGCTACTGCTCCAGCGACATAGAGCTCGTAGTACAGGATGATTGTTGCCATCACCACCACTGCGAGATACCAGACACGTGGCCTGGTATCAGGGTAGTGGTCCAGCGACCTATTCCAAAGGGATCCAAGGACCCCATTCCCCCTTGAGCTCTCAGCTGGATCGGCAGCTCCGATCGACTGTGCCATGTCCTCCCCCTTTTGTGCTGCCCTTCACATTCCCTGATGCACGTCCCCCGAGGTGCATATCCACTTAGGTTGCAGCAGCTAAGCCATGATATCGCCTGGGGAACCT
>JAMCQF010000051.1:12966-25404 GCA_023379605.1 Actinomycetota bacterium
GGTGCTCAGTGGTCAACCTGTTGTGAACCCTTAGTTGCAGCTCAGCTCCGTTGGCAGGCTGGCTGTAGCGGCTTTTGGGAACGGAGCTGGGATAGGATTGCGTTTGGCCCGCTCGGTCTTTTGCCTGGCGGGCTTGGCGTTTTAGTGCTTGTTGCCCTTTCCCGGATTTCCATTGGGCGGCGCTGGCCCAGCGCCGCTCGGCCCAGCGCCGCCAGTAACGTACTGCTGTACTGGCGACACCCCCAGGGCAGTTGCCAGATTGGAAAGAGCGGTCTGGAGCGAGTCCACCGTTGTAGAGCCCACAATCCCACCAGAGGCAATGTGGCGGTCCAGGGTCGAGGCAAGCGACCCCACCTGCTGGGCTAGCTGGTGCTCGTTTTCCTGGGTGGCCTGGCTAAGAAGAGGCTGGAGCTGGGAGAGAAGGGCCTGTGCCGCCGAAGCTGTAACTGTGCGGTCCTCCACCCCTGTCTCCAATGCCGTTATGAACTGCCCTTCTGCTGTGGCTGGACTAGGCGGTGAGGTAGTAGTTGTAGTTGTAGTTGGAGAAGTGGTAGGGACCCCACCAGCTTTGGAGCTCGAATGCTGGGCAGATGCCTTGTGCCGGCTGGCAGTGCTGGCCGGAGTTCCAGCGAGGCCAGCCAGGAGCAGTCCGGCGACAAGTCCTACCGCGGTCGCCAGGGCGGCGATACCGTAGGCCTTCCGGCGCGATAGAGAGCTCGACCGGCCAGACGGGAGGGAGTCTATGAGCGGCGAAGTAGCCGTTGGGTCTCCGGCGGTGACGCGCCGGGCTTTGTTTTGAGCGAGCGCTTGCAATGTGGCGAACCTGGCGGTCTTGGTCCTGTTTACGATCCCCATCTCAGCTGCAGGGATCGCAGCAGTTGGGTCTGCGCTTCCAGGGATCGCAGCAGTTGGGTCTGCGCTTCCAGGGATCGCAGCAGTTGGGTCTGCAGCAGTTGGGTCTGCGCTTCCAGGGATCGCAGCAGTTGGGATTGCGGCTGTGGGACCCTCAAGTGACAGCGTTTCCTCCTCTGGGATAACGCCTGCGGTCTCGCAGGGAGATGGGGACATATCTCGGCCAGGCAGGGGCATAGAGGTGACCGCTTCTCGCACTTGGGCTGCGGTGGGTCTTTTGGCTGGATCGCGTTCTGTCATAGAGCTGAGCAGGCGCCGCCAGCCCAGAGGAACGTTTGGGGGGATCTTGGGATCGCTTGCAAGGCGTATAGCTGCAAGCTCCGCAGGGGAACCCACAAAAGAGCGCGTCCCCGAGAGCGCCTCGATAAGAACGAGGCCGAGCGCGTAGACGTCTGCCTTCGGCCCGACAGCTCCGCCAGCCACCTGCTCTGGGGCAAGGTATGCAGGAGTGCCGACGGTGATCCCCGTGGCCGTCAGCCCAGCTGTGTCCACCAGACGGGCGATTCCGAAATCCGCCAGGCGCGCACGCCCATCGCTGCCTATCAAGATGTTGGCAGGCTTGACATCTCTGTGGACGATTCCCTGGTGATGCACGTAGTCGAGTCCGCTGGCAACCTCGACAGCAATCGCCGAAGCGATGGCTGGCTCAAGCGGTCCGTGCGAGGAGAGCTGGGCCAGGCTCGGGCCATCCACGAGCTCCATCACCAGCCAGGCGTCATTGTCATCCAGACCAGCGTCCAGCAGCCTTACCAGGTTGGGGTGCTCAAGGCGTGCGAGAGTTCTCACCTCCGAAGTGAACCGCTCTCGGCTGGCAGCTTGGGAATCCTTGAGCATCTTGAGGGCGACTTGGCGGCCAAGGCGCGTGTCCAAGGCACGGTAGACCGTGGCCATGCCGCCCTTGCCCAGGGGCTCTGCCAGCTCGTAGCGGTTGTCCAACATCCGAGATGGTGAAAGGCTCGACGGTAGCGCTTGGGGGCTGTCCACCATCTCCATAACTTAGGCGCTCCCGACCCGTTGGACCCAGCCCCGCTGGTTTTGACGGACTGTCCGTGCCGATGTCGCAGCCGCGCAGTAGGGTGCGGCAATGGCCGATCAAGCGGAGTTCACCACGCTGGCAATGGAGCACATGCCCGCGCTCTATTCCGCGGCCCTTCGGATGACTCGCAATCCAGCCGATGCCGAGGACCTGGTTCAGGAGACTTTTCTCAAGGCTTATAGGGCGTTTGGTTCGTTCCAGTCTGGAACGAACCTGAGGGCATGGCTATACAAGATCCTCACCAACTCCTTTATCAATTCCTATCGCGCATCTCAACGTCGGCCGGAGCAGGCCGACGTTGAGGACATCGAGGATCTGTACCTGTACAGGCGGCTGACCAGGTTGTCTGCCTCTCAGGCCGGCAAGAGCGCCGAGGAGGAGGTGCTGGAGCACATCACCGATTCCGAGGTCAAAGAGGCAATCGAGTCGCTACCGGAAGTTTTCCGCCTGGCTGTTCTTCTGGCCGACGTCGAGGGGTTCTCCTACAAGGAGATTGCCGAGATCCTGGAGGTTCCCATAGGAACGGTCATGAGCAGGATCCACCGCGGAAGAAAGGCGCTTCAGAAGGCGTTGCTTGACTATGCCATTAGCGGTGGCTGGGTGCAGTCCACCGGCATTACAGCAGATGGGGTACCGGCAAAGGATGGAGACGAGGTATCGGCCGCCGGGGCCGAGGCTGCTGCGGTCGAAGGGGCGAGATGACGGTAGAAAGATGAGCGGGGCAGATCCTGAGATGGAATCCGGTCCGGGGCTGGAGCGTGTTGAAAGGCCGCATGGAGAGCCGGACTGCTCCGAGGTCGTTAGCCGGCTGTACAACTTTCTAGACGGGGATCTCACTGAGGAGCGGCGGGAGAAGATTCTCCGTCATCTAGATGAGTGCCACCCATGCCTGAAGGCATTTGGATTCGAGAAGGAGCTGCGCCAGCTCATTGCGAGTCGCTGTAAAGATCATGTGCCAGAGTCGCTGCGCCAGCGAATTGCTGCGTCAATCGAGCAGGAGAGAAGCCTTGGAGCCGAGCACACTCAGGGAGCATCCCAGGAGGAGCTGGACTAGCTGGGCTGGTGGGGAGCCAACCCAAAGACCCAAGCCTCAGATCAAAACCGAGGCGTACCTGTATGAGGCTGGCGGGAATCTGGTGGGATGGCCGGTGGTTTATTAAAGCGTGGAAGAGAAGTCGATTAGCGGCTCGTTGTTCACCGGCTACAGCAGGCCTCCAAGGACATTTAAGTCTGGGAGGCTTTGTAAGGAGCCGGGGTGTGGGACTAGGTTGTCCATCTACAATTCTGGGGATTATTGCTATCGCCACGAGCATCCAGAGCCTGCGAGGCTCCGAGGCAAGAAGATCGCGTCCTAGCCGACTGCTTGGGTACTTTGGATCGGTGGCGATCTAGCTGTAGCTGTGCAGCGAGGCAGGGTTGTGACCCTGTAGCGTCGTGTGCGTGCCCATAACTGATTCAGCCCGCGCCTCCAGATCCGACCTGATCTCTTGGGACGTGGCAGAACAGGTTGCGCTCAGGGTGGCTGGGTGGCGTTCGGCGGTGGATCAGGAGATAGATCGCTATATGGAAGCCGATTTCGCTCAGCTCGTCCCGGTTGCCGAGGGGCTGGTTGAAGCTGCCACTGGGCTGCATCCCAAGTTGGGGCCAGCGAAGGCAAAGGTCACCGACAGGGCCGGCTGGGTTCGCGCCAATCTAGCCTCCTTTGAGAGACTGCTCAGTCCTGTCATGGCAAGAATGGACCGCCCGATCATGCCTGGTGTTGTGGCCACAGCAAGCAGGGCTAGTGCCGGGTTCCAGCTCGGGGTGGTGCTCGGCTGGATGTCGACCAGGGTTCTTGGCCAGTATGACTTGCTGCTGGCCGAGGATAGGGACTCAGGAGATCAGGACGTGGTCTACTTTGTGGGTCCCAACGTTGTCGCTTTGGAACGCCGGCACGGCTTTGAGCCTCGGCAGTTCCGACTCTGGCTGGCGCTGCACGAGGTGACCCATCGTGCGCAGTTCACGGCAATACCGTGGATGCGGGACCATTTCCTTTCGCTGGTTGAGCAGGGGCTCCAGGCCGCCAATCCAGATCCCCGCCAGATATTGGAAGCGGTCAAGCACGCAGCCAGTGAAGCGCTGGCCGGGCGCAATCCCCTGGGCGAGGCAGGGCTTTTGGGCCTTGTTGCACAGCCAGCCCAGCGGGAAGTCATCAGCCAGATCCAGGCCCTCATGAGCCTTTTGGAAGGACATGGAGATGTCACTATGGATAGGGCAGGGGCACAGGCGGTGCCTTCGGCAGAGCTTTTCAGCCGTTTGCTGCGAGAGCGCAGGCAACAGGGCACCCCTGTAGCCAAGCTGGCGCGCCAGCTCCTTGGCTTTGAGGCAAAGATGCGTCAGTATGAGCAAGGCGAACAGTTCATTTACGCTGTGGAGTCGATCGGAGGACCCGATCTTCTGGCGCATGCATGGAGGGGGCCACAGTGGTTGCCCTCTTTGTTGGAGATCCGGCAACCTTCTCAGTGGGTGTCGCGTGTTCAGTCCCTGGCAGCCGTCGGCTGACAGCACGGACCGGACTTGCCATCTGAGCCCAGACATCCCATATGGACCCCGTCTCGGTGCTGGCCTAAGATGTATAAAGTAGGTACGTGCTCTTTTGATCCAGGCAACTCGCAGCCGCTCGACGCCAAAGCGAGATCTTCTGGCGAACTTCACCAGAGTTGGGGCCGGGGCCGAAAGGGCAATCAGGATGGTGCAGCAGCGCTGGATAGCACCAAGGACCTCCTGCTTGAACGGTGCACCTTTCCCCCACCGGGCTCGGCTCTGGCATGCGCCGTGTCGGGTGGAGCCGATTCCCTTGCCTTGCTGGCGCTCGCTGTGCAGTGGGGTTGCAAGGCTACTGCCTACCATGTGGACCACGGGTTGCGTCCGGGTTCGGCAGAGGAGGCCGATGTCGTAGCAGAAGCCGCCAAGCAGCTGGGAGCGGGGTTTAAGTCTCTCAAGGTTGACGTGGCGCCCGGTCCGAATCTTGAGGCTCGCGCGCGATACGCGAGGCTGTCAGCGCTTCCATCAGGAGTTGCGACAGGCCACACCGCTGACGATCAAGCTGAGACCGTTCTGTTGAACATGATGCGTGGAGCGGGCTTGGACGGCCTGGCTGGTATGCGCCAGGGGCCTTCGCATCCCATCCTAAGGTTGCGTAGGTACGAGACGAGGGCTCTGTGCGCAGCGGCGGGCCTGGGAGCCATAGAGGATCCATCCAACGCGGAGCTCTGCTTTTCGCGCAACCGGGTACGCCATGAGCTGCTCCCGCTAATGTGCGAGATCGCCAGACGAGATGTTGGAGATATACTGGCTCGTCAGGCTGGCCTGCTTGCAGGTGAGGCGGATCTTCTCGAGGATCTGGCCGCCCAGGCTCTGGCGGGATGCGATCTGCAGGAGGTCCAGACGGCGACGTTCACCTCCCTCCCCCTGCCCTTGGCACGCAGAGCTGTGCGAAGATGGTTGCGGGCAGGAGATGCCTATCCTCCCAGCTTGAAGGATGTAGATAGCGTTCTGGCGGTGGCAAGCCGTAGATCCAAAGCCACCGAAGTAGCGGGGGGATGGAGGGTTTGGCGGTCCAAGGGACGGCTAAGACGCACTCCCCCGCTGCGCTCTACTACCATGGTCGGCGATGCTCGAAGATAGGGCGGGGAGTGCTTCCAAGGTGGCAACTCCCCCAGTGGAGGCTGCGAGGATGGCACACCGTGAGGCGGGCGGTGGCGGATCTCCGTTCGGAGGCAGCGATAGCACAGAGATCGGACCCATTGTGGTGCCCGCATCAGAGCTGGCTCGAAGGGTGCGTGAGCTGGGGGCCGAGATCACCGAGGACTACCGGGACAGGGCCCCCCTCCTGGTTAGCGTTTTAAAAGGCGCCTTCGTATTTGCGAGCGATCTTTCCAGGGCAATCCGTCTTCCCGTAGAGATGGACTTCATGGCGATCTCCTCCTATGGCATGGCCACCAAGAGCAGTGGCGTAGTCCGGATAGTGAAGGACCTCGATCAGGATCTTACAGGTCGCCATGTCCTAGTTGTAGAAGACATCGTAGACTCAGGCCTTACACTCTCTTACCTGCGCAGGAGCCTGCTCGCGCGCAATCCCGCGAGCTTGGAGGTATGCGCGCTGCTCGTGAAAGATGGCCAGCAGAGGATCCCACTGGATCTTCGCTATGTGGGCTTCCATGTGCCTGCCGATTTTGTGGTGGGCTATGGGCTCGACGTCCAAGAACGGTATCGCAACCTTCCCGATTTGCGGGTATTTCTTGGAGAGGGATCCTGATCTCATCGCGTGCACTGGGGATAGGAGCCACCAAGCAGCGCTGTCGCCAGCTGGAAGAGAGATCGAGCGCTTGTGATCCACTCTTCGAAGTGGCCCCTTGGCTGTGATAGCTCCTATGGTGCCCAAGTGAGCGTTGACAGGAAAAGGGTGGAGGCTGCGGTAAGGGAGCTGCTGGCGGCTGTGGGCGAAGATCTGGGTCGTGACGGTCTGATCGAGACCCCGCGGCGGGTGGCAGCAATGTATGAGGAGCTTTTCAGCGGCCATGACGAGGATCCTGATAGGCATCTGTCGGTGATGTTTGCTGCAGACCACGATGAGATGGTCATGGTGCGCGATATACCATTTGCTTCTCTATGCGAGCATCACATCATTCCTTTTGTGGGCAAAGCCCATGTCGCTTATATCCCTAACGACGATGGCTATATAACAGGTCTCTCCAAGCTAGCGCGGCTGGTGGATGCCTACGCGCACCGCCTGCAGGTCCAAGAGAGGATGACGACCCAGATAGCCGACTCTATTGAACGCGTACTACAGCCACGGGGCGTGCTCGTGGTGGTCGAGGCAGAGCATATGTGCATGTCCATGCGGGGCGTGAAGAAACCAGCAACGGTCACGGTCACCTCAGCGGTGCGTGGTCTGTTCCGTAGGGACGCTGCCACACGGGCAGAGGCCATGCAGTTTGTCCACGGCCACTGACTCTGAGCCGGCCAGCACCATGGGACCGCCGGTCCGCTTGGCATGTTCGATGGAGTTGGCAGCATCCAAGCTGTGGGACTGGCAAGTAGGCGCCAGCCACTACGCTCAGGCCGTGCGACCTCTTGTCATGGGTGTGCTCAACGTAACGCCAGATTCATTCTCCGATGGTGGCCGGTTCTACGACAAAGACCGGGCAGTCGAGCGCGCTCTGGAGATGCTGGAGGAAGGCGTTGACATCGTGGACGTAGGCGGCGAGTCCACCCGCCCAGGTGCACAGCCAGTGGCAGAGGAAGAAGAGCTGAGGCGTACGATACCGGTGATCGAGGCGCTGGCTTCCAAGGTGCGGATCTCTGTGGACACTCGCAAGTCGGTGGTGGCCAGAGCCGCTCTGGCAGCCGGGGCAACCCTGGTGAACGATGTCTCAGCGAGCCTTGCGTCGGAGGCTGCTCGAGCTGGTGCGGGATGGATCGCCATGCATATGCAGGGGAGCCCTGAGAGCATGCAGAAATCCCCCCACTACGATGACGTGTTTTCCGAGGTAAGCGAGTTCTTGCTGGAGCGGGCCACGGCTGGCTCGGCACTGGGCATAGAGGAGATCTGGATCGATCCTGGGATCGGCTTCGGTAAGACCCTTGAGCACAATCTGTGCCTTTTAAGCCGGATCGGCGACCTAGCTGGCTGCGGCTTCCCGGTCATGGTGGGAACCAGCCGCAAGAGCTTCCTGGGCCGTCTTGCTCCTGGGAGAGATGGGGCTCCAGCGCCAGTGGGTGACCGGCTGGAGGCATCTGTAGCGACAGCTGTGTGGGCAGTATGCTGTGGTGCTTCCATGGTGCGTGTCCATGATGTGGCGGCCACGGTCCAAGCGATGAAGCTGGTCGGTGAGCTTCCTTTGGAGAGGGTCCCGGTAGTTCCACGGTGAGACACAGCTTCTTGCACAGCCGCCCAAGCCCACCAGCCCGCGAGAACCCAGGTGGGCTCACACAAATACCTTGTGTCCTTCTCCCCATCCTTTGTAACCGTGAGACGGCCTGGCACGCAGGCTGTGCTAAAGCGGGGGTGCCATGGTAGCTGTCCGTGGAAAGTGGGCAGCGGGCATACCCCCGCGCAACTTCACCTGGGTGATCCGCGACCAGCTTGCCATAAGCGAGCGTCCGGGAGGCTTCTCACGCAACCACAGGCCGGTCAGGCGCCAAGAGGAGATCATCTGGCTGCGAGTGCAGGGTTTTACACGAGTGGTGTCGATCCTTCCATCCCCCCACAACCTTCATGCCTACGACGACCAGGAGCTCCCGTGGTCTCACATCCCCTTTGCAGGAGGGACCGATGCACGGGCTTTTTTGAGAGCTCTGTATCGAGCCATCGATGGATGGATTGGCAAGGGTGACCGCTTGCTCCTGCACGAAGAGGAGCTCGGCGACAGGTTGATGGGTGTGGCTGCTGGGTATCTGCTGTGGTCACGTCGCCTGCCTGGTGGTCCGGAGGCGATCATGGTGCTCGAACAGATCACCCGGAGGCAGATGGGACCCGCCGGTCGGGAGCTCGTGGCCTTGGCTGGGCCTTTGAAGCCTCAGCTTCCACCAAAGGGGAGCTGAGGTTGGCAGAAGCCCCGGGGCGCATAGAGATAAGAGGCTTGCGGGTCATGGGCGTGCATGGGGTGCTTCCTTGCGAGCAGGAGCGTGCCCAGGCCTTCGAGCTTGATTTGGACGTAGAGCTGGACCTGAGCCGTTGCGGGGTGAGCGATCAGATCGCTGACACCGTGGACTATGGCGCCCTTATGGATAAGGCTGCCAGGGTCGTGGCCGGTCGCTCGTTTTGCCTTTTGGAGGCGCTGGCCACTGCTGTGGCAAAGGCGATCCTTGAAGACCCCCGCGTTGGGGGAGCCAGCGTGACTGTACGCAAGCTCCATCCCCCTGTCCCTTTGGACGTGAGCTCAGTGGGAATACGAGTAGCCATGAAGCGCGCGGCTTGCCAGGAGTGACACCACACAGCAGCGTCACTCAGAGCGTGCCCTTAAATGCCCGCTCTTACCTGTCGTTGGGATCCAACATGGGAGATCGGGGCAGGCACCTTAGACAAGCGCTGGCAGGCCTGGATGGCGTGGCAAAGGTCTCCATGGTTTACGAGACCGAGCCAGTTGGTGGACCGCCTGGTCAGGGCCCGTATTTCAACCTGGCCGTGGAGCTGGAGACCCGCCAGTCGGCTCGCCAGCTTCTCCAGCGTGCCCAAGTTTTAGAGAGTCAGGCTGGACGCATCAGGGAAGTGCGGTGGGGCCCGCGGCCACTGGACGTCGATGTCTTGCTGGTGGGTGACCAGGTGATAGAAGAGCAGGACTTGGTGGTTCCTCACCCACGCATGTGGGAGCGGGCTTTTGTCCTGATCCCGCTGTCGGATCTCGTCAGCTTAGATGACCTGCCTACAGCTGTGCTCCCGCCGGATTGGACCGAGATCTGGCCGCAACGGCTTGCAAAGGCCAGGCTTGCCGGAGAGGTCCGCTTGGTTGGTAGGCTTGAGCAGGCTTGATGAGCGGCACCATACTGAGGGCCCTAGCGTAGGAAAGGGATCGTGGACTTGTTCTGGAAGGCTCAGCAGCCTCGCTGTCTTTGTTGCTCCCGCAAGCGGACTGGTTCGGCTAACTCAGGAGCCGTCGCGCCAATGAGCCCAAGGCCTGCGTGACAGACCTGGGAACATCTCTGGACGTACTGGTCGTGGGCAGCGGGGTGGCGGGTCTTACGACCGCGGTCCATCTGTCGTCGTCGACGGGCCTGCGTGTTGGGGTTCTCACCAAGTCCGAGCTTGCGCAGTCTGCGACAAGGTGGGCGCAAGGTGGTGTGGCAGCGGTCTTGGGAGAAGACGAGGACTCCACAGACCTGCACCTAGCAGATACCCTGGCAGCTGGAGCAGGGCTGTGTGACTTCGACGCGGTGAGGGTGCTGGTCGACGAGGGGCCCGACAGGGTGCATGAGCTAATAGCCCTGGGGGCGGTCTTCGATCGCCTGCCCGGAGGTGGCTTCGATCTGGCCCGCGAGGGTGGCCACTCTACAGCGAGGGTTGTCCATGCCGGTGGTGCAGCTACTGGTGCAGAGGTGGAGCGTGCCCTGGTGTCGGCTGTCAGGCGCACAGCCGTGGCTGTGCTGGAGGGGTGGTTTGCTCTGGATCTGATCGTCGAAGAAGGGCGCTGCGCAGGGGTGACGGCCCTCGATGCCTCCGGTGCCAGAAGCGAGGTACGTGCCGATCATGTAGTGCTTGCAACAGGAGGGGCTGGTCAGCTCTTCTCAGTTACTACTAACCCGAGCGAGGCAACAGGAGACGGGGTGGCTATGGCCCTGCGTGCTGGGGTCGCGGTGGCCGATGTCGAGTTCATGCAGTTCCACCCCACGGCCCTTCATCACCCTGCCATGCCTCGCCCACTTCTCTCGGAAGCCTTGCGCGGACATGGAGCACTGCTGCGCGACACGAATGGAGATAGATTTGTAGATGAGCTCGCTCCGCGTGACGCTGTTAGCAGGGCGATGGCTGTGCGCATGCAGGAGCTCGGTGCAGATCATCTGTGGTTGGATGCGACAGGTTTGGAGGATTTCGGAGGAAGATTCCCCACCATCGCCGCATCTCTCCAAAAGGTCGGCCTCGATCCGAGCAGGGACTGGCTGCCCATTGCCCCAGCCGCCCACTACCTCTCAGGGGGGGTGGTGACCGATCTACATGGCGCCTGTGCGCTTCCCGGCTTGTGGGCCGCGGGAGAGGTTGCCTGCACAGGAGTGCACGGGGCGAATCGTCTTGCCTCCAATTCTCTCCTGGAAGGGATGGTCTTTGGAGCGCGCGTGTCTGAGGCGATAAGAGCCGGAAAAGACGGCCCCTCTTCTTCAGGGGCCATGCGTGCACTGCTAGGACCCAGAGGGGTTCGCTCATTGCACAAGGCCGGCGGATCCGCTCTCTACGAAGACAAGGTAGCGTCCGAGACAGGTGGGACATTTCATGGGGAGATCCCAGCGTGCATCGTGGTGGGCTCAGTCGGCTATTCAGCCAGCTGCTCAGCTGGCGATCTCAATCAAGCCAGGACACACAGCCCAAAGGAGAAAGAACAGATCAGATGCCGGCCCGATGCTCCAGGATGGGATGGCGATCTCGAAGGGCTGCCAAGCAAGCGAGATCTGCTCCAGCGGGTGATGACCTCCTGTGTCGGGGTGGTGCGAGACGAGCGGTCACTAAAGCGGGCTACAGCTATGATCTCAGAGCTTCCCGAAGTAAAGGTCTCCTCCATGGAGTCAGGGGAGTTGGCGAACCTGGTCAGCCTGGCCGGAGCCTTGGTGCGCTCTGCGCTGCTGCGAGAAGAGACCAGAGGGGCCCATGCCCGCAAGGATTTCCCTTCCAGCGATCCGTCCTGGCGATGCAGGATCGTGCACGCGACCTTGAGCGGGCCATGATTAGTGCGCTCGCCAAAGTCCGGTGCCGTACCTCTCTACCAAGGTGGCGAGGAGAACCCAGAGAGGAGTCTGCGTGAGCACAGCTGCACACTTTGAGCCACCGCGGCTCGCTGTGGTCGAGGCGGTCTCGCGCGCTCTTGCCGAGGACCTGCTGCCCCTCGGTGATCTCACCGGAGCTCTCATAGGCGAGGGTCCCACAGGCTCTGGGGTCATCGCAGCCCGCGCGTCAGGGGTCCTGGCAGGAAGGGCATGTGCAACGGAGGTATTTTCCCAGGTCAGCCCTGCGATCAGAGTAGATTGGCAACTAGCAGATGGGGCAGTGCTGGCCCCAGGGGCAACAGTGGCCCGCATCGATGGGCCTCTGGCTTCGATCCTGGCAGCAGAGCGGACGGCACTCAACTTTCTCTGCCATCTCTCCGGGGTCGCAACCCTGGCAAGGCGCTACGTTGAGGTGGTCAGAGATGCCAACCCCGCCACTAGGGTGCTCGACACGAGAAAGACGACTCCTGGCCTGCGGTCTTTGGAAAAGGCCGCGGCACGCGCTGGTGGGGCATGCAACCATCGCGGCAGTCTTTCCGAAGCCGTCCTGGTCAAGGACAACCACCTAGCTGGCATGTCGATAGCGCAGGCGGTGGAGCGGGCCAGATCTCTCTGGCCCGGACGGATGATAGAGGTCGAGTGCGACCATCCAGGTCAGCTTCTGGAGGCCTTGGATGCCCATGCCAGCGTGGTCATGCTGGACAACATGGACCCAAGCCAGGTGCGTGCTTGCGTGGAGATGGTACGCTCACATCCCTACGGTGCACCACAAGCCGGTGAGGCAAGGGTGCTAGTGGAGGTATCTGGCGGGGTTGATCTTGAGAGCGCGCCGGTGCTCGCAGGTGCTGGTGTGGATCTCATCTCGGTTGGGGCCATAACCCACTCGGCACCAGCACTGGATCTCGGACTGGATCTTAAGCAGTGATCCTTAGTTTCTATAACCTACCGTTAACCGGGTGGACCTGACTGAGCGCGAGGAGGTAGCCAGGATGCTGCTGGCTGTGGACGTCGGCAACACACAGACCGTGATCGGGCTG
>JAMCQF010000051.1:25414-26670 GCA_023379605.1 Actinomycetota bacterium
CGATAGCACCAGGCGGCCTGCCACTGACACTGTCACACCGGTGCTCGTTCCTTTAGGCAGGTCTGGAAAATCCCTATGCACAGCCGCCCTTGGTGGAACGCGTCGATCGCGCTCAACTGGATCGGCCAAGCGCCCTATAAGCTCTACCAAGGGTGGCGCTACCCCTTACGGGCTTAAGGAGCACTGGCGCGTGGCTACGGTGGCTGACCGCACTGCTGACGAGCACGCTCTTTTGATCACCGAGCTCCTGGCGCTCGAGGATCTGGATCCATCCAAGGTGGTAACAGGTGTGGCGATCACCTCTTCGGTGCCAAGAGTCACCGCTTACTTAAGGGAGATGGTCCGACAGCGTTTCGCTACGCCGCTTGTGGTGCTGGAGCCGGGTGTTAAGACCGGCATGCCGGTGCTCTATGACAATCCCAAGGAGGTAGGAGCCGATAGAATCGCGAATGCTGTGGGGGCCTATGACCTCTATGGTGGTCCTGCGATAGTCGTTGACCTGGGAACAGCCACCACCTTCGATGCAATCTCTGCTGGCGGAGAATATCTGGGAGGGGCCATAACCCCCGGAATCGAGATCAGCATGGACGCCCTCTTTGCACAGGCGGCGGCGTTGCGTAGGGTAGAGCTCATAGAGCCTCGCAATGTAATAGGCAAGTCCACAGTCGAATCGATACAGTCTGGTGCAATGTATGGTTTTGCGGCTCAGGTAGATGGATTGTGCGATAGGATCGAGCTTGAGCTGGGTGAGTGTACAGTCGTAGCAACGGGTGGCCTTGCAGAGCTGATAGCTCCGCTGTGCGCTCGTATCGATACAGTGGATCCGTGGCTTACTCTCCACGGTTTGAGGTTGATCTATGAGCGCAACCTGGGACTTCGATGAGCTCTGTGAACCCAGGGTTGGACCCACAGGATAGGAAGGCGGCAAGCGAAGACCGCGTGGAAGTTCCCTACCGGTTCGAGCGGAGCCACACAACGGCGGCTGTGCATAGGGATTTTCCAGACCTGCCTAAAGGAACGAGCACCGGTGTGACAGTGTCAGTGGCAGGCCGCCTGGTGCTATCGCGCCCTCAGGGAAGATTGGCTTTTGCGCCTGTGCGCGACTCTACCGGCACGATCCAGCTGTTTGCGCTTGCCGGTGAGACGGCTGATTTCCGAGGTTTCTGTGATTTGTCCTTGGGTGAATGGATAGGTGCGAGGGGGGAGGTGGTGACCACCAAGAGGGGAGAGCTCTCAGTGAAGGTGTCCGACTGGGA
>JAMCQF010000052.1 GCA_023379605.1 Actinomycetota bacterium
GGCAGGCTTTCAGGGCCGGGATCTGCGCCAGAATCAATGATCTCATCACCAAGAACTGGCTCAGCTGGAAGAGGAGGCTCCGATCCGTCCGGCTCTCCAGCAGCAGAGGTTGGTGAGCTCGGGAGCGGACTTCCGTCCATGAAAGCCTGCCAGACGCCGGTCAGCTCCAAGAGCTTCTTGACACGATCGGTGGGCTGAGCACCATGACCAAGCCAGTCAAGAGCACGTGGACCGTCGATCTTGAACACTGAGGCATCGTCTGCCTTGGATCTGCCGCGAGGGGCATAGGTTCCCAGGATCTCTATAAACCGGCCATCCCTTGGCGAGCGGCTGTCTGCAGCCACCACCCGGTAGGTCGGCTGCTTCTTCTTGCCCATCCGCACCAAGCGGAGCTTCACGGCCATATTGGCAACCTTTCGTCTTGCTCTAGATATCCATCTCTTGGTCCGGCACCCCAGGACAGATCGCGACTTAGAGACCGGCCTACCACATTTGCCCAGATCGAGGGTAAAACGCCAGATGGTGAGCTTACCGGAGACATGGTGCTCATTTGAGCAGCTCACCGAGATCTGGCATCCCCGCAGTAGCACGTCCTCGTTTTGCCTTTTTGCCCCCTTTGCGCCCACCCCCGGTGAACGACCGCATGACTCGCTGCATCTCTTTGAATTGGCGCAGCAAGTTATTTACGTCAGAGGTTGTGCAACCTGCACCTTGCGCAATGCGCACTCGCCTGGATCCATCAATGATCACGGGGTTACGTCGCTCTGCCGGTGTCATCGATTGAATGATCGCCTCGACACGTGCAATCTCCCCGTCGCCGATCTCAGCGTTCTTTACCTCCTTCGGCACGCCAGGGAGCATGCCCAGCAGTCCGGCAATAGGGCCCATGCGCTTTACCTGCTGCATCTGCTCCAAGAAGTCCTCAAGGGTAAAGGTGCCTTCCTGTATCCTTGTGGCCCCGCGGGTTGCGACGTCTAGATCGAGTTCCCGCTCGGCCTTTTCAACAAGCGAGAGCACGTCGCCCATACCCAGGATGCGATCTGCCATCCGATCCGGGTGGAAGGCATCGAAATCCTCCAGCTTCTCGCCCGTGGAGGCGAACGCGATCGGGCGACCGACAACCTCTTTCACTGAGAGAGCGGCTCCCCCTCTAGCGTCGCCGTCCAGCTTTGTCATGATGATGCCGTCTAACTCAAGGGCCTCGTGGAAAGATTCGGCGGTCCCAACAGCATCCTGGCCCGTCATGGCATCTATCACAAAGAACGTATAGTCAGGCTGGGTCGCGGCCGACACCGCCCTTATCTCATCCATCAGCTCGGCGTCTACGGCTAGACGGCCAGCGGTATCTATAACCACCACGTCACGTCCCCGCCTGCGTGCCTCATCCACGCCAAGCCTGGCAGTCTCCACAGGGCCGAGCGCAGGTCTAGCGAGATCCGCAGACTCACTTTGGAAGTCATCTGCGCTCACTACCTGAACGCCAGCTTGAGCACCGAGGATCCGGAGCTGCTCCACAGCAGCTGGTCTTTGAAGGTCGGCAGCGACCAGAAGGGGATTGCGTCCTTGCTGGCGAAACCACCTCCCCAGCTTTGCTGCAGCAGTGGTCTTGCCTGCTCCCTGCAGGCCAGCCAGCAAGACAACCGTGGGAGGTCGTGACGCGTACGAAATGCGCAGGGTCTCCCCGCCGAGGACAGAGACCAGCTCCTCGTTTACCGCTTTGACCACCTGCTGAGCCGGGGTGAGACTCTTGGAGAGCTCAATGCCAACGCAACGGGCTCTGACCCTCTCGACAAACGCACGGGCCACCCCGATCTCTACGTCCGCTTCCAGCAGGGCAGTGCGAATCTCAGAAAGAGCTTCGCCCACCACAGCGTCGGTCAGATGACCTCTAGAGCGAAGCCGGGCGAATATCCCCTCGAAGCGGTCAGAGAGCGTGTCGAACATGGATCAATAAGGCTACAGGACTGCCGGGCTCTAAGCCCAGCGGCAGCTGGTACAGCTCATCTCAGGAAAAGATCGCGTCCACAAAGTCCTCCGGGGAGAACTCTACCAAGTCGTCGGCACCCTCACCCAGACCAACGAGTTTGACGGGCACGCCCAGCTCTCGCTGGATCGCCACGACTATGCCACCGCGAGCAGTGCCGTCCAGCTTGGTAAGCACAACCCCTGTGACCTGAGCGGCGTCTGTAAACTGCCTGGCCTGCATCATACCGTTCTGTCCAGTTGTGGCATCCACCACCAAGAGCACCTCGGTCACCTTCCCAGGAGGTCTGTCAGCCACTCGCCGGATCTTCTCGAGCTCTTTCATGAGGTTGACCTTGGTATGCAAGCGTCCTGCTGTGTCAGCAAGCACGAGGTCCGCATGGTGGCTGGCAGCCCGCTGTACAGCGTCGAAGACGACCGAGCCCGGATCACCTCCCTCTGAGCCACGTACTAGGTCGGCCCCCACTCGATCTGCCCAGCGACCCAGCTGGTCAGCGGCAGCAGCACGAAAGGTGTCACCTGCCGCCAACACCACAGATCGCCCCAACGCAACCTGGCGGCGAGCAACCTTCCCGATGGTGGTGGTCTTGCCGACACCATTCACGCCTACGAAGAGCCAGACATTCGGTATGCCCGGCTCGAAGTTGAGCGACCTTTCGCTACCCCCTACGATCTCAATCAGACGCTCCTTGAGGGCGTCAACCAGGGCATCCGGGTCGTTCATATGCTGGGTCTGGACCTGATCACGAAGATCCTCGAGAAGAGACGCCGTAGTTGACACTCCAACATCCGCCTTGATGAGCACCTCTTCTAGATCATCCCAGCTTGCCTGGTCAATGCCGCCTCGTGAGCGTATGGATCCCACGTATTGCCCAAAAAGGCCTCGAGCCTTCCCCAGCCTTTCCCTGAAGGAAGGGGGCTGGCCCTCAGCAGGCAAAAGCGATGGGGGGACCTCTTGGGGAGTCGGCTCAAAAGCATCAGGGCGTGCCTCGGGCGGAGCAGCAGGGCCTACCTCGGTAGAAGGCGGAGCAGCAGGGCGTGCCTCGGGCGGA
>JAMCQF010000053.1 GCA_023379605.1 Actinomycetota bacterium
TCCCGAACGATACAGAGCCGCCAGCCAGGTCGAGCTGGCCAGCTGGATAGGCGCGGCCAAAGAGAGGCTCGGCCGCAAGGTCCTCATCTTGGGCCACCACTACCAGCGTGACGAGGTAATGAGGTGGGCTGATGCGCGCGGCGACTCCCTTGCTCTGGCACGGACGGCCGCCTCCAGGCCCGAAGCGTCTTACATAGTGTTTTGTGGCGTTCATTTCATGGCCGAGTCCGCTGACATCCTCACAGGACCGCACCAAAAAGTGATCCTGCCTGACCTGAACGCTGGCTGCTCAATGGCCGACATGGCTGACCTTCAGGCTGCTGAGGAAGCATGGGACGAGCTGTCAACTGTCATAGACGTAGAGCAGCTCATTCCCGTCACCTACATAAACTCCTCGGCGGCTCTTAAGGCCTTCGTGGCCAGCCACGGTGGCTCGGTTTGCACTTCCTCCAATGCGAGGGCGGTCCTAAGCTGGGCGCTGGGTCTGAACGGCTACGAGGCCCGTGGAGACAAGGTGCTGTTCCTGCCCGACCAGCACCTGGGTCGCAACACTGGCATCCAGCTTGGGTTCAGTCTCGATGACATGGTGGTTTGGGATCCGCGCCTTGACCTGGGTGGCATGGGTGACACCGATGCCAAAAGCGCAAAGCTCCTGCTGTGGAAGGGGCACTGCTCTGTGCACCAGCGCTTCTCTGTGCAACACGTGGAAGCATTCCGGACAGAGCACCCAGAGGGGTTGGTCGTGGTGCATCCTGAGTGCTCCCACGATGTGGTCACGATGGCAGATCTGGTCGGGTCCACAGACTTCATAATCCGTACGGTCGAGCATGCCAAGCCGGGCACGGTAATGGCCATTGGGACCGAGATCCACCTGGTCAACCGCCTGGCAAATGACCATCCCGAGCTCACCATCGTATCTTTGGACCCGCTTGTGTGCCCGTGCTCGACGATGTTCCGCATTGACGCTGCCCACCTGGCATGGGTGCTGGAAGGCCTTGTGGAAGGCGAGGTTCGCAACCTTATACAAGTAGACGAGCCCACCGCGGCAATGGCAAGGGTGGCTCTAGAGCGCATGCTCCAGATAGCCTGAGGCGATCTGCGAGATCGCCAACGCACGAAGCTGCGCTGCGACGGCTTGCACGCACAGCCTTTATGCATCATTGCTCTGGCATGCCTAAGGCTTCTTTACCAGGGCATTACAGGACTAACTTGAGGAACTGACCGGTATAGCTGGCCGCGCACTGAGCGATCAGCTCAGGAGGTCCCTCAGCTACAAGGCGCCCACCGCCATCCCCGCCCTCTGGACCGAGGTCTATCACCCAATCAGCAGTCTTTATGACATCGAGGTTGTGCTCTATTACTATGACGGTGTTGCCCTGGTCCACAAGCCTCGAGAGGACCCCCAAAAGGCGCGACACATCCTCGAAGTGCAAGCCGGTCGTGGGTTCGTCAAGTATGTAGAGAGTATGGCCGCTGGCGCGCCTGGACAGCTCGCTTGCGAGCTTGACGCGCTGGGCTTCACCACCTGAGAGGCTCGGCGCAGGCTGGCCCAGTCTCAAGTAGCCAAGCCCCACATCCACAAGTGTCTGCAGGTGCCTGGCTATGGGGGGCTGGTTGGCAAAGAACTCAAGAGCCTGCTCGCAGGGCATGTCCAGCACCTCTGCCACATTCTTACCCTTAAATGTCACCTCCAAGGTGTCTCGGTTGTACCTCGCTCCTGCGCATACCTCGCAGGGCACGTAAACGTCGGGCAGGAAGTGCATCTCTATCTTGATAGTGCCGTCCCCTGCACAAGCCTCGCACCTTCCGCCCCGGACATTGAAGGAGAACCGCCCGGGAAGGTATCCACGCACCTTGGCCTCGGGAGTCTGGCTGAAAAGCTTGCGTATATGGTCAAACACGCCAGTGTAGGTGGCCGGATTCGATCTGGGCGTACGTCCAATCGGAGCCTGGTCTACATCTATTACCTTGTCAATTTGAGCGGCCCCTTGGATTTCTTTGTGATGTCCAGCAGTCACCGAAGCCGAGTACAGGCTACGCCTGAGTCCCAAGTACAAGATGTCATTTACAAGGGTGGACTTTCCCGATCCGGAGACACCAGTAACCACGACCAGACAACCAAGGGGAAAGGCCACGTCGATGCCAACAAGATTGTGCTCTGCAGCTCCGCGCACGACCAAATGGCCTGAGGTGGGAGAGCGCCGGCGGGAGGGAACTTCAATGGCGCGTCTGCCCGAAAGGTATTGGCCGGTAACGGATCTCTCACAGCTCAGCAAGTCTTGCAGCGTTCCAGAGCAGACGATCTCTCCGCCATGCTCCCCAGCTCCCGGTCCTATGTCCACCAGGTGGTCTGCTGCCCTTATAGTCTCCTCGTCATGCTCCACAACTATGACGGTGTTGCCGAGATCCCGCAAGCGCACGAGCGTCTCTATAAGCCGATGATTGTCACGCTGGTGCAAGCCAATCGAAGGCTCGTCGAGCACGTACAGAACCCCCACCAACCCTGATCCAATCTGGCTCGCCAAGCGGATGCGTTGGGCTTCTCCGCCCGCCAGAGTAGCAGCCGATCTGTTGAGCGTAAGGTAGTCCAACCCTACGTCCACAAGGAACTTGAGGCGAGCATTGATCTCCTTTAGGACCCGGTCCGCTATAAGGTGGTCACGTTCACTAAGCTCTGTGGCACTAAGCTCGCCAGCCAACCTACCTATCGGCAAATCGCACAGCTCTACGATGCTTCGTCCTCCAACTGTAACTGCCAGCGCTTCTGGCTTTAGCCGCGCGCCTTTGCAGTCAGGGCAGGGGACTTCGCGCATGTAGGCCTCCACGGCCTCCCGAACGACCTCGGAGTCAGCTTCGGTGTGACGCCTCTCTAGCCACCCTACTATCCCCTCGTAGCGGGTACTGAACGAACGCTGACGTCCGTAGCGGTTGCGGTAGCGAAGATCCACCTTGCGATCGCCAGAGCCGTAAAGGAGCACCTTGCGCTGGGAAGCCTTGAGGGAGCGCCAGGGAGCATCCAGAGCTATCCCGTACTCCTGCGCAACTGCTTCGAGCAGCTTTTCAAAGTACTGAGTCCTGCCGCCTGCCCAAGGTGCCAACGCACCGCCTGCAAGGCTCAGCTGTGGATCTGGGACCACAAGATCTGGATCCACCTCGTAGCGCGTGCCTATACCAGCACAGCGTTGGCAGGCTCCATAAGGCGAGTTGAACGAAAAGCTCCTGGGAGCCAACGGCTCAAAGCTCAGGCCACAAGATGAGCAGGCAAGGTTCTGGCTGAAGGTAAGCACCTCCAGGCCAGCCTGACTCTCGCCATCTTGTGCCAGACGAGCAGACTTGGATGCAGCTCTGGAGCCCTTTGCAGCTTTAGATCCCTCTGTTGGCGCCAAGTGGGCTGTCCTAGCTGCATCTCCGCCTTGGCCGGCTAAATGCCCCTGCGCCTCTGGAGACGGGACCACCTCTATCTCCACTACACCTCCAGTGAGCTTCAAGGCCGTCTCTACCGAGTCTGTCAGCCGCCTCGAAGCTCCCTCCCTGCGGACGAGACGGTCTACCACCACCGATATCGTGTGCTGCTCGTAGCGGGCAAGCGCACCCTGCTTCCACTCGGAGAGCTCTACCAACTCGCCGTCTACCCTGGCTCTAACGAAGCCCTGCCTGGAGAGATCGGCCAGCAGGGAGTCATACTCGCCCTTTCGGCCTTGAACCACCGGCGCGAGAACCTGGAAGCGTGTTCCCTCGGGGAGTGCCATCACCTGGTCGACGACCTGCTGTGGGGACTGGCGGGTGACCGCTTGGCCGCAGTTGGGACAGTGAGGCTTGCCAATACGAGCATAGAGCAGGCGAAGGTAGTCATAGACCTCAGTTATCGTTCCTACCGTTGAGCGGGGATTTCGAGATCCAGACTTCTGGTCTATGGATATCGCAGGCGACAGCCCTTCGATAAAGTCCACATCCGGCTTGTCCATCTGACCGAGGAACTGCCTGGCGTATGCGGAAAGTGATTCGACATAGCGCCGCTGCCCTTCGGCGTAGATGGTGTCGAAAGCCAGGGACGACTTTCCAGATCCCGATAGCCCGGTGAAGACTATAAGCCGGTCGCGCGGCAGCTCCAGGGAGATGTCGCGCAGGTTGTGCTCCCGCGCCCCGCGGATGATGAGCCGATCGGACACCTGTTGGAGGTTACCGGTGAGTGATCGGATCGCCAGCAGCTTGGCCTTCCGTCGCTGCTTGCGTTGCCGAAAGTGAGAGTAGCTCTCCGATCTGGTCGCGGATCCCAGCCGCGTCCTCAAAACGGAGCTCCTCGGCGGCAAGGCGCATCTCTTCCTTGAGCACCTGGACCACCCTGCCAAGATCGTCTCTGGCCATAGAGTAAAGGTCCAATCTCGTCTGGATGCTGGCTTCAAAGCGCCCGCCAGCCGTCAATCCTTGCATGCCCCTATCTCCGAAACCTCCAGGGCTTTCGGGGGTGGCCGGGTTGGCGAGCTCCAAGTCTGCAAGCAGGTCTGAACGGGCAGGCTGGTCCTTTAGCTGTCCACCAGAACGAGACCTCCATCGCGCGCCCTGGCCGTCGCGCCCTGTAGAGCTCCTTGACGAACGACCAGGCCCACTGCGGTTCAAGTTCCGGGGTCCAAGCGTGCTACCTCGCTCGGTGCGCAGCTCATCTAAAATATCGCTCACCGCTTTACGCACAGTCTGCGGATCGATGCCGTGCTCTCGGTTGTAGGCCTGCTGGCGAGAGCGGCGGCGCTGGGTCTCAGCTATGGCGTGACGCATTGACCTTGTGACCGTGTCTGCGTACATGATCACACGCCCGTCTACGTTGCGAGCAGCCCTGCCCATTGTCTGCACAAGCGAGGTGGTAGAGCGCAAGAACCCCTCTTTGTCGGCATCGAGAATGGCCACCAGGCGGACCTCTGGAAGATCCAGACCCTCCCGGAGCAGATTGATGCCCACGAGCACGTCAAACTCGCCAAGGCGGAGATCACGCAGTATCTCTATGCGCTCAAGGGTGTCTATGTCCGAGTGCAGGTATCGTACCCTGACGCCGGCGTCGAGGAGGTACTCCGTCAGGTCCTCTGCCATCTTCTTGGTCAAGGTGGTAACGAGCACCCGACCCGAGTTAGATGCAGCCTTTCTGACTTCACTTAGGAGGTCGTCGATCTGACCCTCTGTTGGGCGCACAACTACCTCCGGGTCTACAAGCCCAGTGGGCCTCACGATCTGCTCTATGACCTTCTCCGAGTGCTCCAACTCCCATGGTCCTGGAGTCGCCGAGAGGAATATGCACTGGCCAATCTCCTCTAGGAACTCTTCAAAGCGAAGCGGACGGTTGTCCAGTGCCGAGGGAAGCCTGAATCCGTGCTCCACAAGCGTTTCCTTTCGGGACCTATCTCCTTCATACTGCCCGTTCAGCTGTGGAATCGCTATGTGGCTCTCGTCTACCACCATCAAGAAGTCGTCAGGAAAGTAGTCAAGCAGGGTGAAAGGCTTATCTCCCGGGCCCCTTCCATCGATGTGCCTGCTGTAGTTCTCTATGCCATTGCAGGTACCGACCTCGGCCAGCATCTCAAGGTCGTAGCGCGTCCTCATTGCAAGACGCTGTGCCTCTAAGAGCTTCCCCGCTGCATTGAGCTCTTCCAGGCGCTCAGCAAGCTCGACCTCAATGCCCTCTATGGCTCTTCGCATCCGCTCGTCACCAGCGCCGTAGTGAGTAGCGGGGAAGACGATGAGATCCTCCAACTCGGCCAAGGTCTTCCCGGTCACCCTATCGACCTTGGTGATGCGCTCTACCTCCTCTCCGAACAGTTCTATGCGCACCGGGTGCTCCTCGTATGCCGGATGGAGCTCCAAGACGTCGCCACGAACGCGAAATCTCCCGCGCGCAAGAGCTGTGTCATTGCGCTCGTAGTGCAAGTCGACGAGCCGGCGCAGTATCGCACGCTGGTCGTGGCTCTCGCCTCGAGCAAGGACGAGCATCTGGCCGCGGTACTCCTCTGGAGAGCCCAAGCCGTAAATGCACGAGACAGACGCGACAACTATCACATCTCGCCGGAGAAGCAAGCTGGAGGTGGCTGCATGGCGCAGCCTGTCTATGTCGTCATTGATAGAGGAGTCCTTCTCTATGTAGGTATCGCTGGTAGGCATGTATGCCTCGGGCTGGTAGTAGTCATAGTACGATACGAAGTACTCGACTCGATTGGCCGGGAACAAGGTCCGTAGCTCGCTGGCTAGCTGGGCAGCTAGAGACTTGTTGGGTGCAAGAACCAAGGTGGGGCGCTGGACGCGCTCTATCACCCAGGCTATGGTGGCGCTCTTGCCCGAGCCTGTTATACCGAGCAGCGTCTGAAAGCGCAGCCCCTGCTCCAAGCCGCTAGCCAGCTCTGAAATGGCCGCGGGCTGATCACCTGCAGGCTGGAATGGAGAGACGACCCTGAACGGTGGCACCTCAGCAAGGTTACCGGCCCAGCGCCTACCTCAAAGCCCTCATCCATTCCCACGCCTGATCCACCTGAGACTCCAGCTCTTCAAAAGATCCCGAGTTGTCGATGACGAAATCTGCCACCTTTAGACGCTGAGCACGAGAAGCCTGGGCTGCCATTCGTGCATCCACTTGGGCCGCTGTCATTCCCCTAGATGACATCAACCGTTTCCTTGCCAGCTCTTCCGGAGCGTCCACCACCACCACCCCTGAGCTGGCGAGCAGGTCAGCACCTGGGTAGTCCCTCGAGCCGGTCCGCTGGCGGGCCAGCTTGGCCTCTACTAGCAGGGGAACATCCAGCACTACGACCTCACCAGAGCTGCGCTGCCCGAAAAGCCGCCGGGCCATCTCGGCACCAACAGCCGGATGGACTATAGCCTCCAGATCAGCCCTAGCCGTAGGGTCGGCAAATACAAGCGATGCCAGCTCGGGCCGCTCTATGGTCCCGTCGGCTGCAAGGATCCCGTCGCCAAACCTCTTCACGACCAATTCGTAGGCAGCTCCGCCTGGCTCTAGAACCTCATGAGCGATCAAGTCCGCGTCTAGGATCTTTGCACCGCGCTCAGCCAGCATTTCCGAGACCGTTGACTTGCCAGAGCCGATCCCTCCTGTGAGCCCAACCGCGACGGCTGCTGGCTTTGACCCCGCCTGATCTGGCATGACCTCCTCGTCACCCACGACCGCTGCCTTTTACTCCGTAGGTCCCTTTTGGCCTCTTGGGGATAGAGGCGACTGCAAACAGCGCCAAAGTGGTCTCGTCTACCTCCTCTGTAACAAAGAAGTCTTCGGCGGTGATCCCGCTCCCTCCTGCAGTGGTCGCCTTGGCCAAAAACCGGTAGGCCACCGGTAGGAGCCTTGTGTAAGCTGCAAGATACCAGCTCCTTGGTATCTTGTGACGAATATCGAAGTGGTCCAGGGCCAACAGGCGCTGTGCCTTCGCTCTCCGGCTCGCAAAGTCGGCCTTCACCACCTCGGTTGCGTCAAGACCGTAGACCCTCACCTCCCAGAACCACTCGCCTAAGAGCTCAGCTAAATCTGCAGCATCAAACAGCGTAAGGTGGAATGGGTTCTCGAAATCTGCTGGCCTGTTTGGGGTGAGAACGAAAGCTGTCCCATCACTGGCAAGTACCCGGCTGATCTCTGCTACATGGCTCTCAGGGTTGGCGAAGTGCTCTATCAGGTGCGATGAGCAGACCCACTTCACAGATCCCTGCGCCAACCCAAGGTTGGTGGCCTCCATCTGTGCAGGGCACACCGTCGTAGTCGGAAACCGCCCGATGGTCGCTTTAAGTGCAGCAAAGCTGTAATCGACCCCGATCACATAGCGCTCGGGTCCCGCCAGGCCTGCCGACTCGAACCCTTCCCCACATCCGATGTCCACCACCCTGCCACTGCCCAGCCGGCCGAGCACAGCCCTGTAGCCTGCGTCGTGCAGTGCCAAAATCGAGTCGGGGGTCAAGCCCTCAAGCGGACGCTCCCCTGTTAGATTTGGCACCGCGAGATCCCTCCTAGCCCGAAGACCCCTTCACATGCTCACCTTTGCCACTCCATGTCTTAAAGATGCTACGGTCATGACGACAAAGGCCGTACGCCGCCGCACATGGGAGCATCGGCTCCTACACTACCCGACGATGGTCGAGGTCCTGTGGCATCAACTGATGCGCTAGCCGCACCCGCTCGCCTGCCATCGAGCAACGCCCGCCACAGCCTGGCCCTGAGAGCGCGAGCCCGTGGCTGGGAGTGGTCCATGGACCTTGTAGTCCTGGTGGTCGCGTTCGTGCCGACGCTGCTGGCTGCAAGAGGACTGGCAACCGCAGACACCAAGGACTACCTCTACATTGACCCAGGCCGCCTGACCAAAACCGCTCCGCTGATGTGGGATCCAAATTCTGCACTGGGGACTGTGACCCACGAGAACATCGGCTACCTGTTCCCCATGGGACCGTTCTTCTGGCTAGCTCGCACCCTTGGAGTTCCCATGTGGGTCTCCGAGCGGCTATGGCTGGGGCTCCTACTGGCAGGAGCTGGGCTTGGCATCTTGTACCTGGCACGCACGATAGGCCTGCCAAGATCCGGCCAGCCGGTGGCCGCGCTCGCCTACATGCTAAGCCCGTACTTTCTCCAGTACGCAGGCAGGATCTCAGTGATCCTCATGCCCTGGGCAGGGCTTCCGATCATGTTGGCGCTCACGATCAAAGCTATCCGCTATGGCGGATGGAAATACCCTGCCGCCTTCGGCTTGGTGGTCTGTGCAATTGGGGGGATAAACGCCACCGCGCTGATCTATGCAGGGCTTGCGCCTGTTTTGTGGTTTCCGTACGCAATCTGGGGGACCAAAGAGGTGCCCCTGCGATCCGCGGCTAGGGCATTCTTCCGTATAGGAACGACCACCATCGTCGTGTCGCTGTGGTGGATCTCGGGTCTATGGGTCGAGGCCCGCTATGGAATCGACGTTCTCAGATATACAGAGACGGTTCCCGCTGTGGCTCAGACCTCTGTGGCCTCCGAAGTCCTGCGCGGCCTCGGATACTGGTACTTCTATGGAAGCGACGCTCTTGGCCCGTGGGTACCTGCAGCGGTGTACTATACGCAATGGATCTGGTTGATAGCCGCCTCTTACGTGGTTCCAGTCCTGGCCTTCACAAGCGCCATACTTCTCCGGTGGCGGCATCGCGCATACTTCGTGCTCCTCATGCTCGTCGGGCTTGCAATCAGCGTAGGTGCACATCCATTCGGCCACTCCTCCATCTTCGGCAACGCTTTCGGCGAGTTCATGACCAGCTCGGAATGGGGAATGGCCCTGCGCAGCACCGATCGCGCCACACCCCTTGTCATAATGAGCACGGCAATGCTGCTCGGAGCCGGGGCAGCAGCGCTTTATCACAGGTTCCATCCAGCAGGCATAACGGCGGTCGGCATAGTTGCAGGCCTCATCGTCGTAGCGAATCCAGGCCTGCTGTACGGATGGTTCATCCCCACCACCTACGAGCGATCGGACCATCTCCCCAGCTACTACCATCAAGCCGCCGCCTACTTGAACTCCAAGGGGACCTCTACCCGAGTCTGGGGCGTGCCGGGTGTCAACTTCGCGTCAGAGACCTGGGGCGATGCAATAGATCCAGTCTTTCCCGGACTGCTCAACCGCCCCTACGTCCAGCGACAGCAGCAGATCTACGGATCCATCCCAACCCAGGACCTGCTCTATGCAGTAGACGAGCCATTCCAGCAGGACACCTTGGAGCCCTCGACATTGGCTCCCATAGCAAGGCTCATGAGCGCAGGGGACATTGCGCTCATCTCCGACTACCTTTTTGCTCGCTATAACACACCAAGACCTCAGGAAGCCTGGGGAGAGTTCGTTCCAACGCCAAAAGGATTGGGCAAACCGAAGACCTTCGGCGCGATCAGACCTGATCTATCCACCGTTCCATTCCTCGACGAGGAGGTTCTCACCGAACCAGCGAACGCTCCCTGGCCTGCTCCCATAACGGTGTTTCCGGTAAAGGATCCCCGCCCCATCATCCGCGCTGAGTCATCCAAAGGAGCGATCATCCTAGACGGTGACGGGTCAGGGCTGGTTGCAGCGAGCGCTGTAGGCCTCCTGCACGGCAATCCCAACATCGTCTACGCAGGCACCTTCGCAAAGGATCCAAGCCTTCTTCGCTCCCTGGCCAAACAGGGCGCAACGCTCGTGCTCACCGACTCCAACCGCAAACGAGGGTTTCGCTGGGACACTCTCAGGGAGAATGCCGGCTATACCAAAACCGCCAGCCAGCCAGCGGCATCACCAAGCGACTATACAAGCGCACCAATAAAGATGTTCCCCGGCGCCCCCGAGGATACATACACAGTCACCCAAGACGAGCACATTGCATCTGTGAGTGCATCCTCATACGGCAATCCGGTCACCTTCACGCCCGAGGACCGACCGGCGATGGCCATTGATGGGGATCTGAACACCGCGTGGGTCACTGGCGCCTTCACTGATCCGGTGGGTCAGTGGTGGCAGGTGCGCTTTGATCATCCCATCACTGCCAGCTCGATCACGCTGACTCAGCCACTTACCGGCAACCCTAACCGCTGGATCACACGCGCCACACTCAGCTTTGACGGCAAGCGCCCGGTCACCATCACACTGGGAAGAAGGTCGCGTACACGGGCCGGGCAGAAGTTTACGTTCCCTGCCAGGACTTTCTCGATGCTGCGCATCACAATCGATGCCGTCAATCGCCCGCACGACCCCGCAAACCAGGGTCTAAGCGCAGTGGGCTTCGCCGAGGTGAACGTCAACAACATAACTGCCAACGTGATCACCGTGCCTCCCCAGGATATGTTACGCGCTCTAGGGAGTGCCTCTCTGAACAACAGGCTCGTTATCATCCTGAGTCGAGAGACGGCAGAGCCATTTCCCCCGCGAGCCCAACCCGAGCGCTACATGGAAAGGAAGATCTGGCTCCCGACGGCCCGCACCTTTACCCTCTCGGGAGCGGCCAAGATATCCACGCTCATACCTGACAACCAGATAGACCAGCTTCTCGGCACACCAGGATCAGACGGGAGTGGTATAGTGGCCAACTCATCGGGTCGCCTGCCCGGGGACTTGCGGGCACGGGCAGCTTCAGCCCTAAGCACGAACCCGAGATCCTTCTGGAGCCCTGGGTTCGGATATAAGGCTCAGGTGGGTGCCTGGCTGCAGTACGACTTTCCGCATCCTGTAAGCTTTGATCACCTGAACCTTGCCCTCATCGCAGACGGCCGGCACTCGGTGCCAACAGAGCTCAAGATCTCAACCGGACATTCCGAGGTCCAGGTGGCTGTCCCAGCGGTATCTGACAGTCCGGTGCAAAACGCTACCGTGGAGGATCACCTCGCCTTCCCCATGGTGACAGGGCGCCACGTGCGCTTTACCATTGAAGCCATCCGCGCAGAGAAAACCACGGACTACTACTCCCATCTACCCATCACCCTTCCCGTGGGGATCGCCAAGATCGGCATTCCAGGGGTTCATATGCCTGCGGTGCCGAAGGATCTCCCAGGTAAATGCCAGTCGAACCTTATCAAGATCGACGGCAAGCCAGTAGACGTCCGAATAGTAGGCACAACTGCTCGAGCCCAATCCCTAAAGGACCTCTCAATCGTTCCATGTGGAAACGATCTACACGGCATTACCCTCGGCCCCGGATACCACCTCGTCACGACAGCAGATGGCCATTCAACGGGCTTTGGGATCGATAGGCTGGTACTCGACTCTGCCGCGGGAGGAGGGCCTGCACCTGGTGCGTCTCGCACCACCGGAACACTGCCACCACCTGTTCCTGGGCCTTCACCAAAGGTACGGGTATTGAGCCAGAGCGCCACGGGAGCTACCGTATCGGTCACGGGAGCAGACCATCCTTTCTGGTTCGTGTTGGGTGAAAGCCTAAACTCGGGATGGGTGGCCACTTTGGACGGGCACTCGCTTGGTCACAGTCAGCTCGTGGATGGCTTTGCAAACGGGTGGTACATCGATCCTCGAGGTAGCACGCGATCAACCATGACAATTACGTTGACATGGACCCCCCAGCGTGTCGTGTGGATATCGGTTGTGATCTCTGGCGCAGCACTTGCCTTCTGCCTGGTGCTTGCACTCTGGCCAAGACGCCGCCGTGGCCATAGAGCACCTCGCTACCCGAAGGCCGCTTACTCATCACTGGACGAGCTACAGGCCCTTAGATCCTCAGCTTTGCGATCTCTCTCCAAGGCTAGATATGGGGACTCCAGGTACCCCACTCATACCATGATCGAGGAGGCTGAGGACGCAGGACCGCGTTTAACGAGTCCCTTTGTCACTGACAACCTGGCTTTACTCAATACGAGGAGCCCCTGGATATACATCCTGGTACCATTTGCAGGTGCAGCGATATCATCGCTGGTGTTGAGCCCTCTGGCTGGCCTGGCGATAGGAATGGCCGCCCTGGTGGCTCTTAAGACCCGACATGGCAGAGCCGTGCTGACTGCCGGCGTATTTGCAACGGTTACAGCTGCTGCAATCTATGTCGTTGTAGGGCAAGCTGTGAGCCCCCACCTGCCCGGTGGTTCCTGGCCAGCTCATCAGAACTTTGCCGGCACTCTAACCTGGTTCGCGACTTGCCTCCTCGCGACTGACGTTCTGATCGAGATTGGGATCGCCTGGATCGGGCGCAAATCCCTCCGCAAGCTGTCCAATGGACCATGATCGGCACCCTCCTTGGAGAGGCGAGTCCGCAGATTCATCGCTTTGTCTTGGCAAGCAGGGTTGAGGTGCGGCTGTTCCAGCACGCTTGCATTGCGCGGCCAGCAGCTTCAAGGTCCGCAGCGCAGTTGCCTCCCAGCTGAGCTTCAGTGCCCGTTGCCTGGCTGCGGCTCCCATTTTTGAACGCAATATCTCACTCGAGATGAGCGCGTCCAAACCAGCTGCCAGCTCTGCTGGGCTGTCCACCACTATCCCGGTTATCCCATCGGAGACAGAGTCGATGTGCCCCACGGTCCTTGTGACAACTGCAGGGGTCGCACAAGCTGCGGCTTCGGTTATGGTCATTCCCCAACCCTCCCTCGCAGAGGCTGAGGCCAGTACCCAGGCTCTCTGGTAGGCCTCGAGGAGGGAAGCCTCATCCAGCCTCCCTGGCAGATTGAGCCACTCACCCGCCCTGTGATGGGCGATCCTGGACTTTAGCTCGTCTCGAAGATATCCCTCACCAACGATCATTGCCTGCAAGCGAGGATGCCTACGCTTCAGGGCTGCCAGGGCATCGATCAGCAGATCGAACTGCTTTACCGGCACGAGCCTTCCCACTGCAAGCACAAGGGGATCCTCTGAGCGTCTAGGGTGTGGAAAGAAGCGTGAGTCGATTCCAGGGGGAACCACCAGCACCTGGCTTGGATTTAATCCCATCAGGTTAATGATCTCATCACGCGACGATTCCGAGAGCGTTACAATAGTAGTCCCCCGATAGATGCGTGGCGCAAGGTCACGCTCCATCCACCGGCCAATCTGTGCCAGTGGCGTTGGCAACACCATGTTCCACATCTCTGCATGCACATGGTGCAGAAAGACTATGCGTGGTCCTGGATTCCAAAGAGGCGAGAAGAACGGCATGCCATTCCATATCTCAACCAGCCCGTCCCAAGGTCTACCCCTAGGAGCAAGTGCCGAAGCAATGGTGCTGGGAAACACTCCGTAGCGCCCAGAGCGCCTTGTAACGACGTAGCCGTCCCTGTTGACCATGACCGGCCTACCCGTAGCATTGGAGGTTCTAAGCCTCACGTCAACACCCGCACCTGCCCACAGGGAAAGCACCCTGTGGGCATGGTACTCCGAGCCGCCAGCTTCAGGGTCGTCAAGGTCCCGCCAGGCTACCGCCTGAATTCGGTGCAGTCCCGAGCGCTGGGCAATGCTTGCTATCTGCGCCAGGTTGTCATCCCGCTCGGAGCTAGTTTGGCCAGGTGCACCGTCAGCGTTTAGCGCGGCCAGCGAACCAGGCGTGCAATCCTTGCAAGTCGGCACGCAGGGATGGATTCTGCGGTGGCAGATCACTGCAACACCCTCTTTTCATGATGTACAGCTCCGAAATAGATGCCGACCACAAGGAGAAGGGCCGCCTGGAGCCCAAGGTCAGTCCCGGCGGTCATACCAACCCGTCCGTGTGACACCAAAGCCGCGGCGGTGGCACCTACTGCCCCGAGAGCCAAAATCGCTACTATGCCTCGATGGCCTGCTCCCAGCAGATAATAGGAAAGCATCACGGTTCCCGACAGGAGGATCATCGCCCCCACAAGAGTTGCGAACGAGCCAGACGCACCAGCGAGGCGGGCTCCGAAAACTGCCGATATTGCCCAGTGGGGCATAATGACAGCTACCAGCAGCTCTGAAGCTGCGGGCACTGCCAGAAGCGCCCCTGCAATCCACAGTGGCTTGAACCCCAGGCCGCCAAGCTGGCGACGAATGGCAGCCTCTGGAAGAAGATAGAAAGACAGGGCAATAGCGCCGTACGCGATGGACTTGGCAGCAACAGATATCGCAGCATACTGGCCAGATGCTCCAGGTGCCTCACGTCCGAGAATGATCACGTCGAAGTTCTGCAACCATGCCAGAAGTCCAAGCGTGCAAAGCGCCGCTGCCACATCCGAGACCAGGTTGCGCCGCAAAGAGGCCCTCTTGTTGGCACTATAGCCCGTGGGGAGCGTGCTAATCGTACGCCGCGATGCTCCAAAGGCATGAAGGGTCGCGATAAGCTCAGCGGCCAAGAGGCCAAATATCGCTCCAGACGCTCCGGTACCAGCTGCTGCCAGCGCGACCACCCAGAGCGCCTTGGTGATGCTCTCAAGGATCATGTTGCCCGCTAGCGGAGCATATGCCCTGCGCGCCTGCAAGAGTCCTCTATCTATGGAGAGAGGCACCCAAGCAGCTCCCGCACATCCAACAGCTATCACGCAGGACCAGCTCGGAAGCGAGAGGAGTCGTGCCACCCAGGGGGAGACGGCCGCGCTGGCCAGACCGGCAAGGACCACTATGAGCCCAGCACGCCTATGCCAGAGGCGCACCCACGGTAGCACCATCCCAGAGATCCCGGCGCCGTCCCAGGCTGTCACCCGTCGGACCACGCCAACCTGTATCGCTGAGCCTGGCATCGAAAGCACCACAAAGATGCCAAGCAGCTGTATGAAGGATCCATATCCCCTGGGGGTCAACACCCTAGCTACAGCCAAGGTTACCAGCACGTTAGTGATTAGCGAGAATCCACCAGCAAGTGCTACTGGACCCGCGTGCTCCAGCCTTCGCTTGAGGCCATGACGCCCTGATGAACCTGGCTGAGCAGGCTTTGGGACTTTAGACATCCTAGCGACGGGTTCGTCAGCGGCAGAGGCCGTAACGAGCCTCGAGCCAACGGGCTCTTTCATCGGACAGGCTGCTCTTTAAGCGCCGGCCCGTGTGCCGGTAACAGCTCGACTTGCTATAAATGGAGCATCTCGGCCAGATGCTCCCTGATGCATGGAGCTAGTCGATCCTTCTGGACGCTCCTCATGGTAGGCGCTGTCGACGTTTACTGCCCAGAGGTCATGGTGCGCGCCAAGGATGTTCTCCACCGCCAGCATGGCAGTCAGCATCGAATGATCCTGGTTATTGTACCGGTGCATACCATTGCGGCCTACTGGATAGACATTTGGCACCTCCGCCTCCAGCCACCCGCGTATAGACTCTATCGCGCTTCGGTAATTCTCATCGTAGACAGGATATGCCTTCGGAATGCGAACGACGTACCCTGACTCCACTCGGCCAGGCTTTACAAGGCCAATCTGCGCCAGCTCTGAGATCCCAAGCTCTACCAGTGAGTCGTCGCTGGCGGACCACAGATCATCTGCCTCGAAGACAAAATACTCTAGCCCCAGGCAAGTCTTGCCATCTTTTACCATATAAGGCGACCACGCGCCGAAGTTCTGGATCCGCCCGACCCTAACCTTAGGCGAGTGCACATATATCCAGTTGTCGGGAAATCCGTCCTCATCTGGTACTACAAGAGCCACGGTTAGGAAGTCCCGGTATTTAAGCTTCGCTGCGCAGCCGAGGATCCACTCGGGTGCTTGTGGCTCCATTGCAGCAATGAGAGCTCCAAGTGGCATCGAGGACACAACATGGCTTGCAGGGATCTCATAAGTGGCACCTGATGATGCATCCACATAGGAGACTGAGTGGGCTCCGAGAGGCCCCCTGTGCACCGCTGTAAGTGCAGCAGACATTTGCACTTTGATTCCACGGGATTCAACCAGGTCCCTAGCTCGCTCCCACATCATGCCGGGCCCGTATTTAGGATAGTGGAACTCCGCGATTAAGCTCGTGACCTCGACCTGCTTCCTCCAAGGCATGAGCGACGCCGCTATCGCCTTGAACAGTGAGAGATCCTTGATCCGCTGGGCGGCCCAGTCTGCTTTCAGCTCACTTGCAGGCACCCCCCATACCTTCTCTGTGTAGGTCTTAAAGAAGGTTCTGTACAAGCGGCGGCCGAAACGAGAAGCAGTCCAGCCCTCGAAAGAGCCCATGTTGGAAGGCGGGTGCACCCGGGCCCAGAGATACGACATTGCACACAGACAGGACTCAAATATCCCCAGGCCGCGCAGCGCATTTAGAGCCCTCAGGGGATAGTCGTAGTACTTGCCGTCGTAGAATATCCTGCTCATGCGCGGTCGCAACAGGAACTCCTCGTCGTTGAGGATCTCCCACCAGATCGCTTCCACCTCAGGGACTTTGGTAAAGAAGCGGTGCCCGCCGATGTCGAATCGCCATCCATCGCGCTCCACAGTCCGGCTGATGCCTCCCACCACCTCATCGGCCTCTAGCACCGTCGCAGCAACACCCCTCTTTGAGAGCTCGTAGGCAGCAGTAAGCCCTGCTGGGCCGGCCCCCACGACCACGACCTCTGGATCTGTGGCCAGCCCCATCGCTGGAAGGGCCGTGCTCTGGCCGCGCACGTCTGTGAGACCTCCACCCCTTATCACTCCATCCTCACCTCGCTGCAACACCATAGGCTGATCCGCTGGAGCGGCGAGCACCCCCAGTACCCCTTTGATTAGCCGCGCACGCTCAGACAGTGCAACCCTAAGGTCTGAGCAAGCCGCAGCTCAGGTGGGCTCGAAGCGGGTCAGGAACATCGGCTCGTAAAAGCGTGGTGGGTCCCAGTGAACCATCTGACGAGCGCTATATAGAGGATTGGCCCTTAAGGTGGTGACGATCGACTCACATTTGCTGGCGTAGTCTCGATATCCTGGGGCCCAGACCACCCAGATCGCATGGTCCTCACCAGCCAATTCCTCGAGCTTGGCCGCGAAAGCCTTCGGATCCCCCAAGCGCACCGCTTTGTTGTAGTCAACCCAGTCCACAAACTTCGGTCCGATCCCACGTGGGAAAGTTACCTGGGCAAAACCGCTGTGCAGGAGGCGGTTGACAGCAGGGCCAAGCTGATCTGGGCAGTAGCCAACGACATCGCCACTCCGGCCCTGTGCGTTTATGACGCTTGCCACTTGCCCTGCCTGGGTCCTGTTGGTGGTGATGTTGGGGATGGCTCCAATCAAGCCAAGTACCGCGGCACTGGCCAGCACGCCCATGCGCACCTTGCTGCTCTCCAAACAGCCCACCCCCAGTGCCACAAGCAGCAGCAGTGGGATAAATACCACAGAGGCGTACCGATCGGTAAAGGCGCTATCGCTGATGCGACCCCCTATGACCGCAAGGATCAATGTTCCTACGACGACGATAGCCAAAGGCCGTGCAGGGCGCCTGGTGGCAAGATCCAGCTCTATATGGCGAGTGTC
>JAMCQF010000054.1 GCA_023379605.1 Actinomycetota bacterium
CCACCGGCACGTCGCCAGCGCGCCGTGGGCGCTTGGTCATGCCATCCTGTCCACGAATACGGCCGGGGGAGGTGTAAGCGACGACTCCCTGCTCACCTGCAAAAGACGCCCCAGCGCATCTCTGGCCTGGGACAAGAGCCCCTCCATGGCCCAGTTGGACATGAGCACCCGCTCGGCTCGCTCTTTAAGGGCGGGCGGCAGTGGCCCCAGGCCTTCGGGCATCCTGTAAGGCTCGGGCAGAGCTCCTTTTGCCCTCAGGTAGTCAGCCTCCAAAGCCCTTTGGTGCTCCAGGGCAGATAGGACCTCATCCCATACGCTTTGCGCACGCTCAACCATTTGCTGCGATGCGACCTGGCTCATGAGCATAGGCCTCCTTGGAGCACGCAAGACTTGCGGCTCTCCATGCGCCGGCAGTCTTGGATATCATCGCAGCGGTGCGTGCCATCCGGTCGCGATCCTTGTCCAGGTTTGCGTGCATCAGCTCACTCTGCCAGATCTGGTAGAGAACGCCCAGCCTCTCAGCCCCTTGCCATACACCCTGGTCCAAGGTCATGTGCAAGACAGCCAGGATCTCCTGTGCATGCACTAGCGCAGAGCTCACCTGGAACCAGTCGGAAACCTTGAAACCCACCTCTGCCACCTCAAGGTCCATCACGAGCCTGTCAAAGAGCATGACGAGCCTTGCCGCTGGGGTGGCCGTCATCACTGCCTCCTCCAGGTAGCGCCTGCCGAGATCAACCACCGCCGATATTGCTTGCGCATCACCGGATGGCTCCTCATAGCTACTTGTATCCGATCTCACCCTTGCCGCTGCACCCATGGCCTGATAGAGGGCCGATGGATCCTCTGTGGAGTTCGGGGCGCTCATGAAGTCCATCTCTTTGTCATCCTCCATTGGCCGAAAGCCCTGCCAGGGCAGAGGAGAGCTCTTGGGACTGGTTCTCCAGTGACGTAATGGTCACCTCCAGCTGTGAGTACTGCTGCTGAAGCGCCTGGCGCTCTTGATCTGCGAACTGGGTGTAGAACGCTATCTGCGGGTTCAAAGCACTGGACTGGCTCTGCAAGCTCGCTATCTCCGAGCTCACCGATCCCGTGGTGGGCGTGGTGGCCTGCGAGGCAAGAGAGGACAGCGCCTGGGCTAGCCCAGGTACATAGCTAAAGGTGCCTACCGTGGTGGCTGAGGTGATCCCAGGCGTGCTCACCTCCAAGCTCAGCCCACTTCCAGGACTGGATCCTGTGGAAACCGAGAGGTACTGCCCGTTGCCCGTCCCAATCACGCCGTCGATGGTGCCGGAGACGTTTACACCCGTAAAGGTGGCCGATCCAGATGACCCTGCCAGACCTGTGGTCCCTGAGGCGGTGCTGGTGGTAGAGACGGTGAAGCTCTCAGCTGACCCGTAGCCATTGGAGGTGATCTGGAGCTGCTGGCCTGAGTCGACCACCTGAGCAGACAGTCCCATGCCAGCCTGTCCGAACTGTTCGTTCAGCGCTGCAGCTATGGATCCAAGCGACTCTCCTGCCGTGGTGGAATAGACAGCTGAGCTGCCACCAGAGGCAATAGTGAGAGTCTCTGAGCTCGATACTGTTCCCGAGGAGATGACTGCTCCGTTGTCCACTGCCTGCGAAGCAGACTGGTCCACCACGACCTGATAGCTCCCCGGCTGGGTGCCATTGGTGGCAGAGGCGAACCCTACCGTGCCGCCATAGGAAGCCGACGCAGGGGAGAACGTGCCACCTTGGGTGAACATCGCCTCAACTCCGCCAGGGTTGGCCTGAAGCGCTGATGCAAATGCAGAGGAGTTGAAAGCGATCGTGCCATCAGCGTTTAGCGTGATCCCGACGCTTTCTGCGTTGCCGAGGCTGGAAGTGCCCGTAACTGTTGCAAGAGTCCCAAGCACTCCGTTGCGGATGGTAGAGAGAATGCCCGAGCCGAGCAGCGGGCCGGCGGTATTGGTTTGGGTGTTGTAGCTGTCATATTTGTTAATATCTCCAAGCACCTTATTAGCTGCGTTCACCAGGTTTTGCACAGCAGTGGTCACCTTGGCAGAGTCTGCCGATATACTTAAGGTGACAAGGTTTGAGCTGGTTGCAAGCAGGTTGGCGGTGAGCCCTGGCAACAGCCCTGTTACCTGGTTGCTCTGCGAGGTCACCACGTCGGCAGATGAGCCTCCGATCTCGATCTCTGCGTTACTTCCTGCTTGGCTGACCTGGAGATCACCAAGCGTCGAGGAGGAGAACGCGGCTGTGTTCGCAGTGAGATCTGCTGCGGTTCCTGTTGCATTCGAGGAAAGCTGGAGCACGTAGCCGTTGCCTGTGTCTATGGCGGATGCCGTTATGCCCGCATCGGCAGCGTCTATGTTGGCGGCGACCTGGCTCAAGGACCCATCTCCAGTGCTCACATTTGTGGCAGTGGTGCTGGCTACAGCTATGTGGCCCCCTGCGCCTACGGTCGCATCTATGGTCCCCCCTTCGCCTGATGCAAGGGCAAAGGTGCCGCCCGCTGTGATGGCACCGGTGGTGGTACTGCCAAGGTCGTTCACGGTTCCGTCCACATTCACCAGGGCATCCACCCCGCTCACGGCCGCGCTCATGGTGGCGAGCCCCAACGCGGAGAGCGCGGTGCCCCCTGTGATCTGGAGGGTCGCCGCGCTCCCCTGCGCTGCGGTGGAGACCACCATGGCCCCTGTCGAGTTGATGCTGGCCTGGAGCGCCCCGCCTGAGGCCGAGGAGAGCGCCTCAGCTAGCTGTGCAGGGGTGTAGGTCCCGCTTGCGAGCGTGTAGGTGACTGAGGTACCGTTCACGGTGGCATTCACTGAGTCATTCGACGAGCTTATCGTGGTCGACGAGGCCGGTGGCGAGGACCCTGTGGTGATCGCCCCCTGGGAGGCCTGTGTCACAGATATCTGATGGGAGCCAATTCCAAGTCCTGATCCAGCAGCCATCTCCGAGAAGCCGAGCGGGCTTGCTTGGGAGAGCAAAAAGCTTGGCGCCGAGGTAATGACCTGTGAGTCCGAGGACACTGACCCAGACGAGAGCATGATGTCGTTTTGGGCAAGCTGGCTGACCGTAAAGGAGATGGATCCTGCGGGAGTGCCCGGCTCAGCGCTGGCGGTTGCAACAGAGGAGGCAGAAGAGGTGGCGGCCATCGCCCAAGCCGAGCTCACTGCATCTAGACCGCTCGAGCTTCCAGCGGGGCCGGCAAGGGCCTCTGCCGCCTGCTCTAGGGCCTGCAGGTCGCTGTTTATCTGCTGGTAGTCCGTTACCTGGGCCCCGATCTGGGCTTGCTGGGCCTGGAGATCTTGGATTGGCTGCTCGTAGGGCTGGAGAAGGGCGTTGATGATAGCCGTTGTGTTAAGCCCAGGGATGAGCCCTGAGTCGATCAAAGCCGGTCCTGAAGATGAGCCCGCACTGCTTATGGTCACCTGCTCGCACTCCTGTTTGGATGTCTAGGTAATAGGCCAGAGGCCGGAGCCTCTTGGCAGCGGTCCTGGCCAAGCACCGCTGTCAAGAGGTCATCTCCAAGCTTTTTAGCCAAGGAGCTTGAGCACCAGAGATGGCTGTTGCTGAGCTTGGGCCAGCATCGCCACCCCTGATTGCATGAGTATCTGGTCATTTGTGTATTGGGTCGTCTCCTCGGCAAAGTTCACGTTCACAAGGGCGCTGTGAGCTGCCTGGAGGTTCTGGTTGCCCACCTGTAGGTTGGCGATGACCGCTTGCAGCTGGTTCTGAGTGGCCCCAACCGATGCCTCAATGGTGTCGACCTGGTTGATAGCAGCCTGGACTGCCGAGACCGCAGCCTGGGCCGACGCCACGCTGCCTACACCCACGTTGGAACCTACCCCGAGCGCCCCGGTGCTGGCAGCTGCGATCGACATGGTGATCTGGTCGTTGCTGTTATTGAACGCGCCGACCTGGAGCACCTCGTTGGAGAAGGTGCCGTCCAGCAGGTTGGTCGTGCCAAACGAGGTGGTGTCGGCAATCTGGTTGATCTGGTTCTGTAGAGCGGAGAACTCTGACTGGTTTGCAGCCAAGGCTGTGGAGTCCGTGGTGGCACCGTTGGCCGAGTTAAGTGCCAGCTGATCCATGGTCTGGAGGATCGAGGTGATCTGGTTCAAAGCCCCAGCTGCGGTCTGGATCAGCGATACCCCATTCTGGGCGTTGGCTGTGGCCTGTGTATAGCCAGCGGACTGGTACTGAAGTGACTCCGCTGTTACATAACCTGCGGGGTTGTCCGCTGCCGTTTGGATCTGAAGACCGGAGGACAGCTCCGATACCGCCTGGTCCAAACTGGCGTTGGTTGTGTTCAGGTTGTCATAAGCCTGGATGGCAGACAGGTTGGTGTTGACTACGAGTGACGACATTTCTTTCCTCCTTGATGGTTGTCCACTCTCTTTGGCCCTCCGTCCGTGGAGGACCCCTTACCGGGTCGGATTGCCTTTTGCACCAAGACGGCATGGTTCTCTTGCCCGGTGTCCATGGGCACCTGGGCACGTCGTCACAGCCACTGGGTCTAGATGCGCCTGCTTGGATGTGCCCTTTAAGTTGCTCAAAGACCTAGGAAGCTATTCGGCTAGTGAGCTCTGATACTTGAGAGGAAATTGGAGGTTCTCAAAGAGACAGGCCACCATCTGGGTCGGCAAGCCAAGCACTGAACTAGGCTTGAATGCGGTGCTCGGTGGTCGACGCTGCCAGTTGCGCAACGGGTCAAGTTCGCACATGCCTCAGCCGATAAGTCCATTTGCATGCCAGCTCTTGCATACCCACGCCCACCCTGCGCCGTTATCATCACCTCCCAAGACAGCTGGGCCTATACCAAGGCCTGCCTAGAGTCGTTGCGACCCACCTTGGCTGAGACAGACCAGGTAGTGGTGGTAGATGACGGCTCTTTGGATGAGGCGGCATCGCTAAAGTGCCGCTACCCGTGGGTGAGTTGGCTCCGCAACGCCTCTCCGTTGGGCAAGCAGAAGGCCCGCAACCAGGCAGCATGGGCTGTGGCCAAACAGCACGGCCGGAGCCCAGCTGACACCGTGGTCTTGGTGTTCGCAGACTGCGACACGATCTTTGCCAAGCACTGGCTGGACCAGCTCGTTGCTGCCATGAACCTCCCAGGGGTCCTTGCAGCAGGACCTGTGACCGATTCTGGGCCCATCGCCCAGCTCCTGCCTCAGGGGTCCTGGTGGCCCAGTGATCACAAGGCGCTGCGCGACTTCGGGCGGACTTGGGCGCAGAGTCACACGGGTAACACCCGCCAAGTGGATACCCTGGGTGGGTTTTGCCTGGCGGTACGCCTGGAGAGCTTCATCGAGATTAAAGGATTCGATGAGCAGTACCCGGCTGGACCCCATGGAGAGGAGGACCTATGTGCCCGTCTGGGAGCTCCCCGAGGGGGCCTTGTTGTCGCAGAAGCCTCAGTCGTTCACCACGGCGGGCATTTCCCGAGCTGCTACGGCACCGTTGAACGCTCCCATGCCTTGAGCGAAGGGGAGAATGTCTTTGTCCGGCGCAATGGCAGAAGATCATTTGCCTCCAGGGCCGTTTTCATCTCCGCATGCCTCATCACAAAGAACGAGCAGGCCAACATAGCCCCTTGCCTCGCCTCCCTGGAGGGAATCGCAGATGAGATCGTCATCTACGACACCGGGTCGACAGACAATACGATATCTATTGCGGAGAACCTGGGGGCAACCGTATACAGAGGTGGGTGGGAGGACGATTTCTCCAAAGCCCGCAACCAGGCCCTCGCCAAGTGCAGCGGAGAGTGGATCTGCTGGGTTGACGCCGACGAGGCCTTAAAGGCACCTGAGCGCACCGCCGTCTTAGATGCTCTCTCCAGCACACCTGACCACGTGGACGGCTACCTGGTCTCAATAGACAACCTGACCGGCACAGGTGCCAGTGGAACCTTCACCCATACAGCCGTGCGGTTTTTCCGCAGGTGGCGTTGCAAATGGTCCGGGGCGCTTCACGAGCAGGTGCTTGTAGCCGCCAACTCAGCCCCGCCCAGCCTCGTGCACCTACAAGGCGCTCGTATCCTCCACAGCGGGTACTTAGACACTGCGATGGCGTCGCGCTCAAAGGCCTCACGCAACCTGCGGGTGGCCTCATCTGCAGCCGGCAAGGCCAGCAAGTGGGACGCTGGCTATTCGCTTGTGAACCTGGCCCGCTCCGAGCTGTTGGCGGGCCTTTACAAAGAGGCGATCTATCACGCGACACAGGCTCTCAGCCAATCACCGCTCCCACCCACCGCAAGGCTGGCTCTTTCCACCGCCTCTGAGTCATATATCGCTCTGGGCGATATAGCTAAAGCGTTACAATGCGCTGAGCAGCTCAGGGCGAGAAGTGCTGTTCCCATGCGAGCTGATCTTCTTGCTGCGCGCGCCCATCTGGCGGCAAACCGTCCTGAGCTCGCACTTAAGCTCTTGGATGCAGCCAGCTTGAGCACGGTAGACGAGGACGGCTTTGAGCTCGACAGCACGACCGTGACCGCCTCCAGAGCAGAGGCCCTGCGCCAGATGGGTCGCACGAGCGAAGCCTCCGAGCTTCTGCTTGGCTCACTTGCACACGAAGGCTTGCTGAGCTCGCACCTTTCTGTGCTTGTCTCCTGCCTTAAGGAAGCTGGCAGGTCCATTGGCGAGATAGCCCGGCACATCCCTGTAGGCAACTCTGTCTCCTCGGTTGGCCTGTTGGCACAGGTCCTCCAGATCGAACCCGGCGAAGCTGACGAGATTCTGGAGGCCTGCCACGCAATACATCCCGGAGAGATATCAGTGCTCGCTACTGCAGCCAGCTGTGCCCGCGACCTGCCGGTCGAGCGGGCGCTAGTGTGGTCGGCGCGACTTCGCCAAGCAGGACATGAGGGAAGTTGCCCCCTTATCGCCAAAGCCCAGGACCCCGCCAGGCCACCTGATCAACGCATGATAGCGTCTGCGACTGCCCTCAGGGCATTTGATGACAAGCGAGCCCGCAACCTGTTTCGCCGCGCTGCAAGCGAGCTCGTAAGCGACCAGGTCGACCTTGTGGCACACCAGATAACCCTGCTCTGCCCCGAGCTGGTCGCTGATCTGTTGGAGCTTGCACGATAATGAGCTCCAAGTCGCAAAGGAGAGCCCGTCCCTCTCGCCCAAAGCCCGCCGCAAGGCGTAGCGGTGCCCTCCGTGCCAATAGCCGACAATCCACTCCGCTCAGCCCCATCCCCCCTGGGACCCTAGTCTGGCTTGCCCCATACCTGAACATCTCCGGCTACGGCGAAGAGGCCCGCAACTTTGTGCACGGGCTGCGGCGCAAAGGGATCGGGGTCGTAGCGCACCCCCTGCACCCCGTCTCTCCGGGGTTCTACAATACCCTGGCGGCAGGCCATCCAGACATGGCGCACTCTCTTGCCCTCTCCATGAAAGAACCTCCCCGCGATCTACGAATAGGGGTTATACATGCACCAGCCGAGGTG
>JAMCQF010000055.1 GCA_023379605.1 Actinomycetota bacterium
GGGTACTCCCCGGGCTATGGTGCTCAAGGTTGACGCCCCTTTAGGAAAATCTCTATGTGCAGCAAGGTAAAGATGTAGCTTACAGTCCACGGCCACCTGAGGTGCCGTAGGCCAAAAGGAGGTCAACGCAACGTGTACCCAGCCACCTATGCCAAGATCACCCCAGACAAGCCAGCTGTGATCATGTCAGGATCGGGGGCAAAGGTGACATACGCCGAGCTCGATGAGCGCTCCAATCGCTTGGCTCAGCTCCTGCGAAAGAGCGGGCTCAGACCTGGAGATGGAATAGCTCTACTCATGGAGAACCACCTGAGGTTCTTGGAGGTGACCTGGGCGGCCCAGCGCAGCGGCCTCTACTACACCCCCATTAGCTCACGGCTCACCGCCGAGGAGGTCGCCTATATCCTAGATGACTGCGGGGCAAAAGCCTTTATCACCACCGCAGGCTGTGCACCGGTTGCTACAGATGCAGCCAGGATCGCAGCCAACCTGGATGTACGGCTCGCTGCAGATGGCCTGGTCGAGGGGTTCGAAAGCTATGAGGAAGCCACCGCTACCCAGCCGCCATCACCGCTCCCAGACGAGATGGAGGGCGCCGACCTGCTCTACTCCTCGGGCACGACCGGACGGCCGAAAGGGGTCAGGCTACCTCTTTTGCAGGGTAGGGAGATCGGCAGCCCAGACGGTGTCACCATGCTCATGGGCGCGCTCTATGGGGCAGGAGCTGACTGCGTCTATCTCTCGCCCGCTCCTTTGTACCACGCAGCCCCGCTGCGCTTCTGCATGGCCGTGCACCGCCTGGGAGGAACTGTGGTGGCCATGGAGCATTTCGAGCCCATCGAGTACCTGGGCCTGATAGAACGCTACCGGGTAACCCACACCCAGCTCGTCCCCACGATGTTTGTGCGCATGCTCAAGCTCCCTGCCGAAGTGAGAGACAGGTTCGACCTCTCCAGCCTGCGCTGTGCAGTGCACGCAGCAGCACCCTGCCCAGTCCAAGTAAAGCAGGAGATGATCCACTGGTGGGGGCCGATCATCCATGAGTACTACGCAGGCACCGAAGGCAATGGGTTCTGTGCAGTGGGCTCACAAGAGTGGCTCTTGCATCCCGGTACCGTAGGAAAGCCCCTGGTTGGGACCGCTCATATTCTCGATGAGGCTGGCCAGGAGGTTCCTGCGGGTGTTGATGGGATGATCTACTTCGGCGATGGTGCCCAGTTCGAGTACCTGAACGATCCTGACAAGACAGCTGCCTCCCGCGATCCTAATGGAAGAGGGTGGACGACTCTCGGCGATATAGGCCATCTGGACGAGGAAGGATACTTGTACCTTACGGACAGAAAAAGCTACATGATCATATCCGGAGGTGTGAACATCTACCCACAGGAAGCGGAGAATGTGCTTATAGCTCACCCAAAGGTCATGGACGTGGCAGTGTTCGGCGTGCCCAACGCTGACCTTGGTGAGGAGGTCAAAGCCGTAGTCCAGCCAGTTGATATGGCCGAAGCCAGTCCCTTCCTAGAGGAAGAGCTCATATCCTACTGCAAGGGACATCTCGCCTCGTACAAGTGTCCCCGTAGCATAGATTTTGAGTCCGATCTACCCAGGCATCCTACTGGAAAGCTGTACAAACGGCTGCTTCGCGATCGGTACTGGCAAGGGCACGAAAGCCGAATCCTGTGACGGTGGCTGTCACTCAGGCCATCTTCGCACTTAGCGACTCTCCTACCGCTTGGGCGATGAGATCGTGCAGTTCAACATTAGAGCTTCGCTGCGTGACCACACGCACTGCCTGAAGACAGGACATGGTCCCAGATGAGCTATGTCCAAGGCGGGAGAGCGCTTTTCGGATCGGGCCATCGATGTCTGCACCCTCTATGCTCGCCTGGGAAAGCCCGAAGCCCGATACCACTTGGCCAATATCTACAACTGGAGGCGTAGCCATGAGCCTTTCGAACCGGTCTGGCTGCATTGAACCCGCCTGTGGCAGGAATGAGAATATGCCCCCCCCTCGATTGTCGACGACCACTATCACCATACAAGGAGGAACAGAGACACAAGAAAGCGCCGAGATGTCGTGGAGGAAAGCGAGATCTCCCAGCAGGACCGCTGTCCTTCCCCGATCTATCCGCTGATCACCAATGCCCTTCTCGCGAACACCGAGGTGATCCGGTTGAATCGTTACAGGATTATAGTTCGCATGCGTCTCAATATCAATGGCCGCATTGGATGCCCTGGCGGCTGCCACCCCGAGAGCAGTGGATAAAACGCCGTCAATCCCATTGGCTCCCCTATTGGAGATCACCTCTGGTGGGGAGTGGTGAACTGGAGCGAACCACTCAAGATCCCTTATGGGCATCGAGGAAGAGACCACAAGGCTGTCCCCTTCGCCAAGCGCAGACCAAAGAGCTCGGGCGACACCAGGCTCGCTCGGGGTGACCTGTGCTTGGAGAACCTCACCGATGGCTGCCTGAGCCAAGGCTTCTGCCTGGGACCATGACTGCTCCCAAGGCGTCGCTTGGCGCGCGATTGGCCCTCCATCCCCTCCAGCCAGCTCTGCGATCACCAACTCGCAGACGGCATCTGGTGATGCAGATATGACCTGGTCTGCCACTCGGTCCGGGTCGCCCCATGCCCAGTAGGGATCTACGAGGATCTGTAGAGCACCACAACCGGCAAGCCAGCTGCCGAGTGCTTTTGAGGCCCATGGCTGGCCAAAGTGCAACACCACCTCAGGCTTGTGCTCTTTAGCGAAACGCTCCTCCCTGAGCAGGGCATCGGCTGCTGCAATCACCACAGCATCTTTGTGCGCCCGCCTCGCCCCACTCCGCGGGTCTGCCAGAACCGGCCAGGACAGGGCGCCAGCCAGGCTGAGCACTGCGGAAGGCAGGGGCGCCGAACGCCCGCCGCCTGCAACGATGATCCCACGCCGGCTCTTGAGCGAGGATATGGTATCTATAACTTCACGCGATGGAACCTCTTGCCGCGCCCGAGTCAGGTGCCAGGGCAAACCCCCTTGCCGTCCTGGAGGCAACTCGCCTGCCCTACCAGTTAGTGGTTCGGCAAAGGAAAGGTTCGCATGCACCGGGCCCGGACCCTTGGGGCCATAGGAGGCCTCAGCCACCAGCCTTGCCGCCAGCGAGCGCCAAGCAACTCTGGTGCGCTCCTCGGGGACCCCAAGAGATACCGACCACCTTAGCGAGTTCCCATATAGTCGGCTCTGGTCCAAGGTCTGAGGGGCCCCTACGTCGTGCAGCTCAACGGGCCGATCTGCTGTGCAGATGATAAGGGCGATCCTGGAAAGATCAGCTTCGACAACAGCTGGGTGCATCTCCACTGCGGCAGTCCCAGAGGTGGTTACAGCAACGACCGGGCGCTTGGAGGCCACGGCCATACCCAAAGCGAAGAACCCTGCAGATCGCTCATCCAGACGGATATGAGCCCTAATGCGATCGTCCCTGTCGAGCGCTTCTACCAGAGGCGTGGAACGAGATCCAGGACATATGACGGCGTCGGTGACGCCAGCTCTTGCCCACTCGTCAACCAGGGTCGAACAGAACGTCGCTGCGGTGCTCAGGCGGGGTGCTCCATCAAAGGGGCCGTGTCCTTGCACAGAGGTATGTAGGCTCACCTGGCATGCCTTTCATAGATGGTGGGACCTTCCTCAGCTTCACCTCTAGGGGACCTGCAGGCGCACGCCGCGTAGTGCTCGTGCATGGGTTCACCCAGTCGGGACGATCTTGGGAGAGGGTGGCTACGGCTCTGGCCAAGCACTACGAGGTTCTCTGCCTGGACGCACCTGGGCACGGAGGGTCGTCGGGCATACGGGCTGACCTGTCGGAAGGAGCGGCCCTGATAGGTCGTAGCGCTGGCAAAGCCGCATACGTCGGCTACTCCATGGGAGGGCGTTACTGCATGCATCTAGCACTGTCCCAACCCGACCTGGTGGACGCGCTGGTCCTCCTGGGTGCCCATCCCGGGATTGAGGATCCCAGCCAGCGCAAAGCGAGGAGGATCTCAGATGACCTGCTGGCCACCAGCCTCGAGCCCACTGAAGCCATGGCTGCGAAGGGGAGCTCTGAAGAGAGTCCGACAGAGGCTGGTGCGGTTGACATCCGTGGCGAAGAGCTCCCTCGCCTCAGGGAGTTTCTTGATCGATGGCTCTCCCAGCCGCTCTTCTCTACCCTGTCAACAGAACAGGCAGGTTTGCAGGCTCGCCTGGAGGACAACACTTGCGCGGGGCTCGCCTCAAGCCTCCGCCTGGCTGGAACTGGGACCCAGACACCGCTTTGGAACCGTCTCGGTGAGCTTTCCATGCCTGTCCTCATTGTCGCGGGCGAGCACGACTTGGCCTACAGTGCCCTCGGTCGTCGCACCGCCAGCGCCATAGGTGACAACGCCAGATTTGTATCTGTGGCTGGAGCAGGTCATGCTGTGCACCTAGAGCAACCCGAGCAGTTCTTTCATCTGGTGAGCTCATTTTTAGACGATCTTTACGATGGTGACAGGGGTGCCTCACAGGGCTAGGCCAACCGTAAGCAAGCCGGCCAGAACCAGCTGTGCCGCTGCTGTCATTGCAAGGACGGGGATCAGGTCTTGGCCCTCTGCCCCAGCGCGCACCCTTCGGGCTGCCAGCACAGCGGGGAGAAGCGCTCCAAGAGCCAGCAAAGCCCAGGTTCTGCCCGAGGCTGCAAGAGCGGCCCCCGTTGCCACGCTTCCAAGCAGGCATGAAACATAAAGCCGACGTGCACCGGTCTCGCCCAGCCTTACCGACAAGGTCCGCTTGCCCGCTGCCGCATCGGTAGGTATATCCCGCAGATTGTTCACCGCCAGCAAGCTGCTTGCGGCAAGACCGACGGGCACCCCTGCAGCAACCGCTAGAAGAGTTAGCTTGTCCAGCTGCACGTAAGCTGTGCCAGCGGTAGCCACCAGTCCGAAGAACACAAAGACGAACAGCTCTCCAGCCCCGGCATAACCATAGGGGTATGGCCCTCCAGTGTAGAGCCACGCTGCGGCTATGCAAGCTGCTCCCACAGCCACGAGCCAGAGCGTGGTCATGAGCGCAAGAGCGAGGCCTGCCACCGCGGCCAGCCCAAAACACAGCCATGCCGCAGCACGCACGGCGTTCGGCTTTGCCAATCCCCCAGCCACCAACCGGACGGGTCCCACCCGCTTCTCGTCTGTGCCCCTTATGCCGTCGCTGTAGTCATTTGCATAGTTGGTCCCTACCTGGAGAGCCAGTGCCACCAATCCTGCAAGGACTGCTCTGGACCAGATAACGCCCCCAGAATGCCCGTCCCCGACCGCTGCTACCGCTGTTCCAACCGCCACTGGAGCAAGTGCTGCAGCCAGCGTGCGCGGTCGGGCACCGGAAACCCAAGCCCGCCACCTCAAAGGAGCACGTGAGCTCACTGAGCCTCCATTACAGTTCAAGCGAGCAACTCACGGTCTACGGGGAAAGCGAGAGAAATCGGGGCTCCGGTGCTCTACGAAGGCATCGCGGCCCTCTTGGCCTTCCTCGGTCATATAAAACAGCATCGTAGCGTCGCCAGCCAACTGCTGGATACCCGCAAGCCCATCGTCGGCAGCATTGAAGCCAGCTTTTAGCATCCTAAGCGCGATGGGAGAGAGCTTGAGCATCTCCTTACACCAAGCAACGGTCTCTTCCTCGAGCCGCTCCAGGGGCACCACGGTGTTCACCAGCCCCATCGAGAGAGCCTCCTTGGCGTCGTACTGGCGGCAGAGAAACCAGATCTCCTTTGCTCTTTTTAGTCCTATGGTCCTGGCCAGCAGGCCTGCCCCATACCCGCCATCAAAGCTGCCCACCCTTGGACCGGTCTGGCCAAAACGCGCGTTGTCCGCAGCGATTGTGAGATCACAGACAAGGTGCAGCACATGGCCGCCTCCTATTGCATAGCCAGCCACCATAGCCACAACGGGCTTTGGAAGCCTGCGGATCTGCACCTGTAGATCGAGCACGTTTAGCCGACCTATTCCCCGGCGTGCCACTTCATCGTCGCCTAAGTACCCATCCTCTCCCCTGATCCTTTGATCTCCCCCAGAGCAGAATGCATCTGGGCCTTCCCCCGTAAGGATTATCACCCCGACCTCTGAGTCATCCCTGGCCTTATTGAAAGCCGTCTCCAGCTCAAAAAGCGTCTGTGGTCGGAACGCATTTCGAACCTCGGGACGACAAATCGTTATCTTTGCGATCCCTTCTGGACCATGTGGACCTTGGCCCAGCTCATAGCGGATGTCACCAAACTCCCCAGCTGAGGTCCAGCTGAGCGCAGGTCCGGGATTGCCACCAAGGCCTTGTGCCATTCCACCCAATGGGGCGAACGAGCTGTCTGGGGTCATTTGCGGGCGTGAATCTCGATCCATCCAGCTAGTCCAGCGCGACCGGGGTGCACAGCGCAACGTGGCTAGGCACATCTCAGCTGACTTAACCTGTGGCGGTGGTAGAGCTTATAGCCTTGGATCTTCCTGGAGGACCGGACTTTGTCCGGGCACTACAGCAGGTATGGGACAGCGGCAACGCCGCGCTACCCATAGATCCCAGGCTACCTGCTCCAATGCGCAAGGCGGTCATAGAGGCCATGTCGCCTTCGGCCATGATCGGACCCGACGGGATATGTCACCGCCTCGCTGGCGGGGTCCCACTAGAGCAGGAAGATGCTCTGGTGGTGGCAACCAGCGGGACCACTGGCAAGCAAAAAGGGGTCGTACTAACCCACTCAGCCGTGCAGGCATCAGCGCTGGCCACGTCAAAATGCCTTAAAGCTGACCCTTCCACAGACAGGTGGCTTGCCTGCCTACCACTGGCACACATAGGTGGGCTGTCGGTGGTGACCAGGGCTCTACACACAGGGATTCCGCTAATTGTCCAGGACGGCTTCGACATGAACAAGGTCATCTCCGCCGCACGCTCGGGCGCGACCCTCGTCTCTTTGGTTGCCACAGCGCTCCGGCGGATCGAACCAGGCCTGTTCCGCATAGTGCTCCTTGGTGCGTCCAGGGCCCCGGCTGACCTCCCGCCAAATGTCGTGACCACCTACGGCATGACAGAAACCGGCAGCGGGGTGGTCTATGACGGCATCCCACTCGAAGGTGTGGAGGTAAGAGTCTCTTGGCGTGATCCAGCCCCCCAGGGAGAACTTTTGGATCCCGGTGCAGACACAGCTTCAGTCAAGCTGGCAGAGATCGGCCAAGCTGACCAGGTCAAGCTGGGAGAGGTGCTACTCAGATGCCCGATGCTCCTGCGTTGCTACAGGGAAGGGCCCAACGGGGCATCACCGACAGGAGAGGATCCCCGCCTAGAAGGAGGCTGGTTCCCCACCGGTGATGCAGGTTGGATTGACGAGAACCAGCGCCTGCACGTAGCTGGCAGGATCGCAGAGGTCATTGTCACAGGTGGCGAAAAGGTGTGGCCGGCTGCTGTCGAAGCTGTGCTTAACACCCACCCTTGCGTTGAGGAGATTGCGATTTCTGGCCAGCCAGACCCCGAGTGGGGCCAAGCCGTGGTGGCCTGGGTAGTCCCTTCCAAAAGTGGGCCGCCAAGCCTTGAAGATCTCCAAGCAATGGCCTCCGAGCAGCTGCCACCCTGGTCCAAGCCCAAGAAAATGAAGGTGGTAAGCTCCCTGCCCCGTACAGCCCTTGGGAAGCTGCGAAGGGAGCTGCTTAGATGACCGAGTCCATCAAACAGCACCCGCAGGCTACCCCCGCTGCGATCCCTTCTCGGTGGCTGACAAGAAACACCTGGTGCATAGCAGGGTCAGCCTTCTTTGCCGATCTTGGCTACCAAGCAATCATTGCGGGATTCCCTTTGCTGATAGTGGTGGTCCTACACGGCACCACGCGTGAGTTTGCCCTGGCTAGCGCCCTGGCCTATGGAGGAGGTGCGCTGAGTGGCTACATAGGAGGCAGGCTGGGGGATCGCTACGGAAGGCGCAGGGTTGCCCTTATCGGCAACCTGGGCATCGTCCTGCTGGCACTGTGCGGGCTGGCAGCGGCTCCATGGCAAGCAGTGGCGCTGTTCGTGGCTGGCTGGTGGTCGCGAAACTTCAGGAGCCCCCCCAGACGAGCGCTTCTGGCGGCGGGCACCGCTCCCGAAAGCCGCAGCCGGGCGTTCGGGTTCCTGCATGCCTTGGACGTCGGCGGCGGGATGCTGGCGGCCCTGGGTCTGCTTGGGCTGTTGGCTGCGGGGGTGAGCTTGGGCCACGCCTTTCTGTTCGCGCTCGCTCCGCTACTCGCATCATCTGTGGTGTTGGCCGGAGCCAGGGAAGTTCACCAGCCCCAGCCCCCCGACATCTCTGAGGAGTCACCCGCCGTCGCAGAGAAGAGTTGCGAGCCAGCCCAGCCCGATCAGGTGCAAACCAGCCCAGCCGGGGAGCCCGGCACGCGCGAAGCAGAAAAGGTTACCCGAGCCGTGCTCATCGCCACTGCCCTGTTCGGGTTCAGCTCATACAGCATCGGTTTCCCGGTTCTAACCGTGGCCCAGGGATCGCACAGCTTGACCCAGGGAGTCGGGGCGTACGCGGTGTTCCTTGGGGTGTCAGCTGCCACAGGGTGGCTGATTGCGACCAGGAGCTGGCCCGCCATCGCCACCCTGGCAATAGCGGGGTACGCTCTCAGCGCTGTAGGGACCCTGGGGCTTGGACTTATGGCCAACTTCAATCAAAAGACCGCCTTGGAGTACGTAACGATAGGGCTTTTGGGCGCAGCTTTGGGAGTAATAGAGACAGTAGAGCCCTCCACCATCGCCAACCTGGCCAAGCTTGCCCGCCAAGGGCGGGCTATGGGAAAGCTCACAGCAGCAAGGGGCATCGGCCTGCTCGCCGGAAACCTGATCATGGGTCTCCTTTACACATTGAGCCCGCTGGCCGCCTACGCTTACGCAGCTGCAGTGGGGCTGGCGGCGGCGGTGGTTCTCGTTCCGTCAGCGATCAAGGGTCGTGATCCACTCAGCCGACCCCGCCCCGCAGATCAAGGGTCGTGATCCACTCAGCCGACCCCGCCCCGCAGATCAAGGGTCGTGATCCACTCAGCCGACCCCGCCCCGCAGACCCAGGGTCGCCCCACCGTCGACTACCACCGTCTGCCCAGTCATCCACGATGAGGCATCCGAGGCCAAAAACAGCGCTGCTCGGGCTATGTCATCTGGTTCCCCCAGACGGCGCAGTGGAAGCCGCTCGGCTATAGCCGCTTCTGCGGGCTCCCATAGGGCTCTCGCAAAGTCCGTCTTAACAAGGCCTGGAGCTATGGCATTGACACGGACCCCAGGAGCCATCTCCACTGCCAGGTGGCGCGTCATGTGGATCACTGCTGCCTTGGTTACGTTGTAGTACCCAATGGCCGGCTCCACGGTCAACCCCCCCACCGATGCCATGTTCACGATTGCACCCCCGTGCTCTGACATCCGAGATCGCCAAGCCTGCTGGCACCACAAAAGTACACCCAGCTGGTTCACCTGGACGGTCTTCTCAGCCCTTGGAACGTCGATGTCCAGCATCAGGCCCATGTAGGGATTGGTGGCAGCGTTGTTGACCAAAATGTCCAAGCTTCCCAACCGCTCTAGACACGCGTCGACGCACGCCTCGATCTCCTCTGGCCGCCCGGCGTTGGCAGCAAACCAGGTCACGTTGGCAGAGGAGCCAGCGGACTGAGCGGCGATCTCCGCCGCTGCAGCCTCAAGGGACTCGGCTTTGCGCGAAGAGATCAAAACAGCCGCCCCCGCCTGGGCAAAGCGCTTGGCTATGGCCTTGCCAATGCCGCGCGAACCACCGGTCACGAGCGCCACCTTGCCATCCAGTCTCAGATCCACCTTCTCTCCTCTCAGCCCAGCATTGTGAAGAGGCCCTGCGCCATCTCCTCTCAGGTCTTCCAAGCACTTATCCCACCGCAACCAGGTTGACCACAAAGACAAGTGTCTCGCCTGGAAGAATGCCCGATCCAGCAGGCGGCTGATCACCATAGCCAAGGTTTGGCGGAATTACCAGCTCTCTCTCGCCGCCTACCTTCATCCCTGGCAGGCCTCGAACCCAGCCAGGGATCAAGCTGTTGGCTTTCAAGATGAAGGTAGCTGGAGGACCCTGCCCCCAGGTGGCGCTGAACGCCTTTCCGGTGGAGCATGAGACGCCAACGTACTGAACTGTCACGGAATCGCCCAGCTCTGCGCTGGCACCACTGCCCATCTTCAAGTTCTCCACAACCAACGACTTGGGCGCTACCTTAGGCATCTTTACTTCAGGCTCTCCCGCTACGGTGGGGGCTGCTGCGGGCTTGCATGGCTGGCCGGGCCCTGAACCGTGATCGGTGGAGGTGGATGCTGGGGTGGCTGCAGGCGGCGAGGCCTCTCTGCCAGAGGCGCCCGAGCTGCTGGAAGCCCCGCTCGTGCAAGCCGCTAACGCCACCGCAATCGCCAAGCCAGTCGCTGCCACTTTCCACCTGTCACGGTGGTTCAAGGGACCGTTCATATGCTGCAACATTGCCGCAGGTTAGCGGATCGAGCCAGACCAAGGCTTGGTAGTCCATATGGACCAGTACGCTCCTGGGCAGGCTCAAGCGCTTTAAGGCACATGGATCACCTTTATCCAGCGCTGAGTGGCTCCCTAAGTGGGAGTCGAGCCGTTCACAGATTATTTATGCAGACAAGGCCGCGTTCACTTCCTGTTCACACCCGCTCAAGACACCATCTATTCATGGCTGATGTGCTTAGCGTGCTGGCAGTAATGCTATTCGTAGCAGTGATGCTGGGCCTTATAAGGGCACTGGAGCGAGTGTGAGCGTCACCGACATCGTGCTGCTTGTGGTCTCCGGCCTGCTCTTTGTCTACCTGGGCGTGGCTCTTTTCAACCCGGAGCGGTTCTGATGGGACTTCTCTGGACCCTTGTCGTGCTCGTGGTGGCCATGGCGATCTCCTGGCGGTTCCTCGGCTCCTATCTGGTCGCGGTATATGATGGAAAGACGTCCTGGCTGGGGTTCATCGAGCGTCCCTTGTACCGCATCCTCAGAGTAGACCCAAAGGTCGAGCAGTCCTGGCAACGCTACGGGGGAGCCCTCATAGTGTTCTCAGGTGTCGCGATACTGGTGACCTATGGCATGCTCCGCCTTCAGGGGTCGCTCCCACTCAATCCGCAGCACCTACCTGGCGTCACCCCTGCGCTGTCTTTTAATACTGCCGTTTCGTTTGTCACCAACACCAATTGGCAGAACTACGCGGGCGGCTCGACTATGTCCTATCTCTCTCAAATGGGTGCTCTGGCAGTGCAGAACTTTGTCAGCGCTGCGGTGGGCATAGCTGTGGCGGTAGCGCTTATCCGTGGCTTTGCGAGGAAGGGCTCCTCTACCATCGGAAACTTCTGGGTCGACACGACAAGGGGAGTGCTCTATGTACTAATACCTATTGCCTTCCTGGCCGGGCTCGTCTTCGTCGCGCAAGGAGCATTGCAGACCCTTGGCGGGCCCGTCCACATCCACGATGCACTAAACGGGATGAGCCAGACGATCCCGCGCGGTCCCGTGGCTTCGCAGGAGGCCATCAAGCAGCTAGGGACCAATGGGGGCGGGTACTTCAACGCCAACGGTGCCGACCCATTCGAGAACCCGACGGGACTTACAAACCTTCTTTCTATCGTGCTACTGCTCGCCATCCCCGTGGCGCTCACCTATACCTTCGGCAAGATGGTTGGCAGCGTCCGCCAAGGTGTCGCCGTGCTGGCGGCAATGACCATAATCTTCGGTACCTGGGTAGGCTTCACCGTCGCAGCAGAGCACGGGCCCAACCCCGCCGTTGCCGCCGCAGGGCTTGTGCACCAGCCCACTGGAAACATGGAGGGCAAAGAGACCCGTTTCGGAGACACATCATCTGCTCTTTACAATGCCGCGTCCACCCAGACCTCCACCGGGTCGGTTGACTCCTCAGCTGACTCCTACACACCGATAGGTGGCTTTGGGATGTTATCTGGAATGATGCTCGGCGAGATCAGTCCAGGCGGAGTCGGGAGTGGCCTTTACACAATCCTTCTCTTTGCCATTATGGCGGTATTCCTTGGAGGGCTCATGGTCGGCAGGACTCCTGAGTACCTGGGCAAGAAGATCCAGTCAAAGGAGGTGAAGCTGGCAGCTTTGGGGGTCCTCGTCATGCCCATAACCGTTTTGGTCCTCACCGCGATCGCGGTTGCCATCCCAGCCGGAAGAGCAGGCCCCTTGAACAAGGGTCCCCAGGGATTCTCTGAGATCCTGTACGCGTTCACTTCCCAGGCAAACAATAACGGCTCGGCATTCGCCGGCCTGAACGCAAACACCGCTTTTTACAACATAACCGGGTCTATAGCGATGCTCCTTGGTCGCTTCGCCATTATCGTGCCGGTTCTCGCCCTGGCTGGCACTCTAGGCTCCAAGAGTCTCGTACCCACATCAACAGGGACTTTCCGCACTGACACTCCCCTGTTTGTCGGGCTGCTGATTGGCGTGATCCTGATCGTCGGTGGCCTGACGTTCTTCCCTGGGATCGCGCTAGGTCCAATAGTAGAGCAGCTAAGCCACGGGAAGTTATTTTGATGGAGCCCAACATGCAAGCAGCTCCCCAAGCCGATCACGGTCTGTCCCCCTCGCATTCCTTAGAGCACAAAGCCAGGGGCGTGGCTACGCGCAGAGGGCTGTTCGACCCTGAGATCCTTCGACAGGCAGCCAAGGACGCCTTCCGCAAGCTCAACCCCATGGTGCAGATGCGCAACCCTGTGATGTTCGTCGTCTTGGTGGGCACGGTGGTAACCTTTGTCGAGGCCCTTCGCCACCCCGACAAGTTCACCTGGGGCATAACGATCTGGCTGGCTCTTACCGTGCTATTTGCCAACTTCGCTGAAGCAGTAGCAGAGGGAAGGGGAAAAGCACAGGCCGACACCTTGCGCAAGATGCGATCGGACACCGATGCCAGACGGCTGCTCCAGAATGGGGGCGAGGAGCGAGTGGCAGCTGCGCAACTTGTCAAGGGAGATTGTGTGGTCTGCGAGGCTGGTGACATCATTCCCTCTGATGGCGAGGTGATCCAAGGCGTAGCATCTGTGGACGAATCTGCCATCACCGGGGAGTCAGCTCCCGTGATACGAGAGTCGGGCGGCGACCGATCAGCGGTGACAGGAGGAACCAAGGTCCTCTCGGACAGAATCGTCGTCCAGATTACCGCCGAACCTGGACATACGTTCATGGACCGGATGATCTCCCTGGTCGAAGGCGCCAATCGTCAAAAGACTCCCAACGAGATAGCGCTTACGATCCTGCTCGCCGCGCTTACCATCGTCTTCTTACCGGTAGTCGTATCTCTCGAGCCGTTCGGGCGCTACTCTGGCAGCACAGTATCTGTGGTTGTGCTGGTGGCACTGCTGGTATGCCTGATCCCAACCACGATAGGCGCGCTCCTCTCTGCGATCGGCATTGCCGGGATGGACCGTCTCGTGCAGCGAAACGTACTAGCCATGAGCGGAAGGGCCGTAGAGGCGGCGGGAGACGTGCAGACCCTGCTTTTGGACAAGACCGGCACCATAACCCTAGGAAACCGGATGGCATCGGCGTTCCTGCCCGTAGGAGGCCACAGCGAGACAGAGCTGGCTGACGCGGCCCAGCTGGCTTCACTGGCAGATGAGACCCCTGAAGGGCGATCGATAGTGGTCCTTGCGAAGGAGCGGTTTGGACTGCGCGAGCGCGAGCTCTCAGGCGAGCACTCCTTTGTCCCCTTCTCTGCCACCACACGCATGTCCGGATTGGACGTGGGAGGCCGAGAGATACGCAAAGGGGCTGCAGAGGCGGTGCGTCAGTGGGTTTCCTCCAAGACGGGAACGATCCCCAAGGAGCTGGACCAGGTCGTAGAAAGAGTGGCTCGAGCTGGATCCACCCCACTGGCGGTTGCCGACGGCAAGGAGATCCTCGGAGTTATAGAGCTGAAAGACGTCGTGAAGCAGGGGATAAAGGAGCGTTTTGCCGATCTGCGCGCTATGGGCATACGCACCGTGATGATCACAGGTGACAACCCGCTTACCGCAGCGGCAATTGCCCAAGAAGCAGGTGTGGACGACTACCTGGCCGAGGCGACGCCAGAGACCAAGATGGAGCTCATAAAAGCAGAGCAGCAGGACGGCAAGCTCGTAGCGATGACAGGCGACGGGACAAACGATGCCCCCGCCCTTGCCCAGGCCGATGTGGGAGTCGCCATGAACACCGGTACTACAGCTGCAAAAGAGGCCGGCAACATGGTGGACCTGGACTCCAATCCCACCAAGCTGATCGAGGTGGTAGAGATCGGAAAGCAGCTCCTTATCACCCGAGGGGCGCTCACCACCTTCTCAATAGCCAACGATGTGGCCAAGTACTTCGCGATCATACCTGCGCTGTTCGTTGCCACATACCCCCAGCTGGGTGCCTTGAATATCATGCGCCTGCATAGCCCTGCCAGTGCAGTGCTATCTGCAGTGATCTTCAACGCCTTAGTCATAATCGCGCTCATACCCCTTGCGCTACGAGGCGTGCGGTTCAAAGCCACTAGTGCTGCAGCGATACTAAGGCGCAACGTTGCAATCTACGCCGTTGGGGGGATCATCACGCCTTTTATCTTCATAAAGCTGATCGACATGGTCCTTACGGCTACGAGGCTCTACTGATGGGAATCCACCTGCGCCGGGCGGTCATATTGACTGTGTTCTTCTTCCTCCTGTGTGGACTCGCGTACCCGCTCGCCGAGACGGCCCTGGCCCAAGGGATCTTCGCTCACCAGGCAAACGGCTCTCTGGGTCCCGACGGCTCCACCCTCATCGGACAGACCTGGGCAGGGCCACAGTGGTTTCACGGCCGCCCGGACCCCAACAACCCAATGGCGACAGGCGGGAGCAACCTGGGCCCTCGCTCAAAGACGTTGGAGCGCCACGTGGCTGCTCGGATCAAGGCTTTGCGCCAGCTTGGGGTGAGACCCACCTCTGATCTTGTGACCAGCTCTGGAAGTGGAGTGGACCCCGACATAAGCCCACGCTCCGCCTATGTACAGATACCAATGGTGGCCCGTGCCACCGGGATCTCCCAACAGCGGCTGCGCAGGCTGGTGGCAAGCCAGGTGCATCCTGAACAGCTTGGCTTCTTGGGCGCAGCTTACGTAAACGTGCTGGAGCTCAACCAAGCCCTGGCAAGGCTCAAGTGAGCACATGGGATTTCAGCCAGGGCCCGCTCTGGCAGGGAAAGCCCATCGCGCGCAGAGTCGCAGACGCAAGGGCGCGCCGCCGTGCTGTGATCAGCGGTGTGGTGATCTCTGCCAAAAGCGTGCCTTTTGGTTCCTCGGTTGCCTACGAGTGCATGATAGAAGACGGCACAGGTGAGCTGAGGGTTGTCTTTACCGGCAGAGAGAGCATCCAGGGGCTGGCAAGAGGGGCCCGATGCACCGTGGAGGCGACTATCCAGGCAAATCACTCAGGTCTTTTCATGCGTGATCCGCTCTATAGGCTGGCAGCTGAGTAGGCTGTGGCCTTCGAGGTCTAGGGCACACCAGGCTCCAGCCTGTAGCCAATCCCCGGATCGGTCCGGACAATCCTACCTTCGGGATCGCCAAGCTTGCGCCTAAGGCGGTATATGTACACACGAAGGTACTCCCCCTCATCTCCGTAGCTGGGCCCCCAAACTTCTTCTAGGATCATCTTGTGCGTGCAAACCTTCCCGGCGTGCCTGCCCAGGAACGCCAGAAGATCTAGCTCGCGCTGGGTGAGCTCCAGCCGGATACCGCCCCTGGTTGCCTCGTGATGAACCAGGTCAATTGTGATGTCTCCAACAGAGATCTCTGCCTCAGAGGGCCTAAGCGCCTCATGCCCCTGGTGGCGCAACGCCACCCTCAAGCGAGCTTCAAGCTCCACCATCCCAAATGGCTTTGTCATGTAGTCATCCGCCCCTCCATCGAGAGCGGCAACCTTGCGCTCCTCGGTGCCGCCCGCAGAGAGCACAATCACAGGCACTGTGCTCCACTGCCTGATCCTCTTGCAAACCTCCAAGCCGTCCATGTCGGGCAAGCCCAGATCCAATACGATGACCTCTGGGCTGTCCAATGCCGACTTAGCCAGGCCATCGCTGCCTGAGGAGGCTTCGTCCACCTCATGGCCCAACGCAGACAGACCGATCCTAAGTGCCCGTAGCAGCGATCTGTCGTCGTCTATGACCAGGACCCTAGCCACCCGTAGCTACCCGCTCAGGACGGCACTGCCGCGAGGGGGGCAGCAGGCAGTGTGAACACAAACCTTGCACCGCCACCAGAGCCGCTCTCTACAGATATGGTCTTAACCATGCTCCCGAGGGAACTCTTGGCAATGAACAGGCCGAGACCCGCTCCACCGCCCAAACCATTCCCACTCGAGCTCGTCCGCACGAACATGTCAAAGACCCGCTCTCTCTCCTGGCTGGAGACACCAGGGCCTTGGTCCTCGACTTGGACCGCAACTCTCCCACTGGTGAGCTGGCGGGCGCTCACCACAACCGCAGTTCCCTCGGGAGCATGGTTAAGACCATTCTCCAAAAGGTTCACCAGCACCTGGCGTATCAGAAGGAAATCTACCTCCACCTCCGGCAGCTTCTCGTCCAAGCGCACCTCTACCCGGTAGGGCCACCCGCTCCCAAGTACTCCAAGAGCATCCTCTACAAGGTCCTTCAGCCCAACGGTCTTAAGGCGCAGTCCAAGGGCCCCTGACTGCACCCTAGTCATGTCCAACAGGCTGGTCACCATCCTGGCGAGCCTGTCGGACTGCGTGTCTATAAGAGTGATGCGCTCGTCCCGGTCCTCCCCGCGAAGCTCCGCTGCTGGGTCTCTTAGGGTAGAAGCAGAAGCCTTGATGGTTGCCAGAGGCGTCCTTAGGTCATGAGACACAGCTCCAAGCAACGTGCTGCGGATCCTGTCTATCTCTTCTAGGAGCTGGGTTCTAAGCGCCTTCTCGCGCAGCCGAGCGCGATCGAGAGCCAGAGCTATGTGATTGGCAAAGGCGAGGAGAAGCTCCTGTTCGTGCTGGCCCAAGCGAGGGCCTGAGACCCCGAGCAAACCGACAGGCCGGCCCGAGGCAGTCAATGCCAGAGAGTAGATCCGATGCTGGCGAGCTTTGGGACTTACATCTTTGGAAAGTGGCGCTGGATTGCCTGCGCCGACGCTTGCCAACCTGCCCGAAGGAGGGTTCACCTGATCCAGCTCACAAGCCGAGAGTGGCACCCCAGCAGCGGCAGTGACCTCCAGGTCACCTTTGGGGCCAGTAGGCAAAAGCAGCACGACGCTGCGTAGCGAGAAAGCCCCGAGCACGCTGGCAGCGACGAGCTCTGCGAGCTCGGGGAGTGGCTTCTCCTCGAGCAGCATGTCCGATAGCCCAAAGAGACGGCGGGTGTCCTGCTCCCAGCTAATGGCTCGAGACCTCGCGTCCTTTAAGTTCGCCACCACTCGAGCAACGAGCACCACCACCACCGCATAGACCCCAAGCGCCACCCAGTTCTGGGGCGCACCGACGACCAAAGTGTAGTAGGGAGGTATGAATACGTAGTCGTAGGCCAGAAATCCCACCGCCACTCCCACGAGCCCAGCAGGGAAGCCCCCCACTGCCACCCCAGCCACTACGGGCACCACGAGAACCAGAGCCGCAACGGTCACACTCATGTGACCCCTCACCGGCAGCATCCCTACACAAGCCAGGATCACCCCAGCTACGGTGACCAAAGAGCCGAGTATCGCTTGGCGGACCTGGGAGCCTGGTGTACGCAGTCCCACATCTTCAAGATTACGGCCATTGGCACCATATAAGCCCAGCCAGCCCGGTGCACCTTGTGTGCAGCCCGGCCCAGTCAGGAGTGACGCCGTGGCTGGTGCACCTTGTGTGCAGCCCGGCCCAGTCAGGACTGACGCCGTGGCTGGTGCTGGATGGGATCCCACCTCTTGTGCAGCCCAGGGCAGTCATGAGCCAGAATCGACAGGATGCCAGAACAGAGCTTTGAACCATCCAACCTGGCAGCACCGAGCATCCCCTCCGAGCAGGTCACCAAAGCGAGCCACGCCGACAGCGCCTCAGGACCAATCGACGAGCCGAGCGCGGTCGCCCCGGCAGGAAAGTTCCGCATCTACCTTGGAGCTGCAGCTGGAGTCGGCAAGACAGTCGCCATGCTCGACGAAGGTCAGCGCCGCCGCAGGCGAGGGGCTGACGTAGTGGCAGCGCTCGTGGAGACCCACGGACGCTCCTATACACAGGCCCAGCTCGAGGGCATCGAGGTACTGCCCCGCAAGACCATCACCTACCAGGGAGCCACCTTCACAGAGATGGACTTAGACGCCGTGCTTGCCCGCAATCCCCAGGTCGCCCTCGTAGACGAGCTTGCCCACACAAACGTGCCAGGCAGTGGCAGGCACGCCAAACGATGGGAGGATGTCTTGGAGATCCTCCAGGCTGGCATAGCCGTCATAACTACTGTGAACATCCAACACCTAGAGAGCCTGGCCGACGCCGTCGAGCAGATGACAGGGGCAAGGGTAAGAGAGCGGGTCCCAGACTGGGTAGTCCGCTCCGCCGACCAGATCGAGCTGGTTGACTCCTCTGCCGAGCAGCTAAGACGCCGGATCCTGCACGGCAACGTATATCCCCCGGAAAAAGTACCCGATGCCCTCACCCACTTCTTCCGCTCTGAGAACCTGACCGCCTTAAGAGAGCTGGCGCTTCGCTTTGTGGCCGACGAGACCGAAGAGGAGATGCTCGCATATCTCTGGCGCCACGGCAGCGCCAAGCTTTGGGACACAGCTGAAAGGCTGATGGTGGCCGTCACAGGCGCTGAGGGATCCGACCAGATCATAAGGCGTGCTGCTCGGATGGCGGCACGCACCAAGGCCAGCCTGCACGCCGTGCACGTTCACAGTGACACCGGGGAAGGCCGGACCAAAAAGGAAGATCTGGATAGGCTCAAACAGCTGGCAAGCGACCTTGGTGCCTCCTGGCACGAGGTCTCAGGAGACGACGTCGCCGGTGCGCTGCTTGCCTTCGCGGGGTCTCATCAGATCACTCAGCTGGTGATAGGAGCCACCAGGCGCAGTCGCTTCGAAGAGCTCTGGCACGGCTCTGTGCTGCGCGAGGTCATCCGTGGGGCAGCACGCGTCGGCGTCGACGTGCACGTCATCGCCCGCAGGACTGATCGCCCGCCAGCAAATGGTGCGTCCAGCTGACCTCCACAAGGGCCGGGAGACCGTCCTCAGGGGTCACAGCAGACCTGGTTGCAGGCCTGATTGGCGATCCGAGTTGAAAAAGGCCCATGTGACCCTACTAACATGCGCATAGAGGGAGCCGTGAGGGAGGGAGGTGGCATGTCGTGAGACTGATAGGTTGCCTTCAGGAGATCTCCTCGCGGTGACTCTGGTAAGCCCACATGGGCCTGACAAAGAGCTACTTACCCTGCTCGTAGCCAAAGAGGAGCTTTCTGCAGAGCGCTCGCGCGCTTCTCGGCTGCCGGCTGTGAGGATGACCTCGCGAGAGACCTCTGATCTTATCATGCTCGGTATAGGAGCTTTCACTCCTCTTCGCGGCTTTATGGACTCGGCTGATTGGCGCACAGTATGCGATCAGATGACCCTGGCCGACGGCACGTTCTGGCCGATCCCCATCACGGTGTCAGCCAGCGAGGACGAAGCGGGCAGCATATCTGACGGGGAGGACATAGCGCTCCTAGACGGCGACACCGGCGAGCTGATGGGCGTGATGACAGTTGAGCAGCGGTATAGGATTGACAAAGAGCACGAGGCCCTTGAGGTCTTTCGGACCAAAGACCCCGCTCATCCAGGTGTCGCCAAGGTCCTGGCTCAAGAGGACATAAACCTCGCCGGCCCTGTACGCGTGCTATCCGAAGCCGGATTTCCTGAGCTGTATGGCTCTTTGTATATCCGCCCAGCCGAGACAAGAAAGCTGTTCTCAGAAAGCGGCTGGACCACCGTGGCGGCCTTCCAAACCCGCAACCCGATGCACAGAGCACACGAGTACCTGGCAAAGGTGGCAATCGAGATATGTGATGGTCTGCTCATACACCAGCTGCTCGGTCGCCTCAAGGAGGGGGATGTGCCCGCACAGGTCCGGGTACGTGCGGTGGATGCCCTAGTGAGCAACTACATGGTACCGGGGACCTGCATCCAGGCAGGCTACCCCATGGAGATGCGCTACGCAGGCCCCAGGGAGGCCCTCTTGCACGCCATCTTCCGCCAGAACTACGGGTGCAGCCACCTAATCGTGGGCAGGGACCACGCCGGGGTTGGCAGCTACTACGGACCCCTAGACGCACAGCTGATCTTCGACGAGATTCCACCCGATGCGCTGGAGCTGCGTCCCCTTAAGTTCGGGCCGACCTTCTACTGCGAGATATGCGACGCCATGGCGACAGAGCGGACCTGCCCTCACGGCAAGGATCATCACCTGTCCATAAGCGGAACCGAGGTCAGACGGATGCTCGCCAACGGGGAGGAGGTCCCAAACCATTTCTCCAGGCCGGAGGTGCTGGCAGTGTTGGCTGAGCACTACCGTGACCGAGATGCCCTTTCCAATGCTGCAAGGCAGTGAGAATCCAATAGTAACGAGCCAGGAGGAGCCATGCCCACCTATGTAAACCCTGAGAAGTGCGATGGCTGCAAGGCGCTCGACAAGCCAGCCTGCGCCTATATATGTCCCAATGACCTAATGATCCTCGATCCAGAGCTTGGCCAGGCCTACAATCAGGAACCGGACCAGTGCTGGGAGTGCTACGCGTGCGTAAAGACCTGCCCTCAGTCGGCAATAGCCATGAGGGGATACTCCGATGTGGTCCCTCTCGGTGCTAGCCTCACCCCTCTTAGGGGCACTGACTCGATAATGTGGACGGTCCAGTTCAGAGACAAACGAGTCAAGCGGTTCAAGTTCCCCATAAGGACCACCCCATGGGGCACGAGCGAGATCTACGATTCCATGCCCGAACCTGATTCATCGGCGCTCAAAGATCCGCACCTGTGCGGTGAGAGCATCTACATGGGCATCGACAACCTGCCAGTCCCAGAAAGGAGCTCTTTGTGAACGCGCCAGAAGTAGAGGTGGTGGAGACGGACTTGCTGATACTAGGTGGTGGCATGGCAGGTTGTGGTGCAGCCTACGAAGCTGGATATTGGGCGCGCTCCCAGGGACTGCGTACGACCTTGGTGGAGAAGTCCTCTGTTGAGCGCAGCGGCGCGGTTGCCATGGGTCTCTCTGCCATCAACTGCTACATGGGCATGCAATGGGGGGAAAACCAGCCAGAGGACTTTGTCCGCTACGTGCGCCAAGACCTCATGGGCATCTGCCGAGAGGACCTCGTCTACGACATCGCACGCCATGTCGACGAATGCGTCCACCTTTTCGAGAAGTGGGGGCTGCCGATCTTTAGGAACGAGGACGGGCGCTACAAGCGCGAGGGCCGTTGGCAGATCATGATCCACGGCGAATCCTACAAGCCCATAGTGGCCGAGGCAGCCAAGAAGGCAATCGGTCCCGAGAACATCTACGAGCGGATCTTTGTCTCCCAGCTTCTAAAAGACCCAAACACTGGTAAAATATCGGGTGCAATCGGGTTCTCAGTGCGAGAGCACAAGGCATACGTCTTCAAGGCCAGAGCGGTAATAGTCTCTGCTGGGGGTGCCACAGGCGTGTTCCGCCCCCACGCAGTCGGTGAAGGGCTGGGAAGGATCTGGTATGCGCCCTGGAACACTGGCTCCGCCTACTCACTGCCCATCCAAGCCGGTGCCACCATGACCCAGATGGAGCACCGGCTGGTCGTGACCCGCTTCAAGGACGGCTACGGCCCTGTTGGAATGTGGTTCCTGCTATTCAAGGGCAAGGTACGCAACGCCTATGGAGAGCTCTATGAGGAAACCCAGGCGGCAGCTCTTGACGAGTTCCCCCCCTATGGCAACGCCCGACCGATTCCCACTCCCCTTCGCAACCACCAGATGCTACTCGACCGCGCCCAGGGCAAGGGGCCTCATTACATGCGCACCGACGAGGCGCTGCAAGCGCTCACCCAGGGGCTCGATCCAAAGGCAGTCCGGGCCATCGAGAGCGACGCCTGGGAGGACTTCTTGGATATGACCATGTCACAGGCTCTGCTGTGGGCGTCATACAACATCGACCCTGCCCAGCTCCCATCAGAGCTGGATCTCACAGAGCCATACCTCATGGGATCGCACTCATCGGCCACAGGCGCGTGGGTAAGCGGCCCAGAGGACCTGGCTCCGGAAGGTTACTTCTGGGGATACAACCGCATGACCACTGTTCCAGGGCTCTTCGCCGCAGGAGATGGCGTGGGGGGTTCTGCTCACAAGTTCTCCTCGGGTTCGTATGCCGAAGGAAGGCTTGCGGCAAAAGGTGCGATTGCATACATAGTCGACGCTAAAGAGCGCCCGAGCGTCGACGAGGACGGCCTCAACTCCAGCGTTCAAGCTATGTTCCAGCCATACCAGGTATTTGAGAGCTCCCAGGGAACTTCGACCAAGGTGGATGTGAACCCAAACTACTTCTACCCCAAGCAGGGCCTTCTCCGACTGCAAAAGCTCATGGAGGAGTATGCCGGCGGGCTCAGCTCCAACCTAATGGTCAACGAGCCAACCCTGCTTAGAGGTCTTGAGCTTATGGAGATGCTCAAGCAGGACATGGAGCACGTGGCCGCACGCGACCGCCACGAGCTGCTCAGGTGCTGGGAGCTAAGAGATCGGATCTGGTGTGCGGAGGCTCACATGCGCCATCTGCTCCACCGCAAGGAGACGCGCTGGCCTGGCTACTACTACCGCGGCGATTACCCCAGGATCGACGATGAGAACTGGCGGGTCTTTGTCAACTCCAACTATGACGCTGCCAGCGACAAGTGGGAGCTGGGCACAGTTCCGTACCAATCAATCGTACCATGAGTGACACCATACTTGTCCTAGGGGGTGGGATCGCAGGGATCACAGCCGCCCTGGAGGCCGCAGAGGCTGGCGCAAAGGTCTACCTGGTGGAGAAGAATCCCCACTTGGGCGGGCGGGTAGCTCAGCTGGCACGCTACTTTCCCAAGCTCTGCCCGCCCACCTGTGGCCTGGAGATCAACTACAGGCGGCTGCGTGATAATCCCAACATAGAAGTGCTCACAACCACCGAGCTCACTGCCCTCCAAGGTAGTCCGGGGGATTACAAGGCTACACTGGCTCGCCATCCACGCTACGTGAACGACCGGTGCACAGCATGTGGCGCCTGCGTAGATCCCTGCCCAGTGGAGAGACCCAATCCGTTCGACTACGGCATGACGACTACAAAGACGATCTCGCTTGGCCATGAGATGGCCTATCCGATGAAGTATGCCATTGACGAGTCCACATGCCTGTTCGACAGCTGTGCGAAGTGCGTGCAAGCCTGCCCTTATGACGCGATTGACCTTCATATGCAACAGGAAATCCTGGAGCTGACCGTAGGGGCTGTAGTGATCGCCACCGGCTGGAAGCCCTACGATGCGGGGACGATTGCAAACCTTGCATTTGGCCACTTCCCCGACGTGGTCACCAACGTCATGTTCGAGCGGATGCTGGCTAGCAACGGGCCCTCTGGTGGGATAGTTATACGCCCCTCTGACGGCAAGGCAGTCGAGAGCGTGGCTTTCATACAGTGCGCCGGGTCACGAGATCGGCTTTATCTGAGCTACTGCTCGAGCATATGTTGCCTCGCCTCGCTCAAGGAGGCGAGCCTTCTGCTCGAACGCAACCCACAGGCAAGCGCATACATCTTCTACATAGACCTGCGCACTCCGGGCACCTACCAGTCATTTGCCTCCAAGGTGCTGGACCACCCCAGGATCTCCGCCATTAAGGGCAAGGTGGCAGACATCCTCTTAGAGCCCGGCAGCGGTCAGCTCGTAGTAGTTGCCGACGACATGGTAAGTGGAGCTATGAGCCATACATCTGTGGACCTGGTTGTGCTAGCAACTGGCATGGAACCCAGCCTGGCCGAGGGCCGACCACAAGGCGAGATGGACTTTGACCCCTATGGGTTCGTGCTACAAGGATCCGACCCGTCAGGTGTCTTCGCTGCCGGCTGTGCCAGGGCGCCGGTGGATGTCGCCACGGCAACCTTGGATGGCACGGCAGCGGCGATGAGCGCTATACGGGCAAGCCGACAGATGGTTGTAGTTCCATGAGCCCTACCAAAAGAACAGGGCTTTACCTGTGCAAAGGATGCGGTATAGGCGAGTGCGTCGATATCGACTCCCTTGCAGAGCTATCTGAAGGCACTGACGAGCTCGCAGTTGTGCGCACCTCTTCTGCCTTCTGCCTCGAAGATGCCAAGCTGATAGCTTCAGACATTGACTCTGATGGGCTTAAGGCCGTGGTTATAGCTGCCTGCTCCCCCAGGGTCAACCGCCAGGTATTCAACTTCGGGACTGCGAAGGTAGAACGGGTGAACCTGCGCGAGCAGGTTGCCTGGAGCCACCGACCAGGCGAGGAGGCCACTCAAGAGCTGGCAGCTGATCTGGTCCGCATGGGAATAGCAGCTTCCCAGCATGCCAGCCAAGCCACGCCCTTCACCCAGGACCATGAGCGAACCGTGCTTGTGGTAGGAGCCGGACCTGCTGGCCTGGAAGCCGCCGTTGCCTCAGCAGAGGCAGGATACGAGGTGACTGTCATTGACCGTGAGCCTCAGCCAGGTGGTCTGCTGGCAAAGCTCTACCGGTGCTGGCCGTCACAACCGAACCTGAGCAGCGCACTTGAAGATAGCGGCCTTGGAGTTCTCGTAGATAAAGCGAGCTCTCATCCCCGCATCACGATGCTTACCTCTACCACCGTAGAAGCTCTATCAGGTGAGCCGGGTCGCTTCATCGCAACCTTGAGCTCGGCTGCCAACGAGCCCGGCGGGCATCGCCAGATCATTGCGGGTGCGGTAGTGATGGCGACTGGGGCCAAGCCAGTGGCACCGGAGAGCTTTGCCAACTACGGGCTTGGCACGCTGGACAACGTGATCACCTCCCTAGAGATGGAGGAGCTGGCGCTTCAGGGTGCCATCCGGCGTCCATCCGATGGCCGTGAAGCCCTACGGGTTGCGATCCTGGCATGCGATGGCCCCAACGACGAACGCAACCTCGCTTATGGCGGCAACGTGACCAGCATGGTGGCCCTCAAACAGGCCGTCTACGTACACAAGAGCAATCCAGACGCTCAGGTGTTTCTCGTCTACAAGGACATGCAGACGCCAGGCTTTGATGAGCTCTACTACCGCTTTGTCCAGCATGAGCGGTCGATCTTCCTCGTTAGAGGCAGTGTCAGCTCAGTGACCGAGCAAAGTGATGGGACCCTGGGTGTGACAGTGAGAGACTCGGTGCTTGCCACTGACCTCAGCTTGGAAGTTGACCTTGTGGTGGTCGACGTAGCCATGGAGCCAACCTCGGCGCCGGACACAGGTGAGTCGGTGCCGCTGCACCTCAACTATCTGCAGGGCGATTCTGTGCCCCTTGGCCGCGAGGGTTTTGTCGACTCCAACTTCGTCTGCTTTCCTTTCGAGACCAGACGAACCGGCATCTACGCGGCTGGCACCGTTCACCGCTCCCAGGACGTGGCTGCCAGCCGCCGAGACGGTGAGGCTGCTGCATTAAAGGCTGTCCAAGTGGTAGAGAGAGCAGCTCACGGTGAGGCCGTCCATCCCAGGGTTGGAGAGGTGGGATACCCGGAGTTCTTCATGCAGAAATGTACGGCCTGCGGTCGCTGCACCCAGGAGTGCCCATTTGGGGCGCTCGAGCTCGACGACGCTCGCCACCCCGTGATCAATCCAAACAGATGCCGGAGATGCGGCATCTGCATGGGTGCCTGCCCGGTCCAGGTCATCTCCTTTCCCGACTACTCGGTGGACATGCTCTCTGCCATGCAAAAAGCCGTCGAGCTTCCCGAGGACGAAGACAAGCCCCGGCTGTTGGTCCTGGCCTGTGAGAACGACGCGTACCCTGCCATAGACATGATGGGCATCAACAGGTTGGAGTACTCAGCCCATCTGAGAGTCTTGCCTGTGCGCTGCCTGGGCTCTGTCAACGCGATCACAGTGACCGACGCGATCCAACGGGGATTCGACGGTGTCGCTCTTCTGGGCTGCAAATCAGGCGAGGATTACCAGTGCCACTTCATCCAGGGAAGCGAGCTGCTGGCTACCCGCATGGACAACGTCCGTGAGACGCTGGGCCGCCTTGCCCTCGAAGAGGACAGGGTTCAGGTCCTCGAGACATCCATAGCCGACGCCAGGCGCCTGCCAGAGATGCTCGGAGAGTTCGCAGAGAGCGTGGCAGAGCTCGGTCCCAACCCAATGAAAGGCTTCTGATCCGATGCCCGCTGACTCGACAACCACTGACTCTGCCGGAGGTCATGACCTGTCCAGCTCCAGCTCATCGACGCTCACCGAGGCTCACCCCCCACTAGCGCTCCGCCCTGATGTGGGCTTCATAGACCGCCTAGCCGAGCTGGCCGGAGACTCTTTCTTGAGCTGCTACCAGTGCGGGACGTGCTCGGTGGTATGTCCATTCTCCCCGCAGGGAACCCACCTACCACGCCAGGAGATGCTCTTTGCCCAGTGGGGTCTAGAAAACGAGCTGCTCTCTAGCCCAAACCTGTGGATATGCACGACCTGTGGCAACTGCGCCAGGCTCTGCCCGAGAGAGGTGGACATTCCCGGGACCATAAGTGCAGCGAGGGACCTCTATGTAGCAAGTCGTGACATACCAAGAGAGCTGGCAACGGCGTTTGAAAACACCAGCCGCCAGGGAAACCCGCTGGGGCACTCTGCTCGCAAAAGGGCCGACTGGGCTGGGAATGCGGGCGTAGATGTGCCTGTAATGGCCAAGTTGGGCCGATCTGTCGACATCCTTTTCTTCACCGAGTGCTACTGGTCCTACCATCCACGAGGTATGCAGGCCGCTCAGGCTATGGCGCGGATGATGAGCGCCTTGGGCGTGGACTGGGCGATCCTTGGGGTCGAAGAACGCTGCGTGGCGGACTCTCAGCGGCTGGCAGGAGAGATCGGCCTGTTCGAGGAAGCAGCCCAGAAAAACATAGAGGTCCTAGGCAAGTACAGCTTCAAACGACTGGTCACGCCCGATCCACATGCCTACAATGCTCTCCGCAATCTCTACCCCAGCTATGGAGGCTCTTACCAGGTACAGCACTACACCCAGTTCCTCGCTGAGCTGATCCCCTCTATGAGCCTTGGCCCTATCCCTCAGCGCACCGTTACCTTTCATGATCCGTGCTATCTGGGCCGCCATAATGGCGAGTTCGAGGCGCCGCGGCGCTTGCTTGAGGCGATCCCGGGGATCAGCCTTGTCGAGATGGGCCATTGCAGGGCCGACGGGTACTGCTGTGGAGGTGGTGGGGGCGGTATGTGGAACAGCTCCTTTGTAGCCGAGCAGGTAGACGAGCGCTTGGCCGAGGTCCGCATCAAAGAGGCCGTGGGCACCGGAGCTGATGTTCTAGCGGTCTGCTGCCCCTTCGAGGTCTCCTTATTCGAGGATGCTGCGAAGTCCACCGGAAACGACGATAAGATCGTAGTACGTGATATTATCGAGCTTTTGGACGAGTCGCTCAAGCTCCATTGATCCATCCTGAGCGCCAGGTGACCTGCTCAACGGCTTGTCCAAATGAGCCATACGGGCTCACCCACGGTCGGCCAACCCCTGCCATACCCACCACAGCCCCAGTGCAGAGCCACCACATAGCCTTTGGACCCTGGGCCAGCCGGTGAAGTAAGCCCACTTGAGTAGTCCCAAAGCGCCCCTGGTACAGCTATCGTGTTTGTCAATGGCAAGATCGTCACTTATGGGCACAGGCCTGCCAGCGGCTGCTCTGGCAGGCAGTTTCATCCAGCCGCGGGCCCAGCCAGCAGAGCACCCGGGCGATGTGGCCCAGGATCCCACCAGGTTGGGTCTGCTTGCCAAGTTCTACAGAGCATTGGGCGATCCCACCAGGCTGGCACTGCTCCAGCTCCTCGCTGAAAAGGAGTGCACTGGCAGCGAGTGCGTGGAAGCGGTGGGGCTCTCCCAGGGAAGAGTCTCAGCCCATCTAGCCTGCCTGGTCTCATGCGGGCTGGCAACAGTACGCCGCAAAGGCCGGTTCGCATACTACAGGGCAGCGGACCCTAGAGTGACACAGTTGCTCAGGATTGCCAGCTCCATGGTCGTAGAACATGCTGAAACAGTGGCAGCCTGCGTGAGAGTAGCGGTCGAGGAGCTAGGCTGAGCATTCCAAGCCAATTCAAGCTCCCCACAAGATTCGCGAGATCCAAACCCCGGCAGATATGGCCTTGGAAGGCAAATGGCAAACCACCTCGAGGCAGAGACCAGTCCCTACCTTCGCCAGCACAAGGACAACCCCGTCGACTGGTATCCATGGGGCGACGAGCCATTTGAGCTGGCGCTGAAGCAGGATCGCCCTGTCTTTGTTTCCATTGGATACTCCTCTTGCCACTGGTGCCACGTCATGGCTCATGAATGCTTCGAGGACCCTCAGATCGCAAGGTACTTAAACGAGCATTTCGTGAGCGTGAAGGTGGACAGGGAAGAGCGCCCTGACGTAGACGGGGTCTACATGGAGGCCACCCAGGCCATGACGGGCGGAGGAGGCTGGCCGATGTCGGTGTTTGTGACCGGAGACCGAAAGCCGTTCTTTGCAGGAACATACTTCCCCCCAAGGGACCGCCAAGGCCTGCCGGGGTTCCCTCGTGTCTTGGAAGCCGTGATCGACGCATGGGAGAACAACCGCTCGAACCTGATTGAACAGGCCAACGCTCTTACCGCTGCCATCCAGGCCAGGAGCGGTCTGGCCGTTGTCAAGGATAAGGGTGGGCGTGCAACTCCAGCCTCCCTGGAGGCCCGAGAGCTCATCAACTCTGCACTCACAAGCCTGGCTCAGCGGTTCGACGAGACCTACGGTGGATTCGGAGGAGCGCCCAAGTTCCCCCAAGCTCCCTCAATTGACCTCCTCCTCGCAGGATACGCTCTTGACGCCAATGAGGAGTGCTTGACGATGGCAGCCAGGACTCTTGACGCTATGTCTGCGGGAGGTATCTACGACCACCTCGGAGGAGGGTTCTCACGCTATAGCGTGGACCGGGCTTGGCAAGTGCCTCACTTTGAGAAGATGCTCTATGACCAGGCCAGCCTTTTAAGGGTCTACCTGCACGGATGGCTTCTAACTGGTAACGCAAACTGGCACCAGGTAGTGCAGGAGACTGTCACATACGTCCTATCAGACCTTCGCGGTCCTCACGGGGGCCTATGGTCCTCCGAGGATGCTGACTCCGAGGGGGAAGAGGGTCGATTCTACCTCTGGTCTGCTGATGAGATTGCGGACGCAGTTGGCAATGAGCTCGCGCAATCAGCCGTCTTATGGTATGGGGTGACCACGCAAGGCAACTTTGAGGGACGAAACATCCTCCACCGCCCCGAACCGGGCCAGCTGCTGCGCCCAGGCGACATAGAGCTGGCGCGTTCCAAGCTGGCAGCTCGGCGCTCCTCTAGGGTGCGACCGGCTCTGGACGACAAAGTCATCACCGAGTGGAACGCGATGTTCGCATCATCGCTCGCCGAAGCAGCGTCGGCAACTGGCCGCAGAGATTGGGCTGAGGCAACCGAAGGCATCATGACGTTCCTGCTGGAGAACCTCCGCCGCTCCGATGGCAGGCTCCTTCGGGCCTGGCGTGACGGCCAGGCCAAGCATCTGGCCTACGCCGGCGACTACGCATGGATGGTCGACGCTCTTGTGAGAACCGCCGAGTTGACAGGTGAGAAACGGTGGCTGGAGGAAGCCTGCGAGATGGCAGAGCAGATGATAGCCCTCTTCTGGGACCCAGAGGCCAGAGCATTCTCTACCACGGGAGCAGACGGTGAAAAGCTCATATCAAGGCAAGTGGATCTGAGCGACGGAGCGACCCCCGCTTCCAACTCGGTGGCAGCGGTCGCTCTTATGCGACTCGGCATGCTCACCGCAGAGCAGCGCTTCAGCGATCCAGCTATCGAGCTACTCGCTAGCATTGCCCCGGCGATGGCTCTTCAACCCTCAGCCTTCTCCTATGCAATGGGGGCGGTCCGCATGGCTTTCCTTTCCAGCCGGGAGATCGTTGTAGTAGGTGACAGACCCGACCTTGTCCAGGCAGCTAGAACCAAGTGGCTGCCCGACGCTGTGCTGGCTTGGGGTGAGCCAACCGGGTCTGGTTTATGGTCAGACCGTGAGCCTGGAATGGCTTACGTGTGCCATCAGTTCACCTGCCTTGCCCCTGCCAGTCATCCTGAGGAGCTCCTGGCCCAGCTCCAGCCGGCATGACAACGGCGCTGGGCAGTGACAATTAAGAGGCCCGCGCCGGCGAGCCTGTATGGGCCAACTCGCTTAGCATGGTCAACGATGCCTAGACGACACCACTCCACCAGCTCCCCACCACTACCTGCCTCTGTCGAGCGGATCACAGCGCCGTCTAGCTCTAAAGCACAGCTCAAGATAATGGTGCTGGCAATGACCGAGTCCGGTCTGGCAGGTGTAAACCTTGCCACGGGAGCGGTGATAAGGACCGCGAACGGTGATGATTGTGGTGTTGAGAGTGCAAGCGACCACCGCAACTCTTTGGGCGAACCGATCTACCCTTACGATGTAGTACGGGTAAGCCTTAGTGATTACCCCCAGCTTGCGGACCCTTCCCAGCCAGAGGCGGCCGAGACAGTCGGCAAGCCAGTTCCCGATCGGCGCCTGGCAGCACGCCGGACCCAGCGGATCATAAAATCGCTGCTTGCACCCGACACAGAGCCGCTGTTGGGGTTCGTGGGTCAATCCACCTGCTATTGGACCCTAACCGGAGACCACCCTTCAGTTGCGCTCGTCGAGCTGGTACGGCCACCGGTCCTTTACTGGCAGGATCGAGACGGCCAGCCCGCAGTGCGCTTCTCCTGGGGAGCGCGCCAGGAGTGGCTCCTATGCCAGGATCCCCTCGCAATCGCTGTCCTTCAGGCTTCTGGTGCAAGGCACCTCGGGGGCGAGAACCTCTCTAGGGCCCTGGGATTTCAACCATCGCACCTTGTAGTGACTTTGACGCCACCGAAAGAGGGGTACTGCTACAAGGTGGTCTCGTCTCTGCTGCCCAAGCCAGCTCAGGCCGCCAAGATGTCTACCACCCGGCGAAAGCGTTCCGAGGCCAAGCGGGCCACGGTTGCATCGTAAGCACATTCGGCCACAAGATCCAGCCCGCTATGGCGCATGAGGTTTGTGCCCTGCGTGCTCACCTCCGCGGCCGTAGGCCTGATGAGCAGCACCTCCGATCCACTCCTGCGCAGCCGAGCAGCCTCAAGGGCCACAGAGCGCGAAGCCCATGTCCGTGCCAACCTTGCAGCCAGACCTGGGGGCGAACCCGGCGCTGAGGCCATGGGGGCCACGCAGAGGACTACCTGGTAGCCAGCGGCCAGATCCAAGTTGGTCGTAGAGGTCACCCCGCCATCAGCAAGAACGTGAGATCCTGACCGGACCGGGGGGAACACGCCTGGAACTGCACATGACGCCCGCACCGCAGAGGGCAGATCCAGCTCGATATCGCTCACCCCAGGACCGCCCATCACCACACGCCTGCCCCGTGTGATGTCGTAGGCGGTAAGCCGAAGTGGTCGCAGTGGCCACTCAGGCGGCAGGTCCTTCTCCAGACGCTGGCGCCCTGCCTCCATAGAGAGCATGCCAGCTGGGAATGCCCTTGCCAAGCGACCCGGCACCTGAGGCACAGGGAAATGCAGCGCTGAACGGCTCAAAACGTAGGCAGAGCCCAGAGCACGGCGAGCTATGCCCAACGCCGAGGTCGACGCAGGAGAGATCACCTGTGCAAGACCCTCGTCCAATGCGGCGGGCTCGCCTTTGTCTACAGCCGAACGGAGAAACGAGGCGGCGCCGGTCTGACTTGCCAGATCTGCGGGGGTCCACCCGTTTCGTAGGTATGCTCCTATGACTGATCCTGCGCTCGTGCCCACAATCAGGTCTGCTGACTCAGTTGCCACATTTGCGTCTTCAAAGGCGCAGAGCACGCCTGCGTGATAGGCGAGCCCGACAAGACCTCCTCCTCCGAGCACCAGCGCGAAGGTCTTCTCGGGCCGGCTCTTATCTAGCGCCCCTGAAGGGCTACTGGCCACGCTGTTTTGTCCAGACCGCAGCTACTGGCTAGGGCAGGCGCCCGGCAGCTAGATCTTCGGCCATGGCCCATCCGAATGCTACGAGGCAGTCTCCACGGCCGCAGTCAATCGACCCGAAAAACGCCTCCACCTCAGGCTCGACGGTGTCGGTCCTGGAAGAAACGAAGTCCACAAACCCAAACGTCGAGCCATCGCCGGTCAAGACAAAACTACGATCGTCTATCTGGCCCTCTGCCTTGAACCGCTTTGCGAGCCGGCGACCCCAAGCCCGCTCCTCACCAGTGGCTCTGTGGCCCGGCCGAGGTACCACCTCCGACAGCCCAGAAAGGACCTGGAACCCTACAGGATCGACGATCCGCACCCCCACCAGCACGTCTTCATCTGGAAAAGCGAGAAGCGCCCGGCGAAACTGCTCTCCCATGATGGCCTTCAAGGTGGCGTCCGCCTTGGAGGTGCGGGTCATCTGGGCCAAGCCCAAAAGAATGGAGGGGGTACCCCCGATCCGCTCCAGGGTAGAGAAGGAAAAGCCTCGGAGCTTGGCTCCTTCTCTCACCTGGGTGACCAGGACCCACTCCTCTCGCTGCTTGGACAGGTAGCCGATGTCGAAACCTCCGCGCCCCTCCATGCAGAGATCAGCCAACTCGGACAACTCCGAGTCACTTAGGCTCGTGCAGTCCTTAGTCTCGATCTGGAAGGCCATGTGTAGCTCGTCCTCTCCACACGCTCGTCTTGGACCTTTCCTCATTCTACGGGAAATCCAAGCGATCCTTCCATCCAGGCACCGATTCCTTCCCAGAACTGCCTGCGAACAGCTTGCTTAGCTCCAAGCCCCCTCACTTAACCTCCCGAACCTCCCGAGCAGGTTGTAGTCGCTCCTCAGGCAGCAACCACGGCATTGGGGCCCAGAAGAACCCTGAGCTCTCCAAGCAAGTCGCTGCTGTTGGCAACCCTGTACTCATCTGGGAGGCACAAGACCTTGGAGCCCACATGCAGCAGTACCGGGGTGGGACCTGGATGCTCGGCCAGGATCTCCTTCAACCTCTCCACCGTCGGGTCTGAAAGGGCAACAAGCGGGAGCTCCACGTGAAGCTCCCCTGCTCCCTCTGGGGCCAGATCTGCCTGGCGTATATCCAGGCAGATCACCTTGAGAGCGTCATCTCGCATGTCCACCCGCCCCTTTAAGCAAACAATGACATCATCTTCAAGCACAGCGCCCTGGCTCTCCATAACCTTCGGAAAGACAAACACTTCGACCGAAGAGCCCAGATCCTCAAGAGTGAAGGTGGCCATTAGCTCCCCTCGTAC